>NZ_JBVKCZ010000020.1:0-146317 GCF_055634335.1 Streptomyces sp. NPDC111802 | reverse complement strand
GGACCGGGCCTTCGGGCCCTGGGCGATCGAGGCGTGGCCCGCCTTCACGGACGCGGTGCTCGCCGAGCTGTAGGCACGGTCACCTGTCCCGGGGCCCCGGCAGCGCGGGTGCGACCGCGGACCGGGCGTTCAGGCCATGGGCGATCAAGGCGTGGCCGGGCTTCACGGACGCGGTGCTCGCCCGGTTGTAGCCGTGGGTTTCAGGGGCTCGCCGGTTCCCTCGGTGTCGATGTGCGGCAGGATCCGGTCCAGCCACCGGGGTGTCCACCAGGCGTGCCGGCCCAGCAGCGTCATCACGGCCGGCACCATCAGCAGCCGGACCACCGTCGCGTCGATGAGCACACTGACGGCGAGGCCCAGGCCCAGCATCTTGACCACGATGTTGTCGCTGATGATGAAGGCCGCGAAGACGCTCACCATGATCAGCGCCGCGCAGGTGATCACGCGCGCGGTGATCTCCAGCGCGTGGGCGACCGCGTCCTTCGCGTCCCCGGTGCGCAGCCACGCCTCGTGCACCCGGGAGAGCAGGAAGATCTCGTAGTCCATGCTCAGGCCGAAGATGATGGCGAACATCATCATCGGCACATAGCTCTCGATGGGTACCTTGCCGTTCACGCCCAGCGCGGGCCCGCCCCAGCCCCACTGGAACACGGCGACGACGACGCCGTACGAGGCCGTGATCGACAGGACGTTGAGAACGGCCGCCTTCAGGGCGACGAGCAGGCCGCGGAAGACCGTGAGGACGATCAGGAAGGCCAGGGCGACCACGACGCCGATGATCAGCGGCAGCCGGCTCGCGACGATGTCGCGGAAGTCGACCTGCGCGGCCGTCGTCCCGGTGACGTAGCCGATGGCGTCGGTGCCCGACACCGCGTCCGGGAGGGTGTCGTCGACCAGCCGGTTCGTCAGGTCGGTGGTGTCCTTGTTCTGCGGGGACACCGACGAGTAGACCGTGCCGACCAGCACGTCGCCGTCCTGCGTCGGCGTCAGAGGGCTGACGAAGGAGGTCCCCGACTCGTCGCCCAGGGCCTGCTGGGCCTTCGAGGCGAGGTCCGAGCGCTGCGAGTCCGGTACGGAGGTCTGGTCGATGACGATGGTGAGCGGCCCGTTGGAGCCGGCCCCGAACGCGTCCGTCATCAGGTCGTACGCCCGCCGGTCCGTGAAGGACGTGGGGTCGGCGCCGTCGCCGATGTGGCCGAGCTGGATCGAGAAGACCGGGATGGCCAGCACGGCGACGGTGACGAGGCCGGCGGACAGGTAGCGCAGCGGATGGTGCTCGACGCGCTTGGCGTACCGGTGCCAGGTGCCCTCGGAGGTGTCGCCCTCCGCGTCGGTCTCGGCGACGGGTTTGCGCACATGCCAGCGGTCGACCTTGCGGCCGGTCAGCCCCAGCAGGGCCGGGACCAGGGTCAGCGCGCCCAGGACGGCGGAGACGACCGTGACGGCCGCGGCGACGCCGAGTTTGCCGATGAAGCTCACACCGGACACCCACAGGCCCATCAGGGCGACGATCACCGTCGTGCCGGAGACCAGCACCGCGCGTCCGGACGTGGCGGCGGCGTGACCGGCGGCGCGCACCGGATCGGCGCCGTCGATGAGGCCCTGTCGGTGCCGGGTGAGCAGGAAGAGCGCGTAGTCGATGCCGACGCCGAGGCCGATCATCGTGGCGAGGGTGGGCGAGACCGTGGCGAAGGTGAACGCGATGGCGAGCAGCCCCAGGCAGGCCAGCCCGCCGACCACGCTGATCAGCGCGGTGACCAGCGGCAGCCCGGCGGCGAGCACACTGCCGAAGCCGATCAGCAGGACGACGATGGCGACGGCGAAGCCGATCCCCTCGCTCAGCCGGTCGTTGCCCGCGGGCCGCGCCAGCTCGCCCAGCGTTCCGCCGTACTCGACATCGGCACCGGCCTGACGAAGGGGCTGTACGGCGGCGTCGACCCCGTCGAGGTAGCTCTCGCCGAGGAGGGAGGGCTGCTCGTCGAAGCGGATGGTGATGTAGGCGGTCTTCCCGTCCGAGGACACCGGCCCCACCTTGGAGGAGGTGGCGTCCAGCGGGTTCTGCGCGGACAGTACGTGCGGCAGTTTCTGGAGGTCGGCGACGGTGGTCGACATCTGCGAGCCGAGCGAGGTCAGGGACTTGTCGTCGTGCAGGACGATCTGGCTGTTGTAGCCGCCGGCCTGCGGATCGTGCTTCTTGAGGACGTCCAGACCGTCCTGGGACTGCACGTCGGACAGGGAGAAGTTGTCCGAGTACTCCCCGCCGTGGAAGTGGTTCAGGACCTGGAGCACGCCCAGGGCCACGACCCACGCGACGATCACGATCACGAAGTGGTGCGCGCACCACTCACCGAGTCGTCGCAGTCCCCCTCTAGGGGCGTCGCCCCGTCCCTCTGCGCCTCTGTGTCCGGCCATGCACTCGGCTCTTCTCTGCCGGGCGGGTGTCCAACACCTCCATTTGACGCTGCCTCAGCCACTTGGGCATCTCGGACCCCACGCCTAACCGGCCATCTCCCACATCAGCAGCTCCGCCGCGCTCACCCCCACGGCCTCCATGTCCTTGGCGTCCGTGATGCGCGCCGCGTCCCCGGCGCCCAGCTCCTCGCCGTCCAGGCGTACCGCACCGCGCACGACATGCACGTACAGATACGCCCCGTCCGGCACCGCCGTTCGCTCCCCTTCCGCCAGACGGCGTACATGCAGCATCGTGCCCGCCTCCGGAACGGCGTACGGCGTGGAGTCCGCGATGCCGTGGACGATCTCGTACGCCGGGTCGCCGCCCGGCGTCAGCGGGGCCAGCCAGGTCTGGACGAAGGTCAGCGGCGTGCCGGCGTCGTTGCGCTCCACGTGCCGTACCCCGCCCGCCGAGCTGAGCCGCTGCACGTCCCCGGGGCCGACCCGGGTCTCGTGGCCGGTGGAGTCGCGGTGGGTCAGCTCGCCCTCGACCACCCAGGTCACGATCTCGGTGTGGCTGTGCGGATGCTCGTCGAAGCCGGCGCCGGGGACGAGCCGTTCCTCGTTGCAGGCGATCATCGCGCCGAAGCGGAGGTTGTCGGGGTCGTAGTGCGGGCCGAAGGAGAAGGCGTGGCGTGACTCGATGCCGGAGGCCGGATCCCCTCCCGGATAGCGCTCCGCGGCGCGCCGTACGTCCATCACGGGCACCACCGTAGCCCCACCTGCGCGAGCTCACCGCGACCCTCGCCGGGGACCCGGACCCGGGGTGAGGGCCCACCGACGTGCACCGGTCCGACCACGCCGGCCGCGAGGGAGCCGTGGGGGCGCCCCGCGGGCGACCGAGCCATTCAGCACAGACCCTCCGGCACGCGCCCGCGTCCGGATAAGGCAGTCTTGTCCCCGTGCCCGAACCCGAAGCCCGTAAGTCCTCAGCCGCCGCGCACGCCGCCCATTCCCACTCCGCGACCCTGAAGCGGCTCGAGAAGTCCTCCGGTTCCCTCGCCGCGCAGGCCATCGCGCGGATGGACGAGACGCTGCCGTGGTACCGGGCGATGCCCCCGGAGAACCGTTCCTGGATCGGTCTCGTCGCCCAGGCCGGTATCGCCGCCTTCACCGAGTGGTTCCGGCATCCCGACGCGCCCCAGGCCATCTCCACCGATGTGTTCGGCACGGCCCCGCGCGAGCTGACCCGTGCCATCACCCTGCGCCAGACCGTGGAGATGGTGCGCACGACCATCGAGGTCATGGAGTCGGCCATCGACGAGGTCGCGGCTCCCGGCGACGAGAACGTGCTGCGCGAGGCGCTGCTGGTCTACGCCCGGGAGATCGCCTTCGCCACCGCCCAGGTCTACGCCCAGGCCGCCGAGGCACGCGGTGCCTGGGACGCGCGCCTGGAGTCGCTCGTGGTCAACGCCGTGCTCAGCGGCGAGGCCGACGAGGGCGCCGTGTCGCGGGCCGCGGCGCTCGGCTGGAACTCGCCCGAGCATGTCTGTGTCGTGCTCGGAACCGCGCCCGACGGGGACAGCGAGCTGACCGTCGAGGCCATCCGGCGAGCCGCCCGGCACGCCAAGCTGCAGGTGCTGACCGGGGTGCTCGGGGACCGGCTGGTGGTCATCGCGGGCGGCAGCGACAACCCGCTCGCCGTCGCCAAGTCGCTGATCGGGCCTTATGCCGCCGGACCCGTGGTCGCCGGGCCCGTCGTACCGGATCTGCAGGCCGCCACCCGGTCCGCGCAGGCCGCGGCCGCCGGCCTCAAGGCGTGTTCCGCCTGGCAGGACGCGCCGCGGCCGTGCCTGGCGGACGATCTTCTTCCGGAACGCGCCATAGCGGGGGATCCCAGCGCGCGCGAGCAGTTGGTGGAGGAGATCTACAGACCGCTGGAGGAGGCCGGGTCGGCTCTCCTGGAGACCCTCTCCGTCTATCTCGAACAGGCGAGCAGTCTGGAGGGCGCGGCACGGATGCTGTTCGTGCATCCCAACACCGTGCGCTACCGGCTTCGACGTGTGACTGACGTCACCGGCTGGTCGCCGTCCGATGTACGCTCCGCGTTCACCTTGCGCATCGCGCTGATCCTGGGGCGTCTGGTCGACGGCGATCTCCAGCTCTAGGCTTTTGTCGGGGGCCCACAAAACCCCCTCGTGTTCTTCGTCCTTGTCCCCACGGGCGGCGCTGCCCGTCCCCAAGAGAGAGTGTGAGAGTGCTCGTACTCGTCGCTCCCGGCCAGGGCGCCCAGACGCCCGGCTTCCTGACCCCCTGGCTCGAACTGCCCGGTGCCGCCGACCGTCTCGGTGCCTGGTCGGACGCCATCGGACTGGACCTCGCCCACTACGGGACGCAGGCAGACGCCGACGCCATCCGGGACACCTCCGTGGCGCAGCCGCTGCTCGTCGCGGCCGGCATCCTGTCCGCCGCGGCACTCGGTGACATCTCGCCGGGCGCCGTCGCCGGCCACAGCGTCGGTGAGATCACCGCCGCCGCCTACGCGGGCGTGCTCGACGACACCGCCGCGCTGACCCTGGTGCGCAAGCGGGGGCTCGCCATGGCCGAGGCCGCCGCGATCACCGAGACCGGTATGTCGGCGCTGCTCGGCGGCGACCCCGAGGTGAGCGTCGCCCACCTGGAGAAGCTGGGCCTGACCCCGGCGAACATGAACGGCGCCGGGCAGATCGTGGCCGCGGGCACCATGGAGCAGCTCGCCGCGCTGGGCGAGGACAAGCCCGAGGGCGTACGCAAGGTCGTCCCGCTGAAGGTCGCCGGCGCCTTCCACACCCACCACATGGGCCCCGCCGTCGACGCGCTGGCCGAGGCCGCCAAGGAGCTCGTCCCCGGCGACCCGAAGGTCACCTACGTCTCCAACAAGGACGGCAGGACGGTGGCCGGCGGCGCCGAGGTGCTGGAGCGCCTCGTCGGACAGGTCGCCAACCCGGTCCGCTGGGACCTGTGCATGGAGACCTTCAAGGAGCTCGGCGTCACGGCCCTGATCGAGGCGTGCCCGGGCGGCACGCTGACCGGTCTGGCCAAGCGCGCGCTGCCGGGTGTGAAGACCCTGGCGCTCAAGACCCCCGACGACCTGGACGCTGCTCGCGAGCTCATCGCAGAGCACGCCTGACAAGGAGCCCGGAGCATGGCGAAGCTGAGGCCCAGCAAGGGCGCCCCGTACGCACGCATCCTCGGTGTGGGCGGTTACCGCCCGACGCGGGTCGTGCCCAACGAGGTGATCCTGGAGAAGATCGACTCGTCCGACGAGTGGATCCGTTCGCGCTCCGGCATCGAGACGCGGCACTGGGCGAACGACGAGGAGACCGTCGCCGCGATGTCGATCGAGGCGTCCGGCAAGGCGATCGCCGACGCCGGGATCTCCGCCGAGCAGATCGGCGGCGTGATCGTCTCGACCGTCTCGAACTTCCGGCAGACCCCGGCCGTCGCGACCGAGATCGCCGACAAGCTCGGCACGAACAAGGCCGCCGCCTTCGACATCTCGGCCGGCTGCGCGGGCTTCGGCTACGGCCTGACGCTCGCCAAGGGCATGATCGTCGAGGGTTCGGCCGAGTACGTCCTCGTGATCGGCGTGGAGCGGCTGAGCGACCTCACCGACCTGGAGGACCGGGCCACGGCCTTCCTGTTCGGCGACGGCGCCGGCGCGGTCGTGGTCGGCCCCGCCCAGGAGCCGCACATCGGCCCGACCGTGTGGGGTTCCGAGGGCGACAAGTCCGAGACGATCAAGCAGACGGTGCCGTGGGACGAGTACCGGATCGGCGATCTCTCCAAGCTCCCGCTGGACAGCGAGGGCAACGTGAAGTTCCCCGCGATCACGCAGGAGGGCCAGGCGGTCTTCCGCTGGGCCGTGTTCGAGATGGCGAAGGTCGCCCAGCAGGCGCTGGACGCGGCCGGAATCACCCCGGACGAACTGGACGTCTTCATTCCGCACCAGGCCAACGAGCGGATCATCGACTCGATGGTGAAGACTCTCAAGCTGCCGGAGCACGTAACGGTCGCCCGCGACGTGCGCACCACCGGCAACACCTCGGCCGCCTCGATCCCGCTCGCGATGGAGCGGCTCCTGGCGACCGGCGAGGCGAAGAGCGGCGACACCGCGCTAGTCATCGGATTCGGGGCGGGTCTCGTATACGCCGCCACGGTCGTTACTCTCCCCTAGGCACTCCGTGCCGGATCATGCGATCCGGAACGGAAAAAACGCACCACCTGCCGCTGCCGCGGCGGGCGCCAAACCCTCTGAGATATCTACGAAGGAGCGCCAAGATGGCCGCCACTCAGGAAGAGATCGTCGCCGGTCTCGCCGACATCGTGAACGAGATCGCCGGCATCCCGGTTGAGGACGTCCAGCTGGACAAGTCCTTCACCGACGACCTGGACGTCGACTCGCTGTCCATGGTCGAGGTCGTCGTCGCCGCCGAGGAGCGCTTCGACGTCAAGATCCCCGACGAGGACGTCAAGAACCTCAAGACCGTGGGTGACGCGACCGACTACATCCTCAAGCACCAGGGCTGATCACCGATCAGGCCGCTGGGCTGACTGCCCCGCCACCCGGCGGTGGCGCCGCTGAATCCTCGTATCCGTTGGAGAAAGAATTCCCGTGAGCCCGACCAATCGCACCGTGGTCGTCACCGGTATCGGCGCAACCACACCGCTGGGTGGCGACGCAGCCTCTACCTGGGAGGGCCTGGTCGCCGGACGTTCCGGCGTCAAGCCCCTGGAGCAGGAGTGGGCCGCCGACCAGGCGGTCCGTATCGCCGCGCCGGTCGCCGTGGAGCCGACCGAGGTCATCCCGCGGCCGCAGGCCCGCCGACTGGACCGTTCGGCGCAGTTCGCGCTGATCGCCGCCCAGGAGGCCTGGAAGGACGCCGGGTTCGAGGCGAAGGCCGGCGAGGACCCGACCGTCGACCCCGACCGCCTCGGTGCGGTCATCGCCTCCGGCATCGGTGGCGTGACGACGCTGCTCGACCAGTACGACGTGCTCAAGGAGAAGGGCGTCCGCCGCGTCTCCCCGCACACCGTCCCCATGCTGATGCCGAACGGCCCCTCCGCCAACGTGGGTCTGGCCGTGGGCGCCCGCGCGGGCGTGCACACGCCGGTCTCCGCGTGCGCGTCGGGTGCCGAGGCCATCGGCTACGCCATCGAGATGATCCGCACGGGCCGCGCCGACGTCGTCGTCGCGGGTGGCACGGAGGCGGCGATCCACCCGCTGCCGATCGCCGCGTTCGGCAACATGATGGCGATGTCCAAGAACAACGACGACCCGCAGGGCGCGTCGCGTCCCTACGACGTCGCGCGCGACGGCTTCGTCCTCGGCGAGGGTGCCGGCGTGATCGTCCTGGAGTCCGCCGAGCACGCCGCGAAGCGCGGGGCCCGGGTGTACGCCGAGGCGGTCGGTCAGGGCATCTCCGCCGACGCGCACGACATCGTGCAGCCCGAGCCCGAGGGCCGTGGCATCTCGCACGCGCTGCAGAACCTGCTGGAGCGCACCGACCTGGACCCGGCGGAGATCGTGCACGTCAACGCGCACGCGACGTCCACGCCGGCCGGTGACATCGCCGAGCTGAAGGCGCTGCGCAAGGTGTTCGGTGACGACGCCGACCACATGGCGGTGTCCGCGACGAAGTCGATGACCGGGCATCTGCTGGGTGGTGCCGGTGGTGTCGAGTCCGTGGCGACGGTGCTCGCGCTGTACCACCGCCTCGCTCCGCCGACCATCAACGTCGAGAACCTCGACCCGGAGGCCGAGGCGAACGCGGACGTGGTCCGCGGTGAGGCTCGGAAGCTCCCCGTGGAGGGCCGTATCGCCGCGCTGAACGACTCGTTCGGGTTCGGCGGGCACAACGTGGTGCTGGCGTTCAGGACGATCTGAGAAGCTTCCATACGTACGTGAAGGGCCCCCACCTCCCAAGGTGGGGGCCCTTCATGTACTTCATGTCTTCGAACCTCAGACCACCTGGTGCAACCAGCGCACCGGCGCTCCCTCACCCGCGTACCGGAACGGCTCCAACTCGTCGTCCCACGGCTTGCCCAGGAGCTTGGCGATCTCCGCCTCCAGGTCCGTCTCGCCGCGCTGGGACCTCGCCAGCGCCGCGCGCAGACGGTCCTCCGGGATCAGGATGTCGCCGTGGATGCCGGTCACCGCGTGGAAGATGCCCAGTTCGGGAGTGCAGCTGTAGCGCTCGCCCTCGGCGGTGGGGCAGGGCTCGGCCGTGACCTCGAAGCGCAGGAGGTGCCAGCCGCGCAGGGCCGACGCCAGCTTGGAGGCCGTGCCCGCCTCGGCCTGCCAGCTGAACTCCGAGCGCCAGGTGCCGGGCGCGGCCGGCTGCCGGATCCAGTCGAGGTTGACGCGTGTGCCGAGCACCCCGGCGACGGCCCACTCGACGTGCGGGCACAGCGCGCGCGGCGCGGAGTGCACGTACAGAACTCCACGTGTCGTCACCGGTACCTCCGGGCAGAGCGGACATCTTGCGAACTGGCGGACGATCGTGGCCGGGCAGCCACGTTGATGGCGAGGCTACCGTGCGGCGGCGCAAGGAGTGTGACGTACCGTCGGTCCAGGTGCCGTGAAACGTCCGCCATTCACCCGGTGGGACGCTTGTACGGGTGTGAGCCGTTGCATGATCCGGGCGGGAACCCTTGTGCGTTGTTATTGGTTGGAGACATCAGTGGGTGTGGCCGACCGGGACGAGCGAGGGGATGGACCAGGGCATGCGGAAGCGACGGCACCTTTCGCTCGCTGTCTTCGCCGCCGTGACCGCGGCCGTTGTGGGTGTCGCGGGCTGTGACGCCGTCGGCGGCGACTCCCCGGCGCCGTCCGGCAGCGAGACGCGCGGCGCCCGTCCGTCGCCGAAGCCGACGCCCGCCTGGGACCGCAGCCCCGCCTCGGTCGCGGCCGTGGGCGACTCCATCACCCGTGGATTCGACGCCTGCGGTGTCCTGGCGGACTGTCCCGAGGTCTCCTGGGCGACCGGCAGCAGCCCGAAGGTCGACAGTCTGGCGGTACGGCTGCTGGGGAGGGCGAAGGCGGCCGAGCGGAGTTGGAACTACGCGGTGACCGGGGCGCGTATGACGGACGTGGCCGGGCAGATGGCCCAGGCGGTCACCCGTAGGCCGGAGTTGGTCGCGGTGATGGCGGGGGCGAATGACGCCTGCCGGGCGTCGACCGGCGGCATGACGTCGGAGGCCGACTTCCGGACGCAGTTCGAGGACGCGATGAGCACGCTGCGAAAGTCCCTGCCGAAGACCCAGGTGTATGTCGCGAGCGTGCCCAGTCTGATGCGGCTGTGGGAGCAGGGCCGGACGAACCCGCTGGGCAAGCAGGTGTGGAAGCTCGGCATCTGCCCGTCGATGCTGGGCGACGCCGACTCCCTCACGGCGGCGGCCAACGAGCGGCGCGAGACGGTGCAGGCGCGGGTCGAGGCGTACAACAAGGTGCTCAAGGAGGTCTGCGAGAAGGACCTCCGGTGTCGTTTCGACGACGGGGCGGTGTACGAGTTCCGCTTCGACGGCCAACAGCTGAGCCAGTGGGACTGGTTCCATCCGAGTGTCAACGGTCAGGCACGGCTGGCCGAGATCGCCTACCGCACGGTCACGAACTAGTGTTCCGCTCATGAGCGAACACTTCGGCACACTTTCGGACGGCACCGAGGTCCACCGCTGGACCCTGGAGCGTGCGGGCGTACGGGTACGGGTGCTGTCGTACGGCGGGATCGTACAGTCGCTCGAGGTGCCGGACCGGGACGGGCACGCGGCGAACGTGGTGCTGGGGTTCGCCGACCTGGACGGCTACCTGGACAACCCGGGGCCGTATCTCGGCGCCCTCGTCGGCCGGTACGCCAACCGGATCGCGCACGCCCGCTTCCCGCTGGACGGTCTGACGTACACGCTCGAACCCAACAGCCCGCCCAACTCCCTGCACGGCGGCGCGCACGGCTTCGACAAGCGGGTGTGGGAGGTGACCCCGGTCGAGCACGGGGTGCGCCTCGACCGGGTCAGCCCGCATGGCGAGGAGGGCTTCCCGGGGCTGCTGGAGGTCTCGGTGACCTACACGCTCGATGCCGACGGCGCGCTGCGGATCGCGTACGAGGCGGTGACGGACGCGCCGACCGTGGTGAACCTGACCAACCACAGCTACTTCAATCTGGCCGGGGCGGGGTCCGGCGACGCGGGCGGCCATGAACTGCGGCTGGCCGCCTCCCGGTTCACCCCGGTGGACGAGAGTCTCATCCCGACCGGCTCCCTGGACGAGGTCGCGGGCACCCGCTTCGACTTCCGTCAGGCACGCAAGGTCGGTGCCGGGTACGACCACAACTTCGTGCTGGACAAGGGAGTGACGGTAAGCCCGCGGGAGGTCGCCGAGCTGTACGACCCGTCGACCGGGCGAGCGCTGACGGTGGCGACGACCGAGCCCGGCCTGCAGCTCTACACCGCCGACCATCTGACCGGGCCCTTCGCCCCCGGCGACGGCGTCGCCCTGGAGACCCAGCACTTCCCCGACTCGCCGAACCGGCCCGACTTCCCGACCACGGTGCTGCGGCCGGGCGAGGTGTTCCGCTCGGAGACGGTGTACGGCTTCTCGGTGCGCTGATCCACCTCACCCACGGATCCGCCGCACCCACGAGCCCCGGCCCGGGCGTCAGGACCTGGACCGGGGCTGTTCCTGGGTACTTCTCCCGGATCAGACGTTAATCGTCGCCGTCACCCGGCGGTCGGCGATCGAGCGTCCCACCTGGATCTCGTACGAACCCTTCACAAGGGTCCACGAATTGGTCGTCTCGTCCCACGTCTCGAACGCCCGGCGCGGGATCCCGATCACGGCCTCGGCCCGCTCCCCCGGCTCCGCCGCCACGCCCGCGAACCCGGCCAGCCACCGCGCGGGCCGCTCGGCGTCCGGCTCGCTCGGCGCCAGATAGACCTGCACGACCTCGCGTCCCGCACGCTCACCGCAGTTGCGGACGCGGACGGTGACCGTGGTGCCCTGGACCTCGGCGGACTCATACGTCCAGTCGGTGTAGCCGAGGCCGTGTCCGAAGGGGTACGACGGGGCCCGGCCCGCCTTCTCCCAGGCGCGGTAGCCGATGAAGACGCCCTCGGTGTACGGCAGTTCACCGGCCGAGGGGACGACCTCGGTGACCGGGGCGTCGGACAGGGAGCCCCAGGTGGTGGGCAGCCGGCCACCCGGCTCGTGGGCGCCGGTGAGGACGTCGGCGAGGGCCGCGCCGCCCTCCTGCCCGGGGAACCAGCTGAGCAGCACGGCGGCCACGTCCTCGCGCCACGGCAGTTCCACCGGGGAGCCGGAGTTGACGACCACGACGGTGTTCGGGTTGGCGGCGGCGACGGCGCGGACCAGGTCGTCCTGGCGGCCGGGCAGCGAGAGGCCGGTGCGGTCGAAGCCCTCGGACTCGACGCGGTCGGTGGTGGCGACCACGACGACGGCCGTGTCGGCGGCGCGTGCGGCCTCGACGGCCTCGGCGATCAGCTCGTCGGGGTCGCGCTGCGGCTCCTGGTGGGCGAGCGTGAAGCCGACGACCTTCATCGGAATGCCCTCGGGGAGCTCGACGACGTGGGTGAGGCAGACCTCGACCGGTTCGCCGGCGGTGAGTTCGGGCCGGGCGCGCGGGACGGGGGCGCCGAAGAAGGTGATGAACGGGTCGTCCTTGGCGGGGCGCTGGACGTCGTCGTAGTACGTGGTGCCGCCGACGGTGAGCCTGAAGGCGCCGATGCCCTTGATGCCGAAGGTGTGCGGGCCGGTGTCACGCGGGGTGAAGGTGCCGGTCAGCTCGACGGTGTGCAGGGTGTCGTGGGTGACGCCGTCGGGGAGGTCGGAACCCATCCACTGGATCTGCCCGTTGGGGGCCGATCCCGTGCCGATGACGTCGCCCTTCGCGTCCCGGCACACGGCCCGCAGCTCGAAGCCCTGGTCGGCGACGCCGAGTTCGGTGTTCGGGTCGGCGCCGACGGCGTAGGTGAGGGTGCCCTCGGGGAGGGCGGCGGTGAGGCCGTCGAGCGGGGAGACGATCCGGGCCGGGAAGACCGTCGCCGAACCCCCGCCGAGGACGCGGGCGTCGCGGGCGGCGGCGCCGATGAGCGCGACCGTGCCGTTCGGCCGGAGCGGGAGGGCGCCCTGGTTGCGGACCAGGACGAAGGAGCGGCGGGCGATGTCGCGGGCCAGTTCGGTGCCGTCGACGGTCTCGGGAAGCTCGGTGACGACCGGCTCGGCGCCCTTCAGGATGCCGAGGCGGGCGGCGAGCCGCAGGACGTTGCGCACGGCGTCGTCGACCTTGGCCTCGGCGACCTTGCCGTCCCGTACGGCCTGGGCGAGGGCGTCGCCGTACACCGTCTGCGGGCCGGGCATGGCCACGTCGAGACCGCCCTCGATCGCGCCGACCGTGGACCTCGCGGCCATCCAGTCGGAGACGTTGCAGCCGTCGAAGCCCCATTCGCCGCGCAGGACCTCGTTCACGAGGTGGTGGTGCTCGGTCATCGTCGTGCCGTTGACCGTGTTGTAGGCGGTCATGACGCCCCAGGGGCGGGCGTTCGCGACGATGATCTCGAAGGGCGCCAGGTAGAGCTCGCGCAGGGCGCGTTCGCTCACGGTGTTGTTCACCGTGAAGCGGTCGGTCTCGGCGTCGTTGGCGACGAAGTGCTTGACGGTGGTGCCGACGCCGCCGGACTGGACGCCGCTCACATAGCCCGCGCCGATCGTCCCCGTCAGACAGGGGTCCTCGCTGTACGCCTCGAAGTGGCGCCCGCCGAGCGGGGAGCGGTGGAGGTTGACGGTCGGGGCGAGCAGCACATGGACGCCCTTGCGGCGGGCCTCCTGGGCGAGGAGGGTGCCGGCGCGGCGGGCGAGGTCCGGGTCCCAGGCGGCGGCGAGGGCGGTGGGCGAGGGCAGCGCGACGGACGGGTCGTCTGCGGTCCAGCGCACGCCCCGGACGCCGATCGGGCCGTCGGACATGACGAGGGACTTCAGGCCGATCTCGGGGAGCGCGGGCAGGGTCCACATGTCCTGGCCGGAGAGCAGCCGCGCCTTCGCGTCGAGGTCGAGCGCGGCGAGGGCAGCCTCGACGGCCGCCTCGCGCGCTTCGTCGGCCTGGGTGCGGGTTCCCGCCATCGGGTGCCTCCTCGTCGAAGTCCGTCCACGTCTCCATCCTTCCTCGGCCACACGCGAAGGACTCGAAACCGCAACCATCAATTGAAAAACCCCCACGGCGAGCAACCGCGTTCGTCCGTGCCGGCCCGCACCATGGCGTAGGCCGCTCCCGCCACGCGATACTTCCGGCGTCCCGCACGAAGCAGCTCTCCCCCACCGTGACGGAAGGACCGGAACTCCCTTGAATTCCATACGTGTTCGGATCGGCGTCCTCGGACTCGCTCTGCTGGCCGGCCTCTCGGCCCCGACGGCGGGGACCGCTGCCGCCGCCGGGACGGCGTCCGCGCCGACCGTCGAGGAACAGCGCCTCGACAAGGCGGTCCCGCAGGAGATACTGCGCCGCTCCGGATTCGACGTCCTGGCGACGGAGTTCGCCCGGGATCTGAAGGCGGCTCGCTCCTACCCGCAGGCCCGCCGTGTCGTCGTACGCGAGGGGGCGGCGCTGTGGCGCAGGGCTGTCGAGCGGGCGCAGGGGCGGGGGCCGGTCGGGGGTGATCTGAGCCGGGACGACGATCGGCCGCTGTACTGGGCCCGGTTGTCGATGACCCGGGAGCTGCGGACCTGGGAGTCCGGGTTCGGGTTGAGCGACGGGCAGCGGGGCGCGCTGCTGGATGTGCTGGAGCGGACGTCGCGCGGGCAGACCGACATCCGGTATCCGCACGGCGGGCTCAAGCGGGTTCTGGTCACCGGGTTCGATCCGTTCACCCTCGACCGTGACATCCGTATCTCCAATCCTTCGGGCGCCACCGCGCTCGCGCTCGACGGCACGGTGATCGAGACGGCGGACGGTCCGGCGCGGGTGGAGACCGCCGTGTTCCCGGTGCGCTGGCAGGACTTCGCGGAAGGGACGGTGGAGCGGACGCTGCGGCCGTATCTGGGGCGGGTCGATCTCTTCACGACCGTGAGCCAGGGGCGGATCGGGCGGTTCGACGTCGAGCGGACCAACGGGGCCTGGCGGGGCGGCTTCCCGGACAACGAGAACGTCTCCCGCACCGAGACCGTCCCGGTCACCGATCCGGCCTCACAGCCGCAGTGGACGACCACGACGCTGCCCTACGCGGCGATCGTCGCCGCCGGCACCGGGCGTTTCCCCGTGTACGACAACACCGGCGTGACCGAGATCCCGGCGGGCGGCACCCAGGCCGTCGTGCGGCCGGACGGGCCGACGCCGGGCTCGACCGCGCGGGCCGGGGGTGGTGGGGACTATCTCTCCAACGAGATCGCGTACCGGGCGACGCTGCTGCGGGACCGGCTGGGGCTGCACGAGGCGCTGCCGGGTGGGCATGTGCACACGCCGGTGCTGCAGTTCGGAGCGGGGAACACGGATCCGGCGACGGGAGCGGTGACGGATCCGGAGTTCGTGCGGAACCGGTTGGACATCATCGCTCAGGTGCGCGGGATTGTGGGCGTGGCGGTGGCGGCGACGTCGGCATCGTAGGGAACCGGCATTGTCGTTGCCGTCGTCTGGGGGCTGTCGCCCCCAGGCCCCCGCATCGGCCCTGAACGGGCCTCGTCCTCAAACGCCGGACGGGCTGGAAGATGCCGACCGGCGCTGAGTGGTGTTCGTCGGCTGCCCGTCAAGAGGGGCCGGCTCCTCCCCTCCCCTGCCTTCCACGGTCTCCTCCCCCAGCAACTCCCGCGCCATCAGCGTCGCCCCCGCCACCGCCCCCGGCATCAGGAACACAGCCACGAACGGCACCAGGAAGGCCAGGCCCAGGGGGGTGCCGAAGCCCCAGATCAGGGTCTTGCGGGAGCGGAGGAGGGTGAGGCGGTCGCGGAGTTCGACGCGGCGGCGCTGGAGGGCGACCGCCGTGAGTTCCTCGGTGAGGAAGAAGCCGGTGACGAAGAAGCCGATCACCGGTACGACCGTCTGGCCGACGACCGGGATGAAGCCGAGGGCGAAGAGCAGTACGCCCCAGACGAGGGCGCGCAAAACGATCCGCAGGCTGTCACGGGCCGAGATCAGCAGCTCGCGCCAGAGGGGCAGGCCGGACTCGGGGGCCGTGCCGTCGGGGGAGACGTCCCGGTCCACCTTCTCGGAGAGGTTCTCGTAGAAGGGCTGGCCCATCAGCAGGGTGACCGCGGTGAAGGTGAGGACGGCGAGGAGCAGGCCCAGAGCGAACAGTACGGCGGTGAGGAAGCCGCGGAAGACGCCCTGCCAGGGACTCGACCAGTCGTCGGCGAACGGTGTCGACCATCCCACGAAGTCCTCGCCCCAGAGCCCGAGGGCGACCAGTGCGCCCGCGTAGAGCACCAGGGTGATCAGGCCGGGGATCAGCCCGAACCCGTACTGCCTGCCGTGCCGGGCCACCCATCGCTGGCCCTTGAGGAGATACCTGAAACCGGCCCCGAGATCGCGCATGAGCCGAACTCTAGCCGGGACTTGTCACACCGGAGTCACAGCTGCTCCACGGCCGGGCTCACCGCCGGTGACCGCGCGCTCGGCCGGGACCGTATGCCGCCTCGGGCTGCCCGCAGATGCGCCATCCGAGGCATCCGAGACACCAACTCCCTCTTGTTGCGGTTGAGTCGAACAGGTACACCTCGCCGTACCGATCTCAGGAAGTTCCGGAGGAGGTACGCGTGCGCACCACGAGAACCGTTCCCGCGAGACCCGTACTGCTCATCGCCCTGGCCCTCACCACGACGGGCTCCCTGCTCCTGGCCACCCCGTACAACGCCACGGCGGGTCCCCGGCCGCCCCGGCCCCCGGTCCACCGAGAGGCCGCGCTCGATCAGGACGCCGCACGGACGCCCTTGAGCGCGGCCGGGCGGGCCCTCGCCGATGCCGGCGCGGCCACCGAGGCCGGCTCCGAGGCAGCGCTCGGCGACGACGGCCGCGGCTACCCCCGCCGGCAGGTACTCGCCCCCGACCCGGAGAACCCGGCCGACAAGTCCATCAAGCTCGGCCTCACCCCGTACCACGCCATCGCGCCGAAGCTGAACGCCCTCCAGGCCCTCGGTGACCGGGTCAGCGTCGAGGTCGCGGGCCGGTCGGCCGGCGGGCACCGGCTGTATCTCGTCACCGTCACCGCTCCGGAGACGGCCCGCCAGGCCCGCGCCCAGGCGCGGATGCGCGAACTCATAGAGGACGCGCCCGCCGTCGCCGCCAAGTCCCCCGAGATCAAGCGGGCCTACAAGGCCCCGGTCTTCCTCAACAACAACATCCACGGCAACGAGTGGGAGGGCACCGACGCCTCCCTCGCCCTCATCGAGCGGCTCGCGACCGCGCGGGACGGCAGGACGCGCGACCTCCTCGCCCACAGCCGGCTCTACTTCAACATCACCGCCAACCCGGACGGCCGTATCGCCGGAACCCGCGCGAACGCGAACGGCTTCGACATGAACCGGGACTTCGCCACCGCCTCGCAGCCCGAGGTGCGGGCGATGCGCCGGATCATGGTCGACAAGCAGCCGGCCGTCATGCTCGACCTGCACGGCTACGTCAACGGCACCCTGATCGAGCCCACCACTCCCCCGCACGGCGAGAACTACGAGTACGACCTCTTCCTGAAGAACACCTACGCCAACGCCCTCGGCATGGAGGCCGCCGTCAACGGCCTCGGCCACACGCCGGAGGAGGACGGCGTCCAGCCCGCGCAGATCCCGTTCCGCGACCAGGAGGAGGGCTGGGACGACTGGCCGCCGATCTTCACGCCGCAGTACGCGGCCTTCCACGGCACGGTCGCCGCGCACACGGTGGAGATCCCGATGCGGGTGAACGGCTCCGACTACGACGCCCTGCCCGTCACCGAGCTGCGCCGCCGCTCCGCGATCAACGTCGACGTCGCCGGGGCCGCCCTGCGCGCCACCCTCGACTTCGTCCGGGCGAGGCGCGCCTCGCTGGTCGCCGACCAGATCGAGGTCTTCCGGCGGGGTGCGGCCGGGGCGGCACAGGTACCGGTGTCGCCGCGGACCGTCCCGGGTGTCCCCGGTATCGGCCCCGAGGACGTCTACACCACGACCTTCCCCCGCGCCTACGTCATCCCGGCCGGCCCCACCGCACAGCGCTCGGCGCCCGCCGCCGCCCGCCTCGTCGACCACCTTCTCGCCAACGGCGTCCGCGTCACCCGCGCGCTCCACGCCTTCCGGCTCGGCGGACGGACGTATGCGAAGGGCTCGCACGTCGTCGACATGCGCCAGCCCAAGCGCGGGCTGGCGAACGCGCTGCTCGCCGACGGGCGGGACATCAGCGACAAGGTGTCGGTGATGTACGACATCTCGGGCTGGAGTCTGGGCCGGCTGTGGGGCGCGACGGTCGAGCCCGTGACACGCGGAAGCCTCCTCGGCGCCCCGCTGCGGCCGGTGTCGGCCGCCGCGCGGGTCGGGTACGTCGCCCCGCGTGGCGATCTGCGGCTGCGCCTGGACGACCCGCGCGAGATCGCGGCGCTCAACTCCCTTCTCAGGGACGGCGTCTCGGTGCGGCGGGCGGTCGACGGGAGTGCGGTCGTCCCGGCGTCGGCACGCGCGCGGGCCGTGACGGCCGCGAGGACGTATGACGTCGCCTTCGACGCCACGACGGCCAAGGGCGCGGCCCCGCTCCACCGCACCCGCGTCGCCGCCGCCGTCACGCCGGGTGAGCTGCTGGCGCTGCGGGAGATGAACTTCGAGGTCGCACCGGTCTCGACGGAGGCGCTGAACGCCGGCTTCGACTGGTCGTCGGTGGACGTGCTGTTCGTGTCGGCGGGGCTGGAGCACGACGACCTGAGCGAAGCTGCCCGTACGGCACTCGACGCCTTCCTCGCCGGGCACGGTCTGGTCGGCCGGGGGTCCACGGGCGCCGCGCTGAACACGGCGGCCGGCTTGCTGGCCGTGAAGCCGGTCGAGGGCAACGAGGACGCCAACGGAGTGGTGCGCGTGGTGAATTCGGACAGTCTCCTCATGCGGGGCGCGCCGTCGCACGGCTTCGTCTACGCGCCGGTGTGGTTCACCGACCTCGGTCCTGACGTCCGGGTCGAGCAGGCGTACGCGACCGGTGATCCGCTCGTCTCCGGGCACTGGCGGCCGTCGCAGGACGGCTCCGGCGGCCCCTCGGACGCGGCGGGGCGGGCCGCGGTGGTCAGCGGTCCGCGGGCGGTGCTGTTCGGTACCGAGCCGCTGTTCCGGGAACATCCCAAGGGTGAATTCGCCCAGGTGGGAAGGGTGTTGTTCGGCATGGCGCAGACCAGTGGCAGCAGATGAGGAGAGCGGATGACGCAAGGGATCCAGGGCACCGTCGCGGCCGGCTTCGAGCCGGTGCGGGAGGAGTTCGCCGCGTTCGTGGCGGGGGAACCTCCCGACTACGAGGGGCAGTTGTGTGCCTACGTGGACGGCCGGAGGGTCGTCGACCTGTGGGCCGGTGACGGCTGCGACGCCGACTCCCTCTACGGCGTGTTCTCCTCCTCCAAGGGCGCCGCGCACCTCGTGGTCGCGCTGCTCGTCCAGGAGGGCACGCTGGAGCCGGACCGGAAGGTGACGTACTACTGGCCGGAGTTCGGGGCCGAGGGCAAGGGCGGCATCACCCTGCGCGATCTGCTCGCGCACCGGGCCGGGCTGGTCGGGCTGGACGCCGGGTTCAGCAGGGCCGAGTTGGCCGACGACCGCGCCATCGCCGAGCGTCTCGCCGACCAGCGGCCGTTCTGGCGGCCGGGCACGGCCTTCGGCTATCACGCGCTCGTCATCGGCGCGCTCACCGGTGAGGTCGTACGGCGTGCCACCGGCCGTACGCTCCAGGAGGTCTACGAGGAGCGGATCCGGGCCCCGCACGCCCTGGACTTCTACCTCGGACTGCCCGAGAAGCTGGAGCCGCGCTATCGCTCCGTGCAGCCGATGGCGCCGACGCCGGCGCAGCGGGCGGTGCTGGACTCTGCGCCGACCGGGCCGCACACGCTGGCCTCGATCGCCTTCAACACGCATGTGCCGGAACCGGGGGAGCCGGCGGACTACCCCAACTCCCGTGCCGTGCGGGCGAACGGGCCCGCTTCGGCGGGCGGTGTCGCGTCCGCGCGCGGGCTCGCCGGGATGTACGCGGCGGCCGTCAGCGAGGTGGACGAGCGGCCGCCGCTGCTGAAGCCGGACACGATCGCCGAGGTCGGCCAGATCCACTCGACCGGCCACGACCTGGTGACCAGGACACACAAGTCCTTCGGCCTGGGCTTCCAGGCGGTGTCCGACACCTGGTACCCGTTCCTGGGCGCGGGCTCCTTCGGCCACAGCGGCGCGGGCGGCTCCCAGGCCTTCGCGGATCCCCGCAGCGGTCTGGCCTACGGCTACACCCGCCGCCGCTGCGCCTTCCCGGGAGGGGCGGCACCGGAGAACGAGCGGCTGGTGCGGGCGGTGCACCGGGCAGCGCTCGCGAGCTGAGACAGCGTGCGCGACAGAGGCCGCACCCCACGTCCAGGAGTGCGGCCTCCGTCGTACACAGCGAGCCGTGTCAGACGAGTGTCACGGTGATGTTCCCCCGGGTCGCCTTCGAGTACGGGCAGACCTGGTGGGCCTTGTCGATGAGCCGCTTCGCGGTCTCCGTGTCGACGTTCGGGATCTCCGCCGAGAGCTCCACGATGATCCCGAAGCCGTCGTCGTTCTTGCCGATGCCGACCTTCGCGGTGACGGTCGAGCCGGAGACGTCGGCCTGCTCCTGGCGGGCGACGACGCCCAGGGCGCCCTGGAAGCAGGCGCTGTAACCGGCCGCGAACAGCTGCTCCGGGTTGGTGCCGGAGCCGCTGCCGCCCATCTCCTTGGGCGGGTTCACCACGACGTCGAGCTTGCCGTCGTCGGTGGCGACCCGGCCGTCGCGACCGTTCTCGGCGGTGGCGACGGCGGTGTACAGGACGTCGGTCTGCTGGATGGACATGCGGTGTCTTCTCCTCCTCGGTCCGCCGCGACTCGCGCCCACGATCGACGACGGTTTCGGAAAGAAGTTACCGCATACCGGAAACCCAGCACAGACCCTACAGCTTGACGATCATCTTTCCGGTGTTGTCACCGCGCAGAACGCCGAGGAACGCCTCCAGGTTGTTCTCGATGCCCTCGACGACCGTCTCGCGGTACTTGAGCGCACCCGAGGCGACCCAGGGGCCGACCTCCTGGACGAACTGCTGCTGGAGGTCGTAGTGGTCGCCGACCAGAACACCCTCGACCCGGAGCCGGTTCTGCAGGATCTTGACCATGTTGCGCGGGCCGGGGGTCGGCTCGGTCGAGTTGTACTGGGAGATCATGCCGCAGATCACCGCCCGGCCCCGGAGGTTGAGCGCGCCGATCGCGGCTTCGAGGTGCTCGCCGCCGACGTTGTCGAAGTAGACGTCGATGCCGTCCGGGGCGGCCTCCTTGAGCTGCTCCCAGACCGGGCCGTTCTTGTAGTTGAACGCGGCGTCGAAGCCGTACTCCTCCACCAGCAGCTTGACCTTCTCGTCGGACCCGGCGGAGCCGATGACCCGCGAGGCACCCTTGAGCTTCGCGATCTGCCCGACCTGGCTGCCGACGGCACCCGCGGCGCCGGACACGAAGACCGCGTCGCCCTCCTTGAAGGCGCCGACCCGCAGCAGGCCCGCGTAGGCGGTCAGGCCCGTCATACCGAGGACGCCGAGGTAGGTGCTGAGCGGCGCGGCCGCCGCGTCGACCTTGACGGCGCTCTTCGCGTCCACCGCCGCGTACTCGCGCCAGCCGAGGAAGTGCAGGACGTGGTCGCCGACCGCGATGCCCTCGGCGTTGGAGGCGACGACCTCGCCGACGGCGCCGCCCTGCATGACCTTGCCGAGCTCGAAGGGGGCGACGTAGGACTTGGCCTCCGACATGCGTCCGCGCATGTACGGGTCGACGGAGAGGTACTTGTTCCGTACGAGCACCTGGCCCTCACCGGGCGTCGGCATCTCGGCCTCGACCAGGGCGAAGTCCTCGTCCTTGGGCCAGCCGACGGGACGGGAGAGGAGGTGCCATTCGCGGTTGCTCATGGGGGGTGCGCCCTTCCGATTTACTTCAGTGTCTTAAACAACCATGCTCCTGAATATTTCAGGATGTCAAGTAACGGAGGTACCCTGAGAGCATGGCCACTCCACACAAGACCCGCCGTCCGGATGAACTGACCCTCGAAGTCGTCGACCTCATCGGCGCGGTCGTGGCCCGGTACCACGAGGAGTACGAGGAGGCCGCCGCCGAGCACGCCCTGACCGGCGCGCAGGCGCGGCTGCTGAGCCTGCTGTCGCTGGAGCCGCTGCCGATGCGGAAGCTGGCGCAGCGGCTGCGGTGCGAGCCGTCGAACGTGACCGGCATCGTGGACCGGCTGGAGGCGCGGGGTCTGGTGGAGCGGCGCCCGGATCCGGCGGACCGGCGGGTCAAGCTGGCGGCCGTCACCGAGGAAGGCCGCCAGGTGGCCCGCGGCCTGCGCGAGTCCCTGCGCTTCGCGCGGGAGCCGCTCGCGGGGCTCTCCGACGACGAGCGCCTGTCCCTGCGGGACCTGCTGCGGCGGATGCTGGGCGCGGAGGCCTAGGGGCTGTCGTTTGGATCAGGTCGGCTGAGAGAGACTGCGCCTCTCGACCGACCTGAGCGGGGGCGATGGGGGTGCCCCCGCGCGAGCCGAGCGAAGCCGGTTCGAGCGTGGGGGAGCGTGCAGTTGCAAGGCGGAGGAGGGAGTCGACGCGGAGCGTCGGCGACCGACGACAACGCGGCTGGGGGTCCCCCCTCTGGGGGAGTGCGTGCCAGGCCCCGCGTCACCAACCCGCCCGGACAACACACCTAGGGGCTTCCGCGCTGTGCGGTCGTCGTCGGCGGGGGCCGGCTCGCGGCTGCTGATCACCCACGCCGGGTGAGGACACTTCCGCCGCCGTCCTGCTGCCATGGCACGGGGACCGCACCGAGGAGGCTGTCATGGCGCTGGAGTTCTGGGGACGGATCGCGCGGGACGTCCGTGACTCGGTGCCGGACTGGGAGCCGTACCGGGAGCCGCACGCCCCGAGCGGGGCGCCCAACGTCCTCTACGTCGTCTGGGACGACGTGGGCTTCGGAACCTTCGACTTCTTCGGCGGCCGGGTCCGGGCCCCGGCGATGCGCCGCCTCGCGGACACCGGGGTGCGGTTCACGAACTTCCACACCACCGGGCTGTGCTCCCCCACCCGGTCCTGCCTGCTGACCGGCCGCAACGCCACCAGCAACGGCATGGCCTGCGTCACCGAGCTCACCAGCGGCTTCCCCAACTGCAACGGACGTATGCCACCGGAGAACGCCACCCTGGCGGAGGTGCTGGTGGAGCGGGGCTGGAACACCTACTGCGTCGGCAAGTGGCACCTGTGCCCGTCGGAGGAGTCCAACATGGCCTCCGCCAAGCGCCACTGGCCGCTCGCGCGCGGCTTCGAGCGGTTCTACGGCTTCCTCGGCGGCGAGACCGACCAGTACTACCCGCGGCTCATCCACGACAACCACCCCCACGAGGTGGGCCGCACCCCCGAGCAGGGCTACCACCTGTCGAAGGACCTGGCCGACCGGACGATCGAGTTCATCCGGGACGCCAAGGTCATCGCCCCGGACAAGCCCTGGTTCAGCTATCTGTGCCCGGGCGCCGGACACGCCCCGCACCATGTGCCGCGGGAGTGGGCGGACGAGTACCGGGGCGTGTTCGACGACGGCTACGAGGTCTACCGGGAAATGACACTGCGGCGGCAGATCGAGCTGGGGCTGATGCCCGAGGGCACCGAGCTCACCCCGCTCGATCCGCACGGTGAGCCCCATGCGTCCGGGCCGGGCGGAAGGCCCTGGCCGCCCGGTGAGTTCGTACGTCCCTGGGCGAGCCTGGACGAGGGCGAGCGGCGGCTGTTCGTGCGCATGGCGGAGGTGTTCGCCGGGTTCGTGTCCTACACCGACGCCCAACTCGGCCGTGTACTGGACTACTTGACGCAGTCCGGCCAGCTCGACAACACCATCGCGGTGGTGGTCTCGGACAACGGCGCGAGCGGCGACGGCGGCCCGAACGGCTCCCTGAACGAGAACAACTTCCTCAACGGCGTCCCCGAGGACCTCCAGGCCGGCCTCCGGCACCTGGACGACCTGGGCGGCCCGAAGACGTACAACCACTACCCGGGCCTTCGACACGCCCTTCAAGTACTGGAAGCGCTGGGCCTCCTACGAGGGCGGCATCGCGACCCCGATGATCCTTTCCTGGCCGGCCGGTCTCGGGGACGCGGGCGGGATACGGCACCAGTACACGCACGCCGTCGACCTCGTGCCGACCCTCTACGACCTGCTCCGCATCTCCCCGCCAGAGACGGTCAAGGGGCATGCGCAGGCCCCGCTGCACGGCGCGAGCCTTCGGAACGTACTGGAGGATCCCGCGGCGCTCGACCCCCGGGACACGCAGTTCTACGTCATGCTCGGCAGCCGGGGCGTCTGGCACGACGGCTGGCACGCCGCGGCCCTGCACCCGCCCGCGCCGTCCGGCTGGAACTCCTTCGACGACGACAGGTGGGAGCTGTACCACCTGCGCGAGGACCGCTCCCAGGCGCACGACCTGGCCGCCCGGCACCCCGGGAAGCTGGCGGAGCTCAAGCGCCTGTGGGAGCGGGAGGCCGAGCGGTACCGGGGGCTGCCCCTGGACGACCGTACGGCGGCGGAACTCTTCAGCGCGCCGCGACCGCAGGTGTCCGAGCCGCGCGACCGGTATGTGTACTACCCGCACTGCGCGGACGTGCCGGAGTCGGTGGCGGTCGACATCCGCGGCCGGTCCTACACCCTGGCGGCCGATGTGCGGCTGGACACCCCGGAGGCGGGCGGGGTGCTGTTCGCGCACGGCGGCCGGTTCGGCGGGCACAGTCTGTATCTGCTCGACGGGCGGCTGCACTACGTCTACAACTGGCTCGGCCGCACGGAGCAGAAGGTCGGCTCGTCCGAGCGGGTCCCGGTGGGCGACCACGTGCTGTCCGCCGCGTTCCGCGCCGACGAGCGCGAGGAGGACGGGCTCACGGTCGGGACGGTGACGCTGCGCGTCGACGGCCGGGAGACGGGGCGGCTGCGTATCCGCACCCAGCCCGGCAGGTTCGCGCTGAACGGCGAGGGCCTGTGTGTGGGCCGGGACAGCGGCCACGCCGTCTGCGGGGACTACGACCCGCCGTTCCCGTTCCGGGGCGGCACCATCCGCCATGTCGTGGTCGACGTCAGCGGACAGCCCTTCGCCGACCCGGAGAGGGAGGCCACGGGCACCTTCCTGCGCGACTGAGGAGGGCGGCCCGCGCGGGATCACCCGGCGCAGGTGATGCGGGCCCGCAGTGCGGGCGATGGGATGCGGCTGTGGGCGATATCGGGAACCCCGCTCAAGCGTCCGGCCCGGCCGAGCGGTCACCGGGAGCGCGGCCGAGGTGGACGGCGCGCCTGGCGCTGCTGGTCTCGGCCGGGGCGCTCGCGCTGCTGCTGTCGGCGGCCGGGATCGACAGCCTCGGGCTGCTGGCCGTCGGCCTGGCGGGGCTCGGCGTCACCGCCGCCGCGCTGTGGTGGACCCTCTCCCGTCGCGGCCCGGTCCGGGCGCTGGCCGCCATCCTGGCCCTGCTGGCGCCACCCGCCGTACTGCTGGCCTACGCGGCGGTTGGCCTGCTGTGGGCCGTGCTGTCGGCCCTCGCCCTGTGGGCGGTGGCGGCACTGATCGGCCGGGCCGCGCTCGCGGCGGACGTCGGGCGGCATGCGCCACGGCAGCTTGCGACGCCCCCGCCCAAGTCGCCGTACCTCATCATGAACCCGCGCTCGGGCGGCGGGAAGGTCGGCGGATTCGACCTTGTGGCCAAGGCGCGGGCCCTGGGTGCCGAGGTCGCCGTGCTCGATCCGGAGCATCCCCAGGACGTCGAGGCGCTCGCCCGCCGTGCCGTGGACGAGGGGGCCGATCTGCTGGGGGTCGCCGGCGGGGACGGCACCCAGGCGCTGGTGGCGGGAGTGGCCGCCGCGCACGGACTGCCGTTCGTGGTGATCTCCGCCGGCACCCGCAACCACTTCGCCATGGACCTGGGCCTGGACCGCGACGACCCGTCGACCTGCCTCGACGCCCTCACCGACGGCGTCGAACTCCGCGTCGACCTGGGCCTGATCGGTGAGCGCGTGTATGTGAACACCGCGTCCTTCGGGGTGTACGCGGAGGTGGTGCAGAGCCCCGCCTACCGCGACGACAAGGTGCACACCATCATGCGGGAGCTGCCGGACCTGCTGACCCATCACGTCGGCCCACGGCTGACGGTGCGTGCGGGTCAGGTGCTCATCGAGGCCCCGCAAGGCGTCCTGATCAGCAACAACCCGTATCAACTGGGCGACGCGGCCGGTCTGGGCCGGCGGCCGCGGCTGGACTCCGGCACCCTCGGCGTCATCGGGGTCAGCGTCGAGAACGCCGCCCAGGCGGCCGGTCTGCTGCGCGGCCAGCAGGCGCGCGGCCTGACCTCGCTGGCCGCGGACGAGGTGGTGGTCGAGGCCGACGCGCCCTACATCCCGGTCGGCGTCGACGGAGAGGCCCTGCGGCTGCCCGCCCCCGTGGTGTGCCGCGTCATGCCGGGGGCGCTGCGCGTCCGGGTACCGCGCGAGCGGCCGGGCCTGCCCGTCCCGAAGCAGCCGGTCGACTGGCGGGCCCTGTGCCGGCTGGCGTTCGCACGCCGGGCCGGGGGCACCACCGGGTGACGTTCACCGCCGTGAACGACAACCGCCGCTCAGGTGCACCACCACAGGAACCGGTCGCACGTCTGCGACGGTGCCGGATCCGGGGTCGGGACCGAGGTGGTCGGTTCGCTCGTCGGGGTCGGGTCCTCGGCGGAGGTGGGTGTGGGAGCCGGGGCCGAGGTGGACGTGCCGGAACCGCCGCCCGTCGTCCCGGACTGGGGGTCCTTGTCCGGGGTCGCGTCCTTGTCCTCGTCCTTCTTCTTGTCCTCGTCCTTGGCGGACTTGGACGCGGAGGGGGACGTCGAGGGGTCCTTCGACGTCTCGTCGGAGCCCGTTCGCGGGGCCCCGTCCGTCGCCTCGGGCGACGGCGACACCTCCGACTCCGCCGCGCCCTCCGCCGACTCGTCCCCGGCGGCCGCCGGTCTGGGGCTGCTGCCCGGGGCGTCCATGCCGAGTTCGGCGAGGCTCAGGCCTCCGGCGGCCAGCACGAAACCGGCGGCTATCAGCAGTGTCCGGCGACGCCGGCGCCGATGCGCGGCGGCCTTGCGATCGCGACGACTCGTGCCGCCCGAGCCGGACTCCTCGTCCGGGTCGGTGCCGTCCCCGTCCTCGTCGTCGTACTCGTCCTCGTACTCGGCGTACTCGTCGCTCTCCGCGTACTCCTCGGGCTCCTCGTGACCGCGCCTGCGCCCGCGGCCACGCCGCTGCGCGGCCCGACGCGCGGCCCGCCCGCCGACCGCCGCGACCGCCGCGACCGGCTCGGCCTCCGGGGCGTCCGCGGCCGTTTCGGCTTCTCCGTACTGCGTGTCGCCGCCGTACTGCCCCTCGTACCCCTCGTACCCCCCGTACTCCGCGGGGCGCTCGACCAGCTGCGGGTACGCCTGGGCCGGGGCACCCGCGTACACACGGTGATCTTCGACCGTGGCGCCGCACCCCGGGCAGGCGAGGGCGCCATTCAGGTGCCGTCGGCACGGGTGGCAGTAGTCCATGACGCGGGAAGACTAGGTTCCACAGACGCACGGTTCCTAGTCACAGCTGTGAAAGTTTTGTAGGAAACAAACCTTTCCCGCATGGCGAGTTGACGGATATGCCTGGACACGCCAGAGACGCCCTCCACACACCGCTACGGGCTGCCCGAAATCCGTATCGAAAGCAGTGTCGAAACCGTTATGTGTTCGACCCATTGACACTCCCGGCGCCGCCTCCCTACTGTCACGTCAGCATTTCGAACGTGTGACGAAATCTCGAACACGCTCGGTGCGACGCCAAATGAGCCGACGACGCAGCAAGGGGCAACTGCCGTGCGCATCACCGGAATCAGCACACACGTGGTCGGGACGCCGTGGCGCAACCTGACATACGTCCAGGTGCACACCGACGAGGGAGTCACCGGAGTCGGCGAGACCCGGATGCTGGGCCACACCGACGCGCTGATCGGCTATCTGCGGGAGGCCGAGGCCAACCACATTCTCGGTTCGGACCCGTTCGCTGTCGAGGACCTCGTCCGCCGCATGAAGTACGGCGACTACGGCCGCGCCGGCGAGATCGTGATGTCCGGTATCGCCGTGATCGAGATGGCCTGCTGGGACATCAAGGGCAAGGCCCTCGGGGTCCCGGTCTGGCAGCTCCTCGGCGGCAAGGTCACCGACAAGGTCAAGGCGTACGCCAACGGCTGGTACACGACGGAGCGGACCCCGGAGGCGTACCACAAGGCCGCCCAGGGCGTCATGGAGCGCGGCTACCGGGCGCTCAAGATCGACCCCTTCGGCACCGGGCACTTCGAACTCGACCACGAGCAGACCCTGTACGCCGTCTCCCTCATCGAGGCCGTGCGGGACGCCATCGGCCCCGAGGCCGAGCTGATGCTGGAGATGCACGGCCGCTTCTCCCCCGCCACCGCCGTACGCCTCGCGCGCGAACTCGCCCCCTTCAAGCCGGCCTGGCTGGAGGAGCCCTGCCCGCCGGAGAACCTGAAGGCGCTGGAGAAGGTCGCCGCCAAGGTGGACATGCCGGTCGCGACCGGTGAGCGGATCCACGATCGCATCGAGTTCCGCGAGCTGTTCGAGAGCCAGGCCGTGGACATCATCCAGCCCGACGTCGGCCACATCGGCGGCATCTGGGAGACGCGCAAGCTGGCCGCGACCGCCGAGACCCACTACATGCTGGTCGCCCCGCACAACGTGGGCGGCTCGGTCCTGACCGCCGCCTCCCTCCAGGTCGGCTTCACCTCCCCGAACTTCAAGATCCTGGAGCACTTCAACGACTTCGCCGACGCGGAGATCAAGAAGGTCGTGAAGGGTGCCCCGCAGGTGAACCCGGAGGACGGCTGCTTCCACCTCTCGGACGCCCCCGGCCTCGGGGTCGAGTTCGACGCCGACGCCGCCGCCGAGTTCCCGCAGCAGCAGGCCCGGTTCGACCTGTGGGCCGAGGGCTGGGAGCAGCGCAAGCCCAAGGGCGCCCAGTGAGCACCGCCGTCGTCATCGAGGCGCCCGGCGCGCACCGGCTCATCGAGCACACGCCCCGTGAGCCGGGCCCCGGCGAGGCGCTCGTGCGCGTCCACGCGGTCGGGATCTGCGGCAGCGACCGCGAGGTGTACCAGGGCAACCGGCCCGAGGGGTACGTCCGTTACCCGCTCACGCCGGGTCATGAGTGGTCCGGGACCGTCGCAGCCGTCGGCGCCGGGGTGCCGCAGACGCTCGTCGGCCGCAAGGTCGTCGGCGAGGGCTTTCGCAACTGCCAGGTCTGCGACCGCTGTCACGCCGGTGAGACGACGCTGTGCGGCGCCGGCTACGAGGAGACCGGGTTCACCCAGCCGGGCGCCATGGCCGGCACGCTGACCCTCCCGGCCCGGCTGCTGCACGTCCTGCCGGACGAGTGCGACCTGACCGCCGCCGCCCTGCTGGAGCCGGCCGCCTGTATCGCCGCCGCGGCGATCAAGGCGAACGCCCTGCCGGGTGAGCGGGTGGCCGTGGTCGGCACCGGGACGCTCGGGATGTTCGCCGTTCAGTTCCTGAAGGCGGGCTCGCCGGCCGAGCTGCTCGTGGTGGGCACGCGGGGCGACCGGGAGGCGCTGTCGCGGCAGTACGGCGCCACCGACTTCCGTACGAAGGACCAGGTGCTCCCCGACGACTTCGACGTCGTCATCGAGACCGCCGGGTCCGCGGACGCCGCGCGCACCTCCGCCGCCCTGCTGAGGCGCGGCGGGCGTCTGGTTCTCACCGGGATCCCGGCGCCGGGTGCGCAGGGCCTGGACCCGACCGATCTCGTCGTACGGCAGCTGGAGGTGCACACCGTCTTCGGGGCACCGCCGGACGCCTGGGCGCACACGGTGCGCGTGTTCGGGGCCGGGCTGCTCGATCCGCTGCCGCTGGTCACACACGAGCTGCCGCTGGCGGAGTTCCCGCAGGGGATCGAGCTGGTCGGGTCCGGTGATCCGAAGGTGGGCAAAGTCCTCCTTCGTCCCTAGCCGTACGCCGGTACGGGGGCAACCTGACGGTCCCCGTACCGGCGTACACCAAGCCCGCACACCCTGAGCCGCGAACCTCGTCCGATATATCGAACAAGAAGGACAGCTTGTGACCGACGCTTCCGCAGCCCGCCGACCCGGTGAGCAGGCACTCACCGCCCTCGGCCTGGGCGCGCCCGACCTCTCCCCCGCCGACGCCTCGCCCCACACCTTCCCGGGCGGCGGTCGCTGGCGCACCGAGATCCCCTCGTGCGAGGGTCCCGAAGCGCTGGCCGTCGTCCTGAAGGAAGCCTCGCTGCTGGACGTGCCGATCCACCGGATCAGCCAGGGCAGCGGTGTGTGGATGCTGACCGACGCCGAGATCGCCGAGATGGTCGACGCGACGAACGAACGTGACATCGAGCTCTGCCTGTTCACCGGCCCGCGCGGCACATGGGACATCGGCGGCTCCACGCGCACCGACTCGCGGGGGGCCGGACTGCGCGCCCGGGGCCATGACGCCGTCGCCGGCTGCGTCGAAGACGCCATACGGGCAACGGAGTTGGGCGTCAAGTGCCTGCTGGTGGCCGACGAGGGCGTGCTCTGGACGCTGCACCGGGCGAGAACCGCCGGGATCATCCCCGCGGACACCACGCTCAAGGTGAGCGCGCTGATCGGGCCCGTCAACCCGGCCGCGTACGCGGTGTACGAGCAGTTGGGCGCCGACTCGGTCAATGTGCCCAGCGATCTGACGCTCGATCACCTCACTGAGATCCGGCGGATCTCCGCCGCCCCCATGGACATGTACATCGAGGCCCCCGACGATCTCGGCGGCTATGTGCGGATGTACGAGGTCGCCGAGCTGATCCGGCGCGGCGCACCGCTCTATCTGAAGTTCGGGCTGGCCAAGGCCCCCGGCATCTATCCCTACGGACACCACATGCGGGACCTGACGCTGGCCACCGCCCGGGAACGCGTACGGCGCGGCCGGCTGGCACTGGACCTGCTCGCACGGCACGGAGCTGACGGCGACATGGCGCCTCTCGGCTCACGGCTGCCCGGAACTCTGCGGCGTTTCGAAACTCCCGCATAACGTTCCGGACAAACCCCCTTCACAGAAGAAGACGCAGTCGAACACAATCCCACACACCCTCGGTCTGCACCCTTCAGCTCCCGAAGCGTCTTCGCACCGCCCGACCGAGCCCTGCTCACAGACATCAAGGATGATGACCATGCGTACTCGCAGAGCCGCACTCGCCGCCATAGCCTCCGCCGCGTCCCTCGCCCTCACCCTGTCCGCCTGCGGCCAGAGCGGCGAGGGTGGCAGCAAGGAGGAGGGCGGGGACACCAAGGGCGCGACCATCGGCATCGCGATGCCGACCAAGTCCTCCGAGCGCTGGATCGCCGACGGCAAGAACGTCGTGGCGGACCTGGAGTCCAAGGGCTACAAGACCAAGCTGGTCTACGGCGAGGACGACCCGGACCAGCAGGTCTCGCAGATCGAGAACCTGATCACGCAGGGCGTCAAGGCGCTGATCGTCGCGGCCATCGACAACAAGTCGATGAACAACGTGCTCCAGCAGGCCAAGGACGCCGACATCCCGGTGATCTCCTACGACCGACTCATCCTCGGCACCGAGAACGTGGACTACTACGCGTCGTTCGACAACGAGAAGGTCGGCGAGCTCCAGGCCAACTACATCGTCGAGAAGCTCGGCCTGAAGGACGGCTCCAAGAAGGGCCCGTTCAACATCGAACTGTTCGCCGGCTCCAACGACGACAACAACACCCGCTACTTCTTCGGCGGGGCGATGAAGGTCCTGCAGCCCTACATCGACAAGAAGCAGCTCGTCGTCCGCTCCGGCCAGACCAAGCTGACCCAGGTCACCACCCTGCGCTGGGACGGCGGCACCGCCCAGAAGCGCATGGACGACATCCTGACCTCGGCGTACAAGAGCGAGCGCGTCGACGCGGTCCTCTCGCCCTACGACGGCATCTCGATCGGCATCCTGTCGGCGCTGAAGTCGGACGACTACGGCTCCAAGAGCAAGCCGCTGCCCGTCGTCACCGGTCAGGACGCCGAGGTCGCCTCGGTGAAGTCGATCATCGCCGACGAGCAGTCGATGACCGTCTACAAGGACACCCGCGAGCTCGCCAAGGTCGCCTCGGGGATGGTCGACTCCCTGCTCAACGACAAGAAGCCCGAGGTCAACGACACCAAGACCTATGACAACGGCTCGAAGGTCGTCCCGGCGTACCTGCTGGAGCCGGTCGCGGTCGACAAGACCAACTACCAGAAGGAGGTCGTCGACTCCGGCTACATCAAGGAGAGCGACCTCAAGTAACCGCCCGCCCACTCTGATTGGAAGGCACGACCATGGCGGGACCCGTCCTGGAAATGCGCTCGATCGTCAAGACCTTTCCCGGCGTCAAGGCGCTGTCGGACGTCACACTGACTGTCCAGCAGGGCGAGGTCCACGCCATCTGCGGGGAGAACGGCGCCGGCAAGTCGACGCTGATGAAGGTCCTCTCCGGCGTCCACCCGCACGGCACCTACGAGGGGGACATCCTCTTCGAGGGGGAGGTCTGCGAGTTCAAGGACATCCGGGCGAGCGAGCAGCGCGGCATCGTCATCATCCACCAGGAGCTGGCGCTGTCGCCGTTCCTCTCCCTCGCGGAGAACATCTTCCTCGGCAACGAACACGCCAAGGGCGGGTTCATCGACTGGCGGGAGACCCTGCGGCACGCCACCGAACTGCTGCGCCGGGTCGGCCTCTCCGACCACCCGGACACCCGCGTCGCCGACATCGGCGTGGGCAAGCAGCAGCTGGTGGAGATCGCGAAGGCGCTGTCGAAGAAGGTGAAGCTGCTCATCCTCGATGAGCCGACCGCGGCCCTGAACGACGAGGACAGCGGCAAACTCCTGGATCTGATCCTGGAGTTGAAGAAGCAGGGCATCACCGCGATCATCATCTCCCACAAGCTCAACGAGATCCGCAAGGTCGCCGACTCGGTGACGATCCTCCGCGACGGCCAGACCATCGAGACGCTCGATGTGAAGGCGCCGGAGACCACCGAGGACCGGATCATCAGCGGCATGGTCGGCCGGGACCTGGAGAACCGCTTCCCCGACCGCAGCCCGCACGAGCCGGAGGAGGGCGCGGCCCCCGCCCTTGAGATCCGCAACTGGACCGTGCACCACCCGATCGACCAGCAGCGCAAGGTCGTCGACGATGTGTCGATCCAGGTGCGGCGCGGGGAGATCGTCGGCATCGCGGGCCTGATGGGCGCCGGCCGCACCGAACTCGCGATGAGCGTCTTCGGGCGGACGTACGGCCGTTACGCGGGCGGCACGGTCCTCAAGGACGGCACGGAGATCCGTACGAAGTCCGTCCCCGAGGCGGTCAAGCACGGCATCGCGTACGTCACCGAGGACCGCAAGCACTACGGCCTGAACCTCATCGACACCATCAACCGCAATATCTCGCTCAGCGCGCTGGGCAAGGTCGCCAAGCGGGGTGTGGTCGACGAGCACGGGGAGCGGCAGGTTGCCGAGGGCTTCCGCAAGTCCATGAACATCAAGGCGCCGACCGTCTTCGAGCCGGTGGGCAAGCTGTCCGGCGGCAACCAGCAGAAGGTCGTCCTCAGCAAGTGGATCTTCGCGGGTCCGGACGTGCTGATCCTGGACGAGCCGACGCGCGGTATCGACGTCGGTGCCAAGTACGAGATCTACACGGTCATCGACCAGCTGGCCGCCCAGGGCAAGGCGGTCGTCTTCATCTCCTCCGAGCTGCCGGAGCTGCTCGGCATGTGTGACCGCATCTACACGATGGCCGCGGGGCGGCTGACCGGCGAGTTCTCGCGGGAAGAGGCCTCGCAGGAATCGCTGATGCGTCAGATGACAAAGGACAAAGAGGTATCCCGATGAGCACGGATGTGACCGCCAAGAGCCCGGCCCCCGCGCCGCCGGGGAAGAGCTCAGGGGCCGCGGCCGACGGCCTGCTCCAGCTGGTGCTGGACGGCATGCGCCGCAATATGCGGCAGTACGGCATGCTGATCGCGCTCGGCCTGATCGTGGTGCTGTTCGCCGTGTGGACCGAGGGCGACCTGCTGCTGCCGCGCAACGTCTCCAACCTGGTGCTGCAGAACAGCTACATCCTGATCCTCGCGATCGGCATGATGCTGGTCATCATCGCGGGCCACATCGACCTGTCGGTGGGATCACTGACGGCGTTCATCGGCTCGATGGCCGCGGTGTTCATGGTCAAGAACGATCTGCCATGGCCGGTCGCCGTCATCCTCTGCCTCGCGATGGGTGCCCTCGCGGGCGCCGCACAAGGGTTCTTCATCGCCTACGGCGGCATACCATCCTTCATCGTGACCCTCGCGGGCATGCTGATCTTCCGCGGTCTGACGGAGATCTTCCTTGAGGGCCAGACCCTCGGCCCGTTCCCGGAGGGGCTGCAGAAGGTCGCCAACGGCTTCCTGCCCGAGGTCGGCCCGAACACCAACTACCACAACCTCACACTTCTGCTCGGCTTCGCGATGATCGCGTTCGTGGTCTTCCAGGAGTTCCGCGACCGCCGCCGCCAGCAGGAGTTCTCGCTGGACGTCCCGCCCTTCAACCTCTTCCTGCTGAAGCTGGTCGCGATCGGCGCCGCCATCCTCACGCTGACGATGCTGCTGGCCAGCTACAAGGGCGCCCCGATCGTGCTGCTCGTCCTGGGCGTGCTGCTCGTCGGCTTCGGCTATGTGATGCGCAACGCGATCATCGGCCGCCACATCTACGCGATCGGCGGCAACCTTCCGGCGGCCAAGCTGTCGGGTGTGAAGGACAAGAAGGTCACCTTCCTGGTCTTCCTGAACATGGGCATGCTCGCGGCCCTGGCGGGTCTGGTCTTCGCCGCCCGCTTCAACGCGGCCTCTCCCAAGGCCGGCCTCAACTTCGAGCTGGAGGCCATCGCGGCCTCGTTCATCGGCGGCGCGTCGATGAGCGGCGGCGTCGGCACGGTCCTCGGCGCGATCATCGGTGGCCTGGTCCTGGGCGTGCTGAACAACGGTATGAACCTCGTCGGCATCGGCACCGACTGGCAGCAGGTCATCAAGGGCCTGGTACTGCTGGCGGCGGTCGGATTCGACGTATGGAACAAGCGCAAGGTCGGTTCGTAAGTCCAGGGCCCTGCCGCCGGATTCCCGGCGTCCGCCCGGAGGGCGGGTCCCGTCGGCGTCGATGGGGGCACCCCCGCGCGAGGTTGTTCGAGCGTGGGGGAGCGTGCGATCGCAAGGCGCCGGAGCCGCCCTCGATGGGGGTGCCCCCGCGCGAGTCGAGCGAAGCTCGGTTCGAGCGTGGGGGAGGAGCCACGTGGGCGGTTCGGCAACGCGGCGAGCGTGCGTGCCAGACGCCGCGGGACAGGCGGGAATCCGGCGGCATGGCCCACGGGCCCCGCCGGAAGGCGGGGCCCTTCCACTTCCAGTTCAACTTCCTGAGCAGGAGCCGCACATGGACATGAGCAGACGTACGGTCATAGCCGGCGCCGCGGCGGCGGGGATCACCGCCGCGACGGTCGGCAGCGCGCACGCCACGGGAGGCAGGACGCCGGTGAAGTCGCTCTTCGGCAAGCTCGCCGACGGCACCAAGGTCTACAGCTGGTCGCTGGCCAACGGCGGCACGCGGATGAAGGTCCTCTCCTACGGCGGCATCGTGCAGTCCCTGGAGATCCCGGACCGCCACGGCCGGTGCGCCAACGTCTCCCTGGGCTTCGACAACATCGAGGACTACGTCGCCAAGAGCCCGTACTTCGGCGCGCTGATCGGCCGGTACGGCAACCGTATCGCCAAGGGCAAGTTCACCCTGGACGGCAAGGCCTACCAGCTGTCCGTCAACGACGGCGACAACAGCCTGCACGGCGGAGCCAAGGGCTTCGACAAGCGGGTGTGGGACGTCGAGCCGTTCACCAAGGGCTCCGACGTCGGCCTGCACCTGTACTACACGTCCGTCGACGGCGAGATGGGCTACCCGGGCACGCTCAAGGTGAAGGTGACGTACACCCTCACCCGGCACGGCGACTGGCGCATCGACTACGAGGCCACCACCGACAAGGCCACCGTCGTCAACCTCACCAGCCACGTCTACTGGAACCTCGCCGGCGAGGGCAGCGGCACGATCGAGAACCACCGGCTGAAGATCGACGCCTCCCGCTACACCCCCGTCGACTCGGGCCTCATCCCCACCGGTGAGCTGGCCCCCGTCGCGGGCACCCCCTTCGACTTCCGCCGCACCAAGCGAATAGGCGAGGACCTGCGCGAGGCGCACCAGCAGCTGCTGTACGGCAAGGGCATCGACCACAACTGGGTCCTCGACAAGGGCATCTCGCCGCGCCCCGAGTGGATCGCCACCCTGAAGGACCCGTCCTCCGGCCGCACCCTGCGGATGGCGACCACCGAGCCGGGCCTGCAGTTCTACTCCGGCAACTTCCTCGACGGCACCCTGGTCGGCCCGAGCGGCCGCATCTACCGGCAGGGCGACGCGCTGTGCCTGGAGACACAGCACTTCCCGGACTCGCCGAACCAGCCGTCGTTCCCGTCGACGGTGCTGCGACCTGGGCAGACGTACCGTTCGACGACGGTCCACTCGTTCAGCCGCTGAGGCCGTTGAGGCCGTTGATCCGTCCCTTCTGACGGTTCTTCACAGGTGGCACACAAGTTCTCGCCGATTTCTCAGTAGTTGAACAGCGCCACCCCAGCCTCCGTATGTAAGGGCGGCCCGTGCTCCCCCGCGCGGGCCACCCAAAGACGACGGGCCCGGTCGTCCCCACCGGGCCCGCCCCATACGGAGGTTCCATGGCCGACAACGTCACCTCGCTGTTCCGCAGCAACGCGGCACACAGCCCGTCGATGGCGGCGCTGACGCGTGAGGGCGGCGACGGGGCCGGTCCGGTCGACTTCTGCATTCCCTGCAACCCGTACTTCCCGACGCCGGAGATGTTCCAGGACATGGGGGCCCGGCTGCGAGACATCATCACGTACTACCCGAGCAGCGCCGACACGATCACGGCCGAACTGTGCAGCCTGCTCCAGCTTCCGCCGCAGTGCGTGGCGATGGGCAACGGATCCACCGAGCTGATCACCTGGATCGACCATCTGATGGTCCGTGAGTCCCTCGCCATCCCCGTCCCCACGTTCGGCCGCTGGACCGACCAGCCGATGGAGACCGGCAAGCGGGTCGACATGTTCCCGCTCCAGGAGTCCAGCGGCTTCGCCCTGGACCTCGCGCAGTACGCCGAGTTCATCCGCGCCCGGGGGACGCGGGTGGCCGTGATCTGCAACCCGAACAACCCCGACGGCGGCTACCTCCACAAGCACGCGCTCGTGCAGTTCATGGACGCGATGGCCGACCTTGACCTGGTCATCATCGACGAGAGCTTTCTGGAGTTCGCCGACGCCGAACAGGAGCCGTCGGTGGTCCAGGAGGCGATGCTGCGGCCGAACGTCATAGTCCTCCGCTCCCTCGGCAAGAACTTCGGTCTGCACGGCATCCGCTTCGGCTACCTCGTCGCCAACCCGGCCCTGGCCGGCATGGTCCGCTCGATGCTGCCGAAGTGGAACCTCAACGCCTTCGCCGAGCACGTGGTGTTCATGCTCAAGAACCACGGCGCCGAGTACGCGCAGAGCCTCCACCAGGTGCGCAAGGACCGCCTCGACATGGCCGGCCACCTGGCCCAGCTGCCCGGCCTGACGGTCTACCCGTCCCAGGGCAACTTCCTCTTCGTGCGCCTTCCCGTGGGCGCCGAGGGCACCGTGGTCCGCGACCGGCTGCTCACCGAGCACCGGATCCTGGTCCGCGAGTGCGGAAACAAGATCGGTTCGTCCAGCCGCTTCCTGCGACTCGTGGTGCGCCCCCAGGTGGACGTGCGTCGCCTGGTGTCCGGCCTGGAGCAGGTGCTCTACGGGTCCAGGAGGGGAGCCGCCGTACCCGAGCTCGGTACAGGGACCAACTACAGCTCGGGTACGGCGGCCGTGGACCGGTTGGTCAGCTCCACCAACGGCGCCGGTATGCAGGGCCTCGCCGCGCAAGCCATGGCGGCGCCGATGCCTGCGGCGCCTCAGCCGCAGGCGGTTCCGCAGCCGGTGCCGCAGCCGGTGCCGCAGGGGGGCGGCATGCCGATGCCGGCGCCGGTTCCGGTGGCCCCGGCCGCGGCGCCGGCTCCCGCGCCCATGCCCCCGCCCGCTCCTGTCCCCACCCCGATGCCGTTCCCGTCGCCTGTGGCGCCGGCCGCGGCCGTGGTGCCGCCCGGGCCCACGCCACCTGGGGTGCCGGCCCGTGGGGGGCTTACGGCGGCGCAGGTACGGGGTACCACGGGGCCGGGGTTGACGCCGGCGCCGGCGACGGGGTGGCCGAACAGTCAGAGCTGGCCGAATGCGGCGGGGATGCAGGCCGGGTAGCGCCCCTTGGGGCGGCGTTGCGGCAGGGTCAGTACGCGACGGGCCATCCGCTGCTCCAGTTCAGAAGGTTGATGCCCAGCTTGGGCGTGCCGTTGTCGTTGCCGTCGTAGTAGTGGTAGACGATCAGGTCGCCGTCGACGTCGTTCATGATCGACTGTCCGCCGGGGCCGATGACGCTGCCGTGCGACTCCAGCACCGGCGTCCCGCCGTTGTTCCCGCAGCCCCTTCTGTCCCGCGCCCCCGGTCGACGGCGTCCCGCCCGGGCTCCGCTTTCGATCACTCGCGCAAATTGATTGACCAGCCGAAAGCGCGGCGGAATACATCCTTCCCGACAGATGGAATTCACAACTCCGCTAGCCGAACCGCTTGTTCGTTGACACTCACTCAGCGGCATGTTTAGGGTAGGAAGTCGTAAGGAATTCTCGGCACCCAGGACGGATCACCGAACGGGGGTATGCGTGAGTTCCGCCGAGTACGGGGGGCGGGTCGAGAGCGACTGCCCGGCATGGGATCCCGCCGTGATATTTCCGGCCCCGGATTCCCAGGAAATCGACAGAATCCTGACCGCCGTAAGTCAGGATTCCAAGGCCCTCTCCGGTCGATTACGTGATCGGATGACGGAGTTGGACACCGATGCCTTGCTGGACGGGATCCGTCGGTACGAGCGATGCGTCGTCGAGCTTCAGCGGGTCAGCGTCTACGCGGAACTGCTGTACGCCCTCCACGACCAGGGGCCGGCCGCGACCGGGCTGCTGCGCCGCCTGGACGGCGAGTGGGCCCGCCTCGCCACCGAACTGGAGTTCTTCGAGCCGGGACTGGCCGCCCACCCCGGACCCGGCGATCTCGGCCCGTACCACCACTTCGCCCATCGCACTCGCGCAGCGGCGGCCCATGAGGGGCCGGGCGGGCCTCAGGAGGCGGCGCTCGCCGCACTGCTGCCGACCGGGACCGAGGGCTGGCAGCGCCTGGCGCAGCAACTGCTGGCCCGCATCCGCGTCGAGCTCGACGGCGGGACACGCTCCCTCGGGGAGGCCCTCCCCACCCTCTACAGCCCGGACCGCGCCAGGCGGGCCACGGCGCACGCATCGATCAACCGGGCCCTCGAACCCGAACTGGAACTGCGTGCGACCGCGCTCGGCATGATCGTCGCGGACGGCGAGGCACGGGCCGGGCTGCGCGGCACGGATTGGCTGAAATCACGTCACTTCGCCGACCAGATCCGGCCGGACGAAGTCGCCGCCCTTCTCGCCGTGGCCGATGAATGCACCCCGATCGTTCATGACTACTACGCGCTGAAGTGCACGCTTCTGGGGCTCGACCGACTGGCCGACTATGACCGCTACGCGCCTCTCGACAATTCGGTACAGGACATCGCGTGGCCGGATGCCGTCGATGTGGTGATCGCTTCATTCCGTAAAGTCGGCCCAAGTCTTGAAAAGCTTACCCGATCAATATTTGACGATGGCCGGGTGGATGCAGCACCCCGTCCGGGAAAACAGCGGAGTGCCTTCACTCGCGCAATCCCCGGACAACTGCCGTGCATTTCCATGAACTTCACCGGCCGATTGCGCGACGTCCTGACCCTCGGCCATGAGATGGGGCACGCGGTGCACATGCGGCTCGCCTCGGAGCAGCCGTTCCTGGCCGCGAACCCGCCGTCCATGGTGAACGAGACCGTCGCCCTGTTCTGCGAGGCCATGACCGTGCGCACGCTGCTGGCCGGCCACACCGACCGGCACACGAGGGCCTCCGTGCTGGCACGCTGGCTGGAGGACCAGCTGGTGGCCGTCGGTAGACATGCCGCCCTCCACCGGTTCGAGGTCGCGCTGCGCACGGAGCTGCGCGAGACCGGCACGCTGGAGGCCGACCGGATCGCCGAGTTGTGGACGGACGGTCAGCGCGGCCTGTACGGACCTGCCGTCGAACTGACCGACGGCTACCGCATGTGGTGGAGCTACCTCGGGCCGCTGTTCACCGACCCGGGCTCCCACTACCCCTACATCTACGGCCAGTTGGCCGCCCTGGCACTGCTGAACCGCTTCGACGAGGACCCGGGGGGCTTCGGCCCCCGGTTCCATCGCCTGCTGGCGGCCGGCGACACCCGGCCACCGCACGAACTCCTGGGCGCCGCCGGAGTCCGCACCGCCGAGGCGGACGACTGGCGCCGCGCCGCCCACACCCTGCGGGACCAGCTGACCGGGCTGAACTCCCTGACCCGGCAGCTCCACTGACTTCCGCGCCCCCACCCCGGTGAGGGCGCGGAGCATCCACACCGACCAGTCAGGAGGGAGGGGACCGAGATGACCGTTGCCATGAAGACACGCAAGGCGAGCATCGCCGGCAGCACCGTCGAGGGCTGAGGCCCGCCGAGCACGGAGGTGACCGAGCTCGTCAGGGCCGTCTGACCTCCGTGGATTCCAGGGATCCCGTCGGTGGGCGCCGTAATCGCCCACCGACGGGATCCTCCGGCCGGACGCCCGGGCAGCGGGCGGGGCTGTCATCAAGTATCGCGCTTTCGCCACGTATCACGAAGGGATGGCCACACCATGCCCACAGACGGGCGCATCCTGCCCCAGCTCAAGCACACCTCGCCCCTCTTCGGCTCCGGCGACACCGTCTACATCGGCGGCTTCGGCGAGGTGACCGAGATCGACGACCCCACGGGATCCATCCGCCGGCTGCTCGAACTCCTCGACGGCACACGGACCGTGACCGAGGTGCACCGCGATCTCGCCGCGGACTTCCCTGAGGTGTCCGCCGAGGAAGTCGCGGCGGCGGTGGAGCAGTTCGACGAGGCCGGCTTCCTGCTCAACGGGGCCGTCGCCCCGGAGGGGATCCTGGAGGGCCACGAACTCGACCGCTGGGCGCGCAACATCAACTTCTTCGGGTCCTACGCCCGCCTCGCGGACAACAAGTACGACCTCCAGCGCAGGCTGCGCGACGCCCGCGTGACGCTGCTGGGCCTGGGCGGGCTCGGCACCCATCTGCTGCTGGACATGGCGGCGATGGGCATCGGGCACGTTCGGGCGGTGGAGTTCGACCGCGTCGAACTGTCCAACCTCAACCGGCAGATCCTCTACCGGGAGAGCGACATCGGCCAGGAGAAGCTGTATCTCGCGGCCGAGCGCGTGCGACTGTTCAATCCGCACATCGACATCGAGCCGGTGAGCCTGAAGATCGGCTCCACCCAGGACGTGCTGGGCGTGATCGACGGCGCCGACGTGGTGATCTCGGTGGCCGACCGGCCCAAGATGGAGCTCGCCCACTGGGTCAACGAGGGCTGTGTGCTCCAGCGCAAGCCGCTCGTCACCGGCGGTCTGGAGACCCAGCGCGCGGTGTACTTCACCATGATCCCGGGACAGACCGGCTGCATCGCCTGCTGGCGCCGCCAGGTGCTGCACGAGGACCGTGTCTCCGACCGCCTGCTGACCGAGAAGCGCGAGCGCCAGATCGGCGGGGACAACGCCGCCTTCTGTCCGCTCGTGACCATGACCACCGGCTTCCTCGTCGGCGAACTCACCCGTCTGATCACCGGCATCGCCCCGCCGGTCGCCGCGGGCCGGCTGATGCAACTGCGCTTCGACGACTACGAGATGAGCGAGAGCGAGCGCTGGGAGCGACTGGAGGACTGCGCCGTCTGCGGCAAGGACGCCGTCGACACGACCACGGCGACCGCGCTCACCGAGACACGGTAGACGGGCTGGCGAGGTTCGTGCGGTGAGTGGTGTGGAGCAGCGCTCGGATGGCGTGGGTTACGCCAGGATGCCTCGCATGGGAAGCCGTTACTACGTACTGCTCACCGCCTATCTCGCGTCCTCGCTCGGCAACTGGGTCTACCGGCTGGCGCTGCCCCTCCTCGTACTGCACCTCACCGGCTCCGCCCTGAGCACGGCCGTGCTGTACACCATCGAGTACGTGCCGTTCCTGCTGCTGTCCATGCCGGGCGGGGTGTTCGCGGACCGCTTCGACCGGCGCCGATTACTGATCGCCGGCGACACGACGGCCGGCGTCATCGCGGGCTGCCTCGGCATTCTGGTGGTCCTCGACATCCACACGCTCTGGCCGATCTACGTCGCCGCGTTCCTGCTGTCCTGCGTGGAGCCGATCTACCATCCCGCCTTCCAGAGCTTCCTGCCGGACATCGTCCCGTCCGAGCGGCTCGGCCAGGCCAACGCCTGGATGCAGACCGGCGACAACATCATGGCGATGGCCGGCCCCGCCATCGCCGGCGGCCTGGTCGCGGTGTTCGGCTTCGACGTCACGGTGTTCCTGAACGCCGGGTCGTTCCTGGTCTCGGGCGCGGCGATTCTGCTGATCCGCGGGCTGGGCAAGGGCACGACAGCATCGCAGGACACGGCACCGCGAAAACCCCAAAGGCCCTCGTTCCTCGGTGAGATGAAGGAGGCCGTCCGGTACATCTTCAAGGACAACAAGGTCCTGATGGCCGGCTCCCTGATGTTCACCGGCACCAACTTCGCCATCTGGCTGATCCAGGCCAACTTCATCTACTACCTGACCGACTACCGGGCGTTCGAACCGGACGTCATCGGCATCGTGCTGGCGGCCCAGGGAGTCGGAGCCGTCATCGGGGCCGCCGTCGCGGGCCGGTTGATCCGCCGCAGACCCCCCGGCCACATCCTGATCGGCACGACGGCACTGGCGGGCCTGGTCACCCTGCTCCTGGTTCCGGTCCGCGACCCCGTCGGCATCGCCGTCGTCTGGGGCCTGGTCTTCGCCCTCGGCTCGATCAACCCGGTCGCGTGGTTCACCCTCCGCCAACGGATCGTCCCGGGCCATCTCCTGGGTCGTGTAGTGGCGACGACCCGCATGCTCGCCTTCGCCTCGATCCCGGTGGCGGCCCTCCTCGCGGGCGCGGTGGAGAGCTCCTTCCACGACATCTACGTACTGATCACCATCGGCGCCCTGCTCAGGTTGCTGATCGCCGGACTGGCCTACCTGTCGCCACTGCGCACGTCGTCGTCGCCCGGCGTGGACACCATGGACCCGCCCGCGCCGGTCGCCGAGGCACCGGATCCCGGGCCGACATCGAGGAATTGACGGGAGAGGCAGCGATGGACGGTTCACGGCTCGACCTGTGCATCATCGGCATGGGGCCGCGCGGACTGGCCGTCCTGGAGCGGATCTGCGCGAACGCCGAGGCCGTACCGGAGAGCCGGATCGTGGTGCACGTGGTCGACCCGCATCCTCCCGGCCCCGGAAGGGTCTGGCGCCCGGCCCAGTCGCGTCATCTGCTGATGAACACCGTCGCCTCCCAGGTGACCATGTTCCCGGACGAGAGCGTCGATCTGCGCGGCCCGCTGCGGCCGGGGCCGAGCCTGCACGAGTGGGCCCGCTTCCTGGTGCTGATCGGCTCCTTCGGCGGACGCCAGTACCCCGACGAGACGCTGGCCGAGGCGGCCGGACTGGGACCCGACTCCTATGCCACCCGGGCCTTCTACGGGCACTACCTGGAGTGGGTCTACGACCGGGTGGTGGGCACGTCGGCGGATCGCGTCACGGTGGTGGTGCACCGGTCCCAGGCCGTCCGGCTGGACGAGGACATCGAGGAGAACGAGGGCGGTGCGGAGCGGAGCGACGGCGGCCCGGCGCAGAGCGTGCTGCTGGCGGACGGGACACGGCTCACCGGGCTGCGCGGAGTCGTCCTCACCCAGGGCCACCTGCCCACCGTCGCCTCCCCGCGCGAGGCGGAGTTCAGGGCGTTCGCGCGGACCGAGCGACTCCACTACGTCGCCCCGGGCAACCCGGCGGACGCGGATCTCGCCGCGGTGCTGCCCGGCGAGCCGGTCGCCCTGATGGGCCTGGGCCTGAACTTCTTCGACTACATGGCGCTGCTCACCCTCGGCCGCGGCGGCACCTTCGACCGCGACGGGGACGGCCGGCTGCGCTACTGGCCGTCCGGTCGGGAGCCGGTGCTGCACGCCGGTTCCCGGCGCGGGGTCCCCTTCCATTCCCGGGGCGCCAACCAGAAGGGAGCGTACGGACGTCACGAGCCCGTGGTGCTCGACCGGGCGACGGTGGGCAAGCTGCGCGCTCTGGCCACCCGCCGCGGCGGCCTGGACTTCCGGCGCGACATCTGGCCGCTGCTCGCCAGGGAGGTCGAGACCGTCTACTACGGCGCCCTGCTCACCGCACAGGGCCGGGCCCGCGACGCAGGGGAACTGCGGGCCCGCTATCCGGTCCTGCCCCGGGAGGACGGCGCCGAGCGGGCCTTGCTCGACGCGTACGGCATCCCGGCCGAGCTGCGCTGGGACTGGGAGCTGGTGGCCCGTCCCTACGGCGACAGAACGTTCACGGGTCCCGCGGACTACCGGGACTGGATCATCGGGCATCTGCGCGCGGACATCGCCGCCGCGCGGGAGGGCAATGTCGACGGACCGGTCAAGGCCGCCGTGGACGTGCTGCGGGACCTGCGCAACGAGATCCGGCTGCTGGTCGACCACTCCGGGCTCACCGGCGACTCCCACCGGCAGGACCTGGACCGGTGGTACACACCGCTCAACGCCTTTTTGTCCATCGGTCCTCCGGTGCGACGGACCGAGGAGGCACTCGCGCTGATCGAGGCCGGCATCCTGCATATGACCGGCCCCGCTACCCGGGCCCGGCCCGATCCGCAGGCGCACGCGTTCGCCGTCGACTCGGGCCGCGTGCCCGGCTCCGAGGTGTGGACTTCCGTACTGATCGACGCCCGGATGCCCGACGTCGATCTGCGTCGCACCGCCGACCCGCTGCTGCGTCAGATGGCGGTCGCCCGGCAGGTACGACCGCACCGCATACCGGACCCCGGTGGCGACGCCTACGAGACCGGCGGACTCGCCGTCACTCCCCGGCCCTATCACCCCGTCGACGGCGCGGGCCGCCCGCACCCGCGCCGATTCGTCTTCGGGGTGCCGACGGAGTCGGTCCACTGGGTGACCGCCGCCGGCATCCGCCCTGGCGTCAACTCGGTGATCCTCAGCGACGCCGACGCCATCGCCCGCGCCGCACTGGATCTGCCCGACGTCTGCCCGCCCCCGGGTTCGGACGCCACCCCCACCACGAAGGCGGCGGTATGACAACGGACCGTACTTCGCCCGTCGGCCCGGACTCCGGGCTGCTCACCCCGGTGCGCGCCGGCACCCGGGCCGAGGAGGCGACCTCCGACGTGGCATGGCTGCGCGCGCTGCTGGACGCGGAGACGGCGCTCGTGCGCGCCCAGGCCCGGCTGGGGGTGGTGCCCGAGAAGGCCGCCGAGACGATCGCGTACGTCGCCGCGACGCACCCGTTCGACATCGTGGACCTGGCGCGCCGGGCCCGCGGTGCCGCCAATCCCGTGGTCGCCCTGGTCGGGGCGCTGACCGCGGCCGTCGCGGCCGAGGACGAGGCCGCCGCCGACCACGTCCACCGCGGCTCCACCAGCCAGGACATCATGGACACCGCAGCCCTGCTGGTCGCGCGCCGTGCCACGGACCCGCTCCTGGCAGACCTGGACCGCGCCACGGCCGCGCTCGCAGACCTGGCCGCGACGCACCGGGACACGCCCATGCCGGGCCGCACCCTCGCCCTGCACGCCGTACCCGTCACCTTCGGCCTCAAGGCCGCGGGCTGGCTGGTGGCCGTACTGGAGGCGGGCGAACGACTGCGGGACGTACGGCACCGCCTGCCGGTCCAACTGGGCGGCGCGGCGGGCACGTTGGCGGGCTACCTCGAACACGCCCGGGCCGGCTCGACCCCGGTGGCCGACCGGTACGCCGGCCGGGATCCGGCCGCCTACGTCACCGACCTGGCCGACGCCTTCGCCGCCGAGACCGGCCTCGCCGTACCGGTACTGCCCTGGCACACGGCTCGTGGGCCGCTGTCCGAACTCGCCGCGGCGCTGGCCCTCGTCACCGGCGCCCTGGGCAAGATGGCCGTGGACGTGCAGACGCTCTCCCGCACCGAGATCGCCGAGGTCGCCGAACCCGCCGCCGCCGGACGCGGGGTCTCCTCGGCGATGCCGCACAAGCGCAACCCGGCGCTGGCCACGCTGATCCGCGCCGCCGCCCTCCAGGTCCCGGCCCTGGCCCTGATCGTCACCCAGGCCATGCTCGCCGAGGACGAACGTCCCGCGGGTGCCTGGCACGCCGAATGGGAGCCGCTGCGCGAGTGCCTGCGGCTGGCGGGCGGTGCCGCGCACACGGCGGCGGAGCTGACCGAGGGCCTGACACCGCACCCGGCTCGCATGCGCGACAACCTCGACCTCACCGGAAGCCTGCTGGTCACCGAACGTCTGGCCGCCGTACTGGCCTCGACGCTGGGCAGGCGGAAGGCGGCGCACGTGGTCACCGCAGCCGCCACCGAGGCCGCGCGCAGCGGCACTCCCCTGCGCACGGTGCTGACCCGATCGCCGGACCTCACCGACCACTTCACCGAACAGGAACTGACCGACCTCCTCGACCCCACCCACTACACGGGCGCCGCCCCGGCCCTCGTACACCGGGCCCTGACCCACTACGAGGCGCTCCGCGACCGGCGCGGCTAGGGTCTGTCGTTCAGGGGAGCCGAAGGTCCACCTCCGCACGGACGGTCTTGCCGGGCGCGGGGTCACGGTCCAGCACCTCCCACCGGTCGGCGAGCGCCTCGACGAGGACCAGCCCACGGCCGTGTTCGTCGAGCGGCTGCGGACGCCGTACGTCGCCGGGTTTCGGCGGCCGGGACTCGGTGAGCGTGTCACTGACCTCGATCCGGATGCTGCCCGCGGGGAGCGACAGGCGCAGCTCGAACTCCCGGCCGGGGACACGGCCGTGGGTGACCGCGTTGGCGGCCAGCTCGGCGACGATCACGGCGACGGCGTCGGAGGCGTCGCTGCCGTGCGGGATGCCCCAGGCGTGCAGCTGGTTCAGGGCGAGGTGCCTTGCGAGGCGGGCGCCGCGGGGAGTGGCGCTGAGGCGCTGGGTGAGCGGTACTGGCATGCGCCCAATCTGGCGGTCCTGCGGGGCAGTTCACCAGGTGAGCGGCGCGTACGGTGCGGGAGCGTACGCGGTTACGGACTGGACAGTACTCGTCACCAACCGTGACCATGGGCGACGGGAGGTGACCAACAGTGGTCGATGGTGCGGTGGGGACGGGTGCGGTCACGGGCGGGGAGCCGGAGTCGTCGGACAGTCTGCGGACGTTCGGAGCGGTCGTGCAAGCGTTGCGGGAGCATGCGGGGCTGAGCCGGGAGGAGTTCGGGGATCGGGTGGGGCTGTCCAAACACACGGTGGCCTCGGTGGAGTTGGGGCGGCGGATGCCGGATCCGCAGTTCGCCGAGCGGGCGGAGGGGGTGCTGGGGAACACGGGCGCCTTGCAGCGGGCGGCACGACATCTAGCTCGGCAGCCGGGGTTGGCGGCGTGGTTTCGGCGGTGGGCGCGGTTGGAGGCGACGGCGATCACGCTGTGCACCTACGAGTGCCGTCTGATTCCGGGGTTGTTGCAGACGGAGGCGTACGCCCGTCAGTTGTTCGTCGACGAGCTGCCACCGCTGACCGACGAACAGATCGAGGCCCAGTGGGGGGCGCGGGCGGAACGGCAGAGGCTGTTGCGGGAACGGCCCAACACGGAGTTCAGCTTCATCCTAGAAGAGCACTTGTTCCTGCGGCGTACAGGCGGAGTGGAGGCCTCTCGCGAGCTCATCGACCACGTGCTGGAGATCGGACAACTCCGAAACGTCGAGATCCAGGTCATGCCGCTGATCCGGGAGTCACATGCCGGACTGCACGGCCCCATCCGCCTTCTGGAGACGCCGGAGATCCGGTGGTTCGCCTACAACGAAGGTCAGGAAAGTGGGCAGCTCATCTCCGACTCAAAGGTGGTGAGCGTCCTCCAGAGGCGGTATGCCAAGATGCGTGCACAGGCTCTCAACCCCGAAGACTCCGTGGGCCTGTTGCAGCGTCTGCGAGGAGACCTATGAGCGGCACGGAACTGGCCTGGTTCAAGAGCAGCTACAGCAGCGGATCCGGCGACGACTGCGTAGAGGTGGCCCTCGCCTGGCACAAGTCCAGCTACAGCAGCGGTGGTTCCGGCGACTGCGTAGAGGTAGCCACCTGCCCCCACACCATCCACGTCCGCGACTCCAAGACCCCGGAGGAGCGTCAGCTGGCGCTTTCGCCGGAGGCGTGGGGAGCCTTCGTCTGCTACGCATCAAACACCATCAGCTGATTGGTGAAGCGGGCGCCGAACGCTTCGGCGCCCACGATGCGAGGTTGTGCCGTGGCAACGCCATCGACACAAATCTCCAGATCGGGAAGGTCTAGCAGGACCGTCAGGTCGAGTGGCGCCGCGAAATCCCCCCTGAGCATCAGTGTCAGTTCTTCCAGGCTCGGAAAGACGCGACGCAGCTGCGTCATGTGGGCGTAGTTCGACAGCCCGCTGAACGTCAGATCCCGAATGTTGGGGAGCGGCGCAAGGGTGGTCAGGTGATGGAGCGATGTCATCGAGAGACCGAGCCGCGTCAACTGTGGCGCTTGAGATGCAGCGCGCAGAATCTTTGAAGCGCTCTGGTTTTCGCCCCGAACCTGCAAGTCCTCCAGGCTCGTCCAGCCATCCAGGTCCTCGAACCATTCGTCGCTGTCGGACTCCAACGACAGCTCGCGCACCCCTTGAAGCGGTCGCAGTGCCCTCCAACCGCCGCTGGGAACCCCTTGGAGCCGAAGGCGCTCAAGGCTGTGGAGATCGTCCAGATGCCTGAGCTCAGTACTGGCTATTCCATCCACGTTCAGCTGGAGGCTTCGCAGACCCAGGTTGGGCAGGGCAGAGAGATCCCGCAATGCCGTGCAGCCAATCACGGTGAGTGAACTCAGATCTTGCTGCTTCCGCAAGAAGTCAAGGTGCTCCAACTCCTTGTTCTGCCAAACACCGATCTCGTTGACTCTTCGTGTCGGCAAGTGAGCGTCAAGTTCTTCCACAGGGTACGACCCCATCGCGATGATCCCAGGGAAAGGGCCTGTGAGTGGCAGTTGAGCCAGCTGCGAACGGTTGTAGACGATCAGGTCCCGGATATCGGAACCCTTCAGTACTTCACGGGCGTATTCCTCGACAGGATGGTGCTGCCAGCCGCTGACGACCATATGATCGACATGCAATTCCGGACGCATCGCGAATTGCTTGAGTTTACGCCGCGCCTCCGCCGAACGAATCCGTGCAAGGGCATGAGCGGTCCACACGGCATTGTTCTGGTTCACCCCGTCCGGTCCCGGCAACAGCTCTACGGCCCACGCACCCAGGCCCGCGATGTCGCTGGACTCCCCGGGCGTTTGCGGTGGCATCAAGGCACCGACCCGCTCCCGCACCACGCCCATCACTCCAGCGTCCAGTGACGTCCGGCTGGTCACGCACTGAGCGGCGAGCACATTGAAGTACCACTTCCTCTCACGCTGCTCGGCGGCCTCCCCCAACTCGACGATTCCTTCGATGAGGCGCTGCGCATCCTTGCGTGTCGCATGACCGACGGCCAGCACGATCACATCCCGCCAGACCTCGTTGCCCGCCTCTTTCAGGAGTTCGAGAAGGTATCCGGTCTCGTGGAACTCCTTGGCCGCAAGGAAGTCCTGGAACGTACGGTGGATGAACTCGACCGTGTCATCGGTCCGTTCGTGGATCAAGCCGCTGCGTTCGAGCAGGAACTTCAGGACTCGGGCGGGTGCAGTTCCGGCATCGAGCTGCTGCATGTCCCGCATCGCGAGCTGGAGTTGCTTGGTCGCCTCCTCGTGGGTCATCTGCTGCTGCCCGGTGCGCACAAGCCAGATGGCGAGCCGTTGCAGCAGGTCGTGCAGTGCCTCCGATTCGAGGTCGAGGTCATCGGGGCGGGCGACACCGCGTCCGGCGTCGCGGCCGCCGAGGAGCATGGCGAGGGCCGCTCGGTACAGCGACCACCGCGTCGTCGGAAGAAGGCCGCGACGGCTGCGGTGCAACGCGCAGATCACGGCGCACAGGAGCGGCGTGCGGGCGAGGTCACGAAGCGCCATGTTCTGCCCGAGTTGGTGGGCGAGATCCTGCTCAAGGATGGTGAGGAGTTCCCGCTCGTCGGCACAACGTCGGGCCTCGTAGACGTGCTCGCACTCCAGGCGGGCCGCGTCATGCCACTGAGTGACGAAGTCCTGGATGTCCTCGTCGCTCATGGGCAGCAGCGTCAGCTCGGTGAAGCCCTCCGCGCGGAGCCAGTCCTTGTCGACCGCGTCCGGCCGGACGGTTGCCAGGCACCGGGTGCGCGGGTACCGGTCGAGGAGCATGAACAGCCAGCTGCGGGCCTTTTCCCGTTCCTGAGGGGGGACCTCGTCCAGTCCGTCCACCAGGAGCAGTCCTCGCTGGGCCTCCAGGACGCGGCTGGCCCAGCCTTCCGGCGCGTCGTCCGTGATGACCCTCCCGGCGGAAAGGAGTTCCGACACCGCCGGGAACCGGCCGCCTCGCGCGTACACCTCCCGCATGGGGACGACGAAGGGCACGAGGCCGTTCAGTTCCGCGAGGTTCTCATTGAGCGTGCCGTTCGCCGCGTGGGCGGCGAGCCACCAGACGAGGGTGGTCTTGCCGGCACCCGCCTGACCGCGCAGCAGGACGCGGGGGCGTTCTGTCAGCAGTGTGTCGATGCGCTGCGCCGAGGACCCGGTTCCCTTGCGGATAGCTCGGGCCGTTTCGCCGTGAACTTGTTCGCTGTGCGGGGCGCCGGCCTCGGCTTCCAGGCTCAGGTACGCGGTGTCGAGGTCCCAGCGGGACTCGGTGCGGCCGAGTTCCTCGATGCCGAAGATCTCCGTCTTGCGGTACTGCGCGGCCAGGTCCTTGGCGTACCGGGCCTCGAACAGTTCGTCCTTCGGGTGGACGTCGGTGATCTCCTCGACCTTGAGCTCGAAGGTACCCAGCCATCTGAGGGCCTCCACCGTGGCCAGGACGGCTTCGACGGGAGCCGCGTCGACCCTGTGGTGGAGACGCCCGCGGGGCACCTGAGTGACCACACCCAGAAGCACGGGGCCGGCGAAGACAGGGGCTCCCGACAGCCCGCTCAGCGGTGACTTCGTACGGTCGCGTTCGTCGGCGGCGGGCCGGTCGAATTCACAGACGATCACGTTCCTCATCCGGCCTGCCATGGGCAGCACGCTCGCCCGGAAGTGGTCGTACTCGAGATCCTGGCCCTGGTCTCCGTAGCGCTGGACCTCAGGAAGGCCGACGATGTCGCAGTCCGGCAGATGAGAGCGGGTGGCGACTCTGCCGAGCCGCATCCGGCCCAGGGGGGCGGCACGCTCGGGGGTGATCACGTCCGACGCGGCGAACAGCAGGGCGGCGTCGAGGGACGTGTCAGCCCACACGACCTCGCACTTCACGGGCTTCGCGATCGACGGGTGGATCACCTCGACGACCTCGTTGCCGCCCACCACATGCCGCGCGGTGAGGACCAGCCTGCCGTGCAGGAGCACCCCGCTGCCCTGCCCGTGCTCCGTAAGGACCGCGACGACCCGGTCCAGCGCCTTCCCCCCGGTCAATGTCACTGCTCTTCGTCACTCCTGCCGAAGCGAGCCACACTTCCCCTGTTGTCGTTGCGCACCTTCCAGGGCTGCCCGGTACGGGAGTCCAGTGCCCTGAGGGTGACCGCCACCCGGTGGGTGCGCGTACTGCCGACGCCTCCATCGGCACCGGCCTCGACCACCCACGCCTTGACCTTCACGCCGCCCTTGATCTCCTTGCGCAGCTCGACGCTGAACTCCAGCTCGATGTCGCCCACTTCGAAGGTCACGTCCTGGTCGGCCGAGCGAGCCGCCGCGGTGATCAGTTCGTCCCGTACCGCCTGCACGGCGTCGGCCAGTTCAATCCGATGGTCCGTCATGTGCCCAACGCTAGAGAGCCGTTGGACCATGCCGCCATCGGTTCACACCAAACGAATCAGAACGATCGGCGAAGCCCCGCGATGAGGAGTTCAACCAGTCGGCGCGCGTCGTAGCGGGGGTCGCTGTCCGCGCCGATGCAGAGGTTGCCGACGCCGCGCATGAGCTCGTACGCCTCGATGCCGGGGCGGATCTCGCCGGCGGCGGCCGCGGCTTCGAGCAACTCGGTGCAGACGGGGAGGAGGCGGTTGAGGAAGTAGGTGTGCAGCGTCTCGAAGCCGGCGCTGTCGGACAGCACACCGGCGAGGCCGTGCTTGGTGACCAGGAAGTCGACGAAGAGGTCGATCCACTGACTCAGCGCGGTGAACGGGGAGTCGGCACCGGCCAGCAGCCGAGGGCCCGCCTCGGCGCACGCCTCGATCTGGTGCCGATAGACGGCGGTGACGAGGTCCGCCCGGGTCGGGAAGTGGCGGTAGATCGTGCCCATCCCGACCCCCGCCTTGGCCGCGATCTGGCGGATCGGCGCGTCGACGCCCGAGGTGACGAAGACCTCGGCGGCCGCGGCGAGCAGCGTCTGCTGGTTGCGCTGCGCGTCGGCCCGCTTGGTTCGGGGCGGCGTCTTCCCGGCCGGGTTCTCGCTGGACATCAGGCATTCCTCTTGCACAGTTGACAAAGCGGAACAGTGCTCCGGATACTAAATGGAGCAGCGTTCCGGTTCAGATTAGTCGAACCGGGCACTTCCGACCACCCTGAGGGGAAGCGCCATGCCCGCATCCACACAGCTCACCGCCGTCGACCCGGCCGCGCCGGTACTGTCGTACGGCCCGGTGGTGCTGCCCATCCCCGGACGCCCCGTGGACCTGCACCTCCGCGTCACCGCACCGGCGACCGGGGCCGACCTGCCCGTCATCCTTCTGTCCCACGGTCACGGCCCCTCGCACCATCTCTCCTCGCTGAACGGCTACGCGCCGCTCGCGAACCTCTGGGCGGCGCACGGGTTCGTCGTCGTCCAGCCCACCCACCTCAGCTCCAGCAGCCTGAGCCACCTCGTCGCCGACGCCCCCGGGGCACCCTTCTTCTGGCGTGCACGCGCCGAGGACATGACGCACATCCTCGACCGGTTCGACGCGATCGAGACCGCCGTCCCACAGCTGGCCGGACGCGTGGACCGCACCCGGGTCGCCGTCGCCGGGCACTCGCTCGGCGGTCACACCGCCGGGCTCCTGCTGGGGGCGCGCAACGCCGACCCCGACACGGGGGAAGCGGTGAACCTGCTCGAACCCCGCATCACCGCGGGTGTGCTGCTGGCGGCGCCCGGCAGGGGCGGCGACATCCTGAACGGCCCCATGGCCGAGGCCATCTCGTTCGTCCACTCGTCCGACTTCTCCACCATGACCACCCCCGCCCTGGTCGTCGTCGGCGACAAGGACGACGCCCGGCACTTCACGGACATCGGGCCGGACTGGCACGCCGACCCCTACCACCTGGCGCCCTCGCCCAAGACCCTGCTCACCCTGTTCGGCGCGGAGCACGGACTCGGCGGGATCGCCGGATACGACGCCGCCGAGACCACCGACGAGAATCCCGCGCTCGTCACCGCCCTCGGCCGCCTCGTCTCGGCCTACCTCCGCACCGTGTTCGACCCCGCCGACGGCGCCTGGCGGGCGACGAGCGAGGCGTTGACGACCGGCATCGACGCCGTCGGACGCGTGGAGTCCAAGTAGTCGGCCGGGCCCGGGGGCAGGGGAAAACACCTGACCGGCAAGGAACTTGACGGGCGCTCACTTTGCTCAACTGACAGCCCATCAACAGCTTCCGTCCCTACCGTGCCGTGTCCATGACAGACACTTCCAAGGCAACCACCGCGATCGGACGCCGCACCGTACTGATCGCCACCGGCGCCACCGCCGCGGCCCTGACAGTAGGCGCGGCAGCGCCCGAAGCGGCCGGCCCGGCCCCCGTCGCCGCCGCGGCCGTCTGCACCCTCACGAAGGAGATGACCGAAGGCCCCTACTACCTCGACGGACAACTGGTCCGCGCCGACATCAGCGAGGACAAGACCGGCATCCCGCTGGAGCTCACCCTCACCGTCGTCGACGACAGCACCTGCGCGCCCCTGAACAGCGCCCTGGTGGAGATCTGGCACTGCGACGCCCTCGGCGAGTACTCCGGCTTCGTCGGCAACAACGGCCATGACGAGCCCGACAACGGCACCTTCCTGCGCGGCGGCGTGCTCACCGGTCCGGACGGCGTCGCGCGCCTCACGACCGTGTATCCCGGCTGGTACCGCGGCCGGTGCGTCCACATCCACGTCAAGGTGCACACCGACGTCACGCTCACCGACGACGGCTCGTTCACCGGCGGTCAGGAACTCCACACCGGCCAGCTCTTCTTCGACGAGACGATCACGAATCGGGTCGCCGCGCTCGCCGCCTACGCCGCGAACACCGTCCCGCGCACCACCCTCGCCCAGGACGGCATCTACGACGACGGAGGCGCCGCGTCCGGGCTGCTGACCCTGAGCGCACTGGGCAGTTCGCCTTCGGCGGGCTACGCGGGGACGCTCACCCTGGGCGTGGACAGCTGACCCGAGACAACCGCGACCATCGGGCCGCGCCCGCTTCGTTCGGCGGACGCGGCCCGAGGTGTGCGCTACTTGCCCGGGCACTCCTTCCACGCCAGGTGGTACACGGTGCTGATGTCGCCGTCGGTCGAGTCCATGGTCATGAAGCTGACCTTGCTCGGCGAGGACGAGCCGAGGTTCACCCTCAGCTCGGTGTTGATGTTGAAGTTGCGCTGCTTACCGCAGGGCGCCCAGATCAGTTGGGCCCAGTCGGTCTCGTCGGTGGCCTGCCAGTTGTCGTTGAGGGGGCCGCTGTACGGGTGGTTGCGGTACTGCGTGTTCGGTGAGCCCTGGAAGTAGTACGAGGCTCTCTGCATGGCGCTCGCGCCGGACTGGAGGGCGGCGAAGCCGCGGTAGTCGGCGCTGGCGATGGCGTACGTGAAACCGCCGGGGACGTGCACGACCAGGCTGAGCTGGCAGTTCTTGCGGAACGCCGTCGGGTCGGAGTTGCCGCCGACCTGAGCGAGGTAGTCGCTGTAGGTCACGGTGAAGGCGGTGTTGTCCTCGGAGACGGCGACCGCCGTGGTGCCCTGGGGACAGCCGGAGCCGTTCACCGTGGCGACCTTGATGACGATCTTGTCCGGCGGCGGGCTGTCGAACGGCGACGCTTGCGCGGGCAGCGCGGTGGTGAGGAGGGCGGCGAGCGCGCCGCCGCTCAGCAGGAGGCGCAGGAGTCCACGTGCCATGGATCTCTCCTTGGGGAGGGGGGTGGCTGCGCCTGCGGCCCCAAGTCGGCCTCACCGACTCTTCGTTGAGAATTTGAAGAAACAGTGAGGTTCCTGTGAAGGCCGAAGGCGTACGCATCGTAGGAGTCATGCGCATGACCGCCAGCAGCCAACTCCAGCCATTTACCGGCCGGTTGAGCGGAGCAGGATCAGGTCATTCACAGCCGCACATCATGCCGTCCCCCGGATTCACTCCTGACTCCCTTCGCGTGATGGCCTCGGAGGCCCGAGCGGTACACGTCCATATGCAGGTGCACACGGATGTGACGCTCACCGACCACTCGTACACAGGCGGCGGGATCATTCACACATCAACCCGGCTCGGTCAGCTCAGCCGGATCACGTTCCAGGACAGCGGTTCCAGTACGGCGGTGAGGTGTCCGTCCTTCAGCGCGGTGCCCTCGACCCGGTGCGGGGTGACCCGCTCGGGGTCGTCGAGGGTGTTGCGGGCGTCCGGGTCGGCGTCCGCGAGGGCGCTGTGCTCGACGACCCGGGTGAGGTCGAGGCCGTTCAGGGAGATGTCGAGCGGGAGGGCTTCGCTGCGGCCGCGGTTGACGGCGAAGACGGTGACCGAGCCGTCGTCGGCGCGTACGGCGGTGGCGTGCAGGAGGTCGGCCTCGCCGTACTTCTTCGTCTCGTACGTCGGGGAGTCGACCCGGACGTCCAGGACCTGGCCGCGGCCGTACCTGGACGCCTGGGCGAAGGGGAAGAAGGTCGTCTGCCGCCACGCCGGGCCGCCCGGCTCGGTCATGATCGGGGCGATGACGTTCACGAGCTGAGCGAGGCAGGCGACGGTGACACGGTCGGCATGCCGCAGCAGCGCGATGAGGAGCGAGCCGAAGACGACGGCGTCCAGGACGCTGTAGTTGTCCTCCAGCAGCCGGGGTGCCTCCGGCCAGTCCTCCGGGTCGTGGGCCTCGGCGTGTTCATCCCAGCGGGAGAGGTACCAGACGTTCCACTCGTCGAAGGAGAGGTTGATCTTCTTCTTGGATTTCAGACGGGCGCCGACGTGGTCGCAGGTCGCGACGACGTTCTCGATGAAGGACTCCATGTCGACGGCCGAGGCGAGGAAGGAGTCGACATCGCCGTCGTGCGGCTCGTAGTAGGCGTGCAGGGAGATGTGGTCGACCAGGTCGTACGTCTCCTTGAGGACCGTCGCCTCCCACTCGGCGAACGTGGGCATGGACTGGCCGGAGGAGCCGCACGCCACGAGTTCGATCCGCGGGTCGATCTGGCGCATGGCGCGGGCCGTCTCGGCGGCGACCCTGCCGTACTCCTCGGCGGTCTTGTGGCCGGTCTGCCAGGGGCCGTCCATCTCGTTGCCCAGGCACCAGAGCCTGATGCCGAAGGGGTCCTTGTCGCCGTGGGTGACACGGAGGTCGGACAGGGCCGTGCCCGCGGGGTGGTTGGCGTACTCCTGGAGTTCGAGGGCCTCCGCGACACCGCGGGTGCCGAGGTTGACGGCCATCATGGGTTCGGCCTGGGGGCCGATCTTGCGGAGGAAGTCGATGTACTCGGAGAGGCCGAAGCGATTGGACTCCGTCGAGTGCCAGGCGAGGTCGAGGCGGCGGGGGCGCTCCGCTGCCGGGCCGACGGAATCCTCCCACTTGTAGCCCGACACGAAGTTGCCGCCGGGGTAGCGGATGGCTGTGACACCGAGTTCGCGGACCAGGTCGAGGACGTCCTGGCGCAGGCCCTTGTCGTCGGCTGTGGGGTGGTCGGGTTCGAAGATGCCGGTGTAGACGCAGCGGCCGAGGTGTTCGACGAAGCTGCCGAAGAGCCGGGGGTTGACCTGGCCGATCGTGAAGGCGGGGTCGAGGGTGAAGCGGGCGGTGTGCATGTTCGCCTTTCGAAGGGGGTGGTTCCGAGTCATTGGCGGCTGCGGGCCCTACTGACCCGCCAGGCCCGTGTGGGCCACGCCCGCCACGATCTGCCGCTGGAAGAAGACGAAGACGACGATCAGGGGCAGGCCCGCCATCAGACCGCCGGCCATCAGCTGGGCCCACTGGATGCCGTAGGAGTTCATGACGGTCGCGATGCCGTTCGGCATGGTCATCAGGTCGGGGTTGTTGGTCACCATGTAGGGCCACAGGAAGTTGTTCCAGGAGGCGATGAAGGTGAAGATGCCGACCGCAGCCAGGGAGGGGCGGGCCAGCGGGACGACGATCGTGAAGAACACCCGCCAGCGGCCCGCGCCGTCGATGAACGCGGCCTCCTCCAGCTCGCGCGGGACGCCCTGGAAGAACTTGTAGAGGATGTAGACCATCGCCGCTGGCGCGCACTGCGGCAGGATCATGCCCCAGTACGTGTCGACCATCCCCATCTGCTGGACCGTGGTGAACAGGGGTACGCCGAGGACCGCAGGGGAGATCATCAGGCCCGCCATGACGACGCCCACGAGAACGCCCTTGCCGCGGAACTCCGTGCGGGCGAAGCCGTATCCGGCGAGGGCGGCCACGAACAGCACCACGGACGTCACGCACACCGAGACGACCAGGGAGTTCACGAACCAGTCGGTGATGTTGCCGGTCTCGAACAGGGCCGTCCACGCCTGGCCCGTCCAGTCCCTCGGCAGCCAGTGCGGGGGCACTTCCACCGCCTCGGTCTCGGACTTCAGCGAGGTGAACAGGCCCCAGGCGAAGGGCGCGAGGAAGACGACCGAGACGGCCGTACCGAGGAGGGTGAGCACGATCTGGCTGGGTGTCCACGCCTTGGTGGTCATCGGGCGGCGCCCTCCTCACGGTTGCGCAGCAGCCGCATCCTCGCGAGGGCGACGACCGCGATGAGCACGAAGAAGATGAGGGAGATCGCGGAGGCGTAGCCCACGCGGTAGCTGGTGAAGCCCTCTTCGAGGGTGTACTGCACGAAGGTGCGGGTGGCGTTCTCCGGTCCGGGGCCGAAGTCCATCATCACGACCGCCTGGTCGAAGACCTGGAGCGAGGCCAGGATCTGGAGGGTGATGACAAGGCCGGTGATGTTGCGCAGCATCGGCAGGGTGATGTGGACCATGCGGTGCCAGGCGTTGGCGCCGTCGAGCTTGGCCGCCTCGTAGAGATGGCCGGGGATGGACTGGAGCGCGGCGAGGTAGAGCAGGAAGCTGAAGCCGACCGTCCACCACAGGGTGGTGATGACGATGGCGAGCATGGCGTACGACTTGTCGGTCAGCCACGCGGTCTCGATGCCGAAGACATGGTTGATCATTCCCGTGCCGGGGTTGAACAGCCACTGCCACAGGTTGCCGGCGACGGTGGAGGGCAGGAGGAAGGGCGCGAAGAAGCACAGGCGCCACAGCCATGTGACGCGCTCGATGTGGTGGGCGAGCATCGCCAGCAGGAAGGCGAGGGTCCTGTTCGCGTACGCCGTACTCGGCGAGCAGTTCGACGTCCCAGGGGTCGAGGAGACGGCCGGGTGAGAAGCCGGTGACGCGGCCGAGGTGCATCACGCCGAGGTCGGGGGCGCGGTTGCCGGCGGCGGCCATGGCGAGCTTGGTGTAGAAGGGGTTGCCCCACTGGAGGGTGGAGTTCTTGACGTCGATGCCGGGGTGCGCCTGCCGGAAGGCGTCCAGCATCGCGATCATGTTGGAGCCGTCGCCGCCGCTGAACAGGTTCCAGTAGCGCACCCGGGTGTCGGCGCTGGAGGCGAGCGCGTCGGCGCCGGTGCCCAGTGCCGCGAAGCCGAAGCTGCCGGCCACCGCCAATCCGCCCGCGGTGGCCAGAAGTTGCCTGCGATTCAGGTCAGGTCGTCCCATTGCCTGCCCTTACTGTTCGACTTTGTTCGACATATCGAATTGCGCCCGTAACTTCGAACGGGACCGTAGGGTGGAAGCGCTTTCTAGTCAATGCCCTGTGCACGAATTCCGTGCGGTGACCGTCGGCCCGGTGAAACACGGCGGTCGTTCCCGATGGCTACGCGGTCGTTCCCGGTTGAACAACGGTCGCCGGATCACATGACGCGGACACTTTGGGCCGCGTAGGCTCGAACGGCCCGCCGAGCGGCGGAGGAACAGGGGGTGCGATGGACATCGCGGGCGCGCGCGAGAGGGCGGCCCGGGTCGCTTCGGTGCTACGGCTGCGGCGTTCTCACACCGCTTCCGCGATGCGCGACCTGGCCTCCGATCTGAGCGCGGCCGTGCGTGCCAGACCCCACCCCCCGAAAGACGTCGGCGAGTTGTGCCACGCCCTGTGCGCGGAGATGAGCGCGCGGCGCGGCGGGCGGCCCGTGGAGCTGCGGTTCGAGCGGTTTCCTGACGAGATCGAAGTGACCGGGCTGTGGGTGGAGTTCCAGGACTTCGACCTGGTCATCGTCGAGGAGCGGGCCGAGGCGGTGCAGCGACTGGTCGTCCTGGGCCATGAGTTGTGGCATCTGCACGCCGGGCACGGCCACCACCACACGGACGGCACGGCTGCCGCGCACGCCCTCGCGGGCACGTCCGGCTGGCGGGACACGGCCCTCGCGGTGGCCGCGCGCACCGGCTCCCGGGAGCGGGACGAGGCCGAGGCCGACGACTTCGGGCACCGGCTGGCCGCCGCCTTCCGGCCGCTGCTGTCCCGGCAGGGCTCGAACGCGCCGCTCGGCCCGCTACAGCGTTCGCTGGGCTATCGCGGGAGCGGGAGGGCGACACGGTGAGCACCGGGCTGGCACAGGACCCCTCCAGCGTCCTCGGCGAGGTGTACATCTCGTTCTGGATCCCCACCGTCGTACTGACCGCCGCGCTCGCGATCAAGCTGCCCACCATCATCCGGCTCTGGCGGGACCCGCTGCTGCGCGCGGTCGGCGGCCTGCTGCTGCTCGCCTGTGCCGTGTTCGTCTTCGCGGCCCCGTCGACGATCGCCTGGGTCAACCGTGTCACGGGCGTCCCGAACAGCGCGGCGCCCCTGGTGTACTCCCTGCTCACCGCGTTCTGCGGCTCCTGTCTGCTGCTGATCATCGCCTGGCGCAACGGCCTGTCCGACCGCAGCGCCGAGACCCGCCGCGCGATGCGCCTCGTCATCTGCGCGTACGCGGGTGTGATCGTGGCGCTCTGGGTGCTCTTCGCCCTGGCCGACGCGCCCGTGGAGCGGGTGCGGGACCTGGACACGTACTACGCCAACACGCCGTTCATGCGCGAGGAGACGCTCCTCTATCTGCTCGCGCACTGCACCGCCGTCCTCATCACCTCCCGGCTGATCTGGAACTGGGTGCGCACGGACGGCCTGGACGCCTGGCTGCGCTGGGGGCTGGTGTGCCTGGGCGTCGGCTACGCCCTCAACCTCATCTTCGACGCGGCCAAGCTGACCGCCGTCGTCAGCCGCTGGACCGGCAACGACCTGGACTGGCTCAGCACCGATCTGGCGCCGCCGGTCGCCTGTCTGTCCGCCATCCTGATCGCGGTGGGATTCATCCTCCCGCACGCCGGCCAGTACCTGCACGACCGCTGGCGGGTCCGCCTCGCCCACCACCAACTGCGGCCCCTGTATCTGCTGATGCGGTCCGTCAACGGCTACGGCGTGCCGTTCGTCTGGCGCTCGTCGCCCGAGCTGCGGCTGATCCGGCGCGAGACCTTCATCCGGGACGTCCTGCTGCCGCTGGCCCGGCACATCGACGAGGAGCTGCACACGCGGTCGTACGACGCCGCGCTCGGCCTCGGCTTCACGCCCGGCCGTGCGAAGGCGCTGGCCGCCGCCGTGACCATCCAGGACGCCGCCCACCGCAGGAGCCGGGCCCCGGACGAGGGCGGCAGGGGCCACCCCGACACCGCGGACCTCCTCCAGGAGATCGGGGCCGTCTCCCGAGCCCTCCGCCACCCCGAAGAGATCGAAGCGGTCCGTGCCCTCACGGCCGCCCCAGCAGGAAACGTGCCCGTACATGACTGACCGTCCCACCACCGCCGTCGTACTCGGCGGCTCCCTCTCCGGCATGCTCGCCGCCCGCGCGCTGGCCGACGTCGCCGACCACGTCACCGTGGTGGAACGCGACGTACTGCCGACCGGGCCCGAACCGCGCAAGGGCCTGCCGCAGGCCCGGCACGTCCACCAGCTGTGGTCGGGCGGGGCGCGCGCCCTGGAGGAGCTGTTGCCCGGCATCGTCGGACGGCTGCAGGGCGCGGGGGCGCACCGGCTGCCGGTGACCACGGACATCGTGGCGCTGTCGCCGTACGGCTGGTTCCGGCGGTGGGCCGAGTCGCACCACATGCTGCTGTGCGGCCGGGACCTGCTGGACGCGACGATTCGGGCGGCCGTCCTCGCCGACGAACGCGTCGAGCTGCTCCAGGGGACCGAGGTGCTCGGGCTGATCGGTACGGACGCGGCCGTGCGAGGCGTCAGGATCCGCGCCCACGACGGTGCCGCAGTGTCGTCTTCCCCGTCCGCCGCGGCTGCCGAGCGGATCCTCACGGCCGATCTGGTCGTCGACGCCACGGGACGCGGCTCGCGTGCGGCGGGCTGGCTGACGGGGCTCGGGCTGCCGGCGGTCCAGCGGCGTGAGGTCGACTCCGGGGTGGCGTACGCGAGTCGGGTGTTCCGGGCGCCGGAGGCGGCGCGTGAAGGGTTCCCGGTCGTCAACGTCCAGCCGGACCCGCGGGCCGGGAAGCCCGGGTGCGGGGGCGTGCTCCAGCCCATCGAGGACGGGCGGTGGCTCGTCACGCTGTTCGGCTCCCGGGGCGGCGAACCCCCCACCGGGGCCGACGACTTCCTGCCGTACGCCCGTGAGCGGCTGCGGCACCCCGTCATCGCCGAACTGCTCGCGCACGCCGAGCCGTTGACCGACGTGGCGTACACGCGGACGACCGCCAACCGGCGCCACCACTACGAGCGGATGCCGGCCTGGCCCGACAACTTCGCCGTACTCGGGGACGCGCTGTGCGCACTCAACCCGATCTACGGGCACGGCATGTCCGTCGCCGCCCAGGGCGCGCTCGCCCTGCGCGACACGGTACGGCGGCACGGCTGGGGATCGGCCGGTCTGGCCCGCCGGATCCAGCGGGCGGTGGCGCGGCCGGCGTCGGCGGCGTGGGATCTGGCCCTCGGGATGGATGTCTTCTATCCCGGGGCGACCGCGGACGGCCCCACTGTGCGCGACCGGCTGGTGGCAGCGTACGTGGGCCGGCTGCTGTACACCGCCACCGGGAACGGGCGGATCGCTCGGCGAGTGACGGATGTGACGTCGTTGGAGCGGGGGGCGCAGGTGCTGCTGACGCCGTCCGTCGCGCTGGCGGCGCTGGTCGGCCCGCTCAAGCCGGCGTTGAGCGGGCCGCCGTTGACGGCGCAGGAGCTGAAGGCGGCGGGATTGCCGTAGCGCGGCTCAGCCGTTGAAGGCCGGCAGCGCCAGCCCCTTGCCCGCGCCGGGTACGACGAGCAGGGAGCCCGACAGCGGAGGCGGCGACGCCAGTCCCGTACGGGCCGTCGTGATGTACAGGTCGGTCAGGTCGGGGCCGGCGAAGGCGCACGCCGTCACCCGGGGCACCGGAAGCTCGATCACCCGGTCCAGCTCCCCGCGCGGTGTGTAACGCCGTACCGCCGAGCCGTCCCACAGCGCCACCCACACACAGCCCTCGGCGTCCACGGTCAGCCCGTCGGGGAAGCCGGCGCCGTCCTCGATCTCGGCGAAGGGCCGCCGGTCGGCGACCGTGCCGTCCACATGGTCGAAGACGTCGACGCGCCGCGTCGGCGAGTCGATGTAGTACATGAGGCTGCCGTCCGGGCTCCACCCCGTGCCGTTGCTGACCGCGACGTCGTCGAGCACGACGTCGGCCGACCCGTCACCGGTGAACCGGGAGAGGGTGCCGCCGCCCGGGGCCTCGTCGTAGCGCATGGTGCCCGCCCACAGGGAGCCGTCGGGGGCGACGGCGGCGTCGTTGGCGCGGCGGCCGGGGACGGCCTCGTGGTGCAGCCAGCGGAAGGTGTCGTCCGGGTCGAGCAGCCCCACCCCGTCCCGGAGGTTGAGGACGAGCCCGCCGCCGACGCGGGGTTTGACGGCGCCGATGTGCTGGTCGACGGTACGGACGCTCCGCCGCCCGGAGACGGGGTCGTAGGAATGCACCCGGGCCCCCAGGATGTCGATCCACAGCAGCCGCCCGCCGTCCGCGTCCCAGGTCGGCCCTTCGCCGAGCTGGGCCTCCGCCCGGACCGCGACCTCATAGCTCGCCGTCACGCCACGCTCCGGTGGCCGAGACGCTCCGACAGTTCGGTGGCCCCCTTGGCGGCGAGCTGCTCCAACTCGGCGCGGCGCTCGTCGCTCCAGCGGATCATGGGGACGGAGATGGAGAGGGCGGCGACGACCTGCCCGGTGCGGTCCCGTACGGGCGCGGCCACACACGACACGTCCGGGTTGGACTCCCGGCTCTCGACGGCGATCCCCCGTTGCCGGATCTCGGCGAGGGCCTCGCGCAGAGCGCCGGGCTCGGTGATGCTGTTGGGTGTCATGGCCACCAGCTCGGCCCCGTCCGGAATCCGGGAGCCGAGCTCCGGCTCGGGAAGGGAGGCCAGCAGCATCTTGCCGACGGACGTGCAGTGGGCGGGCAGCCGGCGACCGGCGGCGGACACCATCCGCACGGCGTGCGTCGAGTCGACCTTGGCGATGTAGATGACGTCCGTGCCCTCGAGGATCGCCACATGCACGGTCTCGTCACAGGTCTCCGCGACGGACCGCGCGACCTGCTGCCCCTCGGCCGCGAGGTCGAGCTGCTCGGCGTACCGGCTGCCGAGCTGGTACGGCCGTACGCCCAGACGGTACCGTCCGGGCTGACCGGGCACCTGGACGATGTACGACCGGGCGGCCAGAGTGGTGACCAGCTCGTGCACGGTGGTGCGCGGCAGCTGGAGCTTGCGCACTATGTCGGGGGCGGAGAGCGTACCGTCCCCGTCGAGGAAGAGCTCGAGGATGTCGAGAGCCCGGGTCACGGCTGGTACGAGGCGTCCCACGTCCGGCCCCCTCCCTTGGGTGTCAGTGAGGCTGCGTTCGATATTTCAACAGCCGATCGGAATAACGAACACAGGCTACTCAAATTCCGTTTACCCCGGCAATGGCCGTGCGCGGACCAGCCCGAAAGGTCCTCGGACTCGCTGTATGGCCAGTACCGTTGCCCGCGTGCGGCACGTCACAATCTGCTGCACGGGGAGGCACCCGGGGTGACGGCTCAGGCGTGCCCCCAGGTGAGTGATATGGGGGGATTCTGTGCGCGAAATGACCAAGGGCTCGAACGTGTCGCTGACGGCCCTCAGCGAGGACGTCGGCACGGTGATTGTCAGCCTGGGCTGGATCAGCCCGACCGGTGAGGGCGACGCCGACGTGTCGGTTCTGCTGCTGGACGAGAACGGCAAGGTCCGCAGTGACGCCGACTTCTACTTCTACAACAACCCGGTGGCCGCCGACGGCAGTGTGCAACTCCTGGGGAAGACGCCGACGGAGGACGGCAACGAGGACCGGATCTGCTTCGATCTGACGGCGGTCCCGCCCGAGGTCGAGCGGGTCGTGGTGGCCGCGAGCCGGTACGGCGAAGCCCGCTTCGGAGACCTGGAGAACGTGCAGGTGAGGCTGGCCGACGCGGCTGGCGAGAGCCTCCTGCGATTCGCCATCGACGACGTCGACGCGGTGAGCGCGATCATCTTCGGGGAGTTGTACCGGCGCGGGCAGGACTGGAAGTTCCGTGCCGTCGGCCAAGGCTACGAAAGCGGTCTGGCCGGGATGGCGACGGACTTCGGGGTCGACATCGACGACGACGCGACCGAGGCGGAGGCGGAGGCGCTGGCCGAGTCCGACGCTCCCGTCGAGGAGGAAGCACGGTCCGTGGTGGAGGAGTCTGGCTCGGCGAGCGGCAGCGATCAGCCGCAGCCGACAGAGCCGGCCGCTCCGGCCCCGACGCTGGAGGCGGTCCCGGCTCCCCGCAGTCCGGACGCCGCCGAGACCGGGCCGACGAAGCGGGCGCCGACTCCGGCGGCACGGCCACGTACGGCCAAGAAGAAGGTCACCCTGCCCAAGGCGACCAGGAAGTCGCTGGCGGAGAACGAGTCCTGGAGGGAGGCCAGGCTCTTCCCGGTTTCCGTCCTCAAGAGCGACCGCGACCGGGAGATGCGGGCCACCTCGGTGCTGCTGTCGGTGATGGCGCAGGTACCCGAGTTCGGCAGGCGGCTCACGGCCGCCTTCGGTGCGCCGGCGGGCCGTATGGAGACGTTCACCGAGGTCTCGCTGCCGCACGGCGACACACCCCGCCGTCCCGACGGGGTGATCCGCGTGGAGCGAGCAGGCAAGCTGTGGACGGCCCTGGTGGAGACCAAGACCAACGGCAACTCCCTCAAGGCCGACCAGGTCCAGGCGTACATGGACATCGCCGCGCGGCGCGGCTACGAGGCAGTGATCACGCTGTCGAACGACGTCGCGTTGGAGGGCAGCCCGCTCGTCGACGTCAAGATCGACGGACGCAGGAAGCACAAGGTGGCCATGTGGCATCTGTCGTGGGCCGAAGTCGCCCACCAGGCACAGATGTTGATCCGCCACGAGGGGGTCGGGGACGCCTCACACGCCTGGCTGCTTCAGGAGCTGCTGCACTACCTCCAGCACGAGAACTCCGGTTGCCACGGCTTCCAGAACATGGGTTCGGCCTGGGTCCCCGTTCGCAACGGCATCGATGACGAGACCCTGTGCCAGGGCGACCCGCGGGCCCTGGAGGTCGTCGAGAGCTGGGAGCGTCTCATCCGCCAGGTGTGCCTGCGCCTGGGCGGCGAGCTCGGCCAGAAGGTCCTCCCCGTCCAGCGCGCCAAGCGTGGCACCGACCCCGGAGTCCGGAGGGCACGTCTCGCCGACCAGCTGTGCCTGGACGGCAGACTTCAGGCGGAGCTCCGTATCGAGGGCACCCCCGGGATCCTGTCCGTCAGCGCCGATCTACGCACCGGCAAGCTCCGCACGTCGCTGCAGATCCCGGCCCCCGAGCAGGGCTACCCGCTCACCTGGGTCAAACGCCTTGTCCGCCGCCTCGCCGAGGCACCGGCCGACCTCCATGTGGAGACCCTGGTCGAAGGGGACACCGGAGGCCCTCGCGGCACCCTGGAACGCCTTCGCCCCGAGCCGGGGGATCTGCTCCCGAAGAACACCGCCACCTCCATCACCGGCTTCCGCCTGACTCTCTTCAAGGGCATGGGAAGCACCCGGGGCAACGCCGAGTCCGGCTTCATCCGCAGCGTGGACGACGCCGTGCACCGCTTCTACACGACGGTGGCGGTGCACCTGGACCGCCCCGCACCGACACGAGCGGCGGCGAAGGAGCCCGCCAGCGCCTAGGGCAGTCGGCTTCGTCAACTGTGCCGCTGTTCCGTCCGCACATACGTCACATCGAAATCCGTCGTCCACAGCTCTCCGTCGGGTGACTGCTCCCAGCGGCCCTCGATCGTCGTGCCGTCCGGGGCGGCGGTGACGGTGAGGCGTTGGTGGAAGCCGGGGGCGGCGCGCCACTGGTGCCAGGTGCGGTCGGTCATGGTGCCTCGGTAGACGCGGGCGACGGATCGGCCGTCGGCGTACAGGACGGTGAACTCGTCGGCCGTGTCGTCGTAGCCGATCAGGGCGACGGTGGGGAAGGGGGCGTGCGGGCCCCACTCGCCGGGGAGGGCGGTCTCGGGGCCGATGTCCGCGCGCTGGACGAGGAAGGCGCCGTTCTCCAGCCAGGCGAACTCCGTCCGGATGGGGCCGACGGTGTGGTCGGCGGCCCACAGGTCCCACTCGCCGACGAAGACGTCCAGCTTGCGCAGGGCGGAGTGGGGGGCCGGTTGGCGCATCGGGGTCTCCTCTGGTTCTCGCCTGGTTCTCGGGGAGGGAGCAGGCGGGGTCGCGGCGGGTACGCCGACGCCAGTACACGGGGTTACTCCCGCCGTCAGACGTGCTCGCCGCTCGCGCCCGGCACCGTGGTGTCCATGTCTTCCACAACTTCCGCGACCGCCACCGCCTCCGCATCCTCCAGGAAACTCAGCCGCCCCGCCCGCCGGGCCGCTCTCGTCGTCCATGTCGTCGCCTCCGCGAGCTGGGTCGGGCTCACGCTCGGGCTGCTCGCGCTCGGGATCACCGCGGCCGGCACCGGGTCCGCGGTGACCGTGGAGGCGTCAGTGCGGGCGATGAAGCTGTTCGCCGACTGGCTGCTGCTGCCGGTGGCGTTCCTCACGCTGGTCAGCGGGGTCGTGCTGGCGCTGGGCACGCAGTGGGGTCTGGCGCGGCACCGCTGGGTCTACGTCAAGTTCTGGATGACCCTCGCCACGACCACCGCCACCGTCTTCGCCCTGCGCCCCGGGGTGAACTCCGCGGTCGCCGCCGTAGCCGCGGGCGGGCCGCTGCCCGACGCCGGTGACGTCCTGTTCGGGCCGATCGTGTCGCTGTCCGCGTACGTCTTCATGACGGTGATCTCGGTCCTCAAGCCCTGGGGCCTGACGAAGCGGGGGCGCAGGCTGCGCGCCGCGTCCCCCCGCCGGCGGGTCGACAACGCCCAGCCGGCCCGTCAGACGGCCTGACCGGTGCCCTACAGGTACTGCCCGTCGTCCGCCCCCTTCCCCGCCCCGGGCCACACCTTCACCGCCACCACTTGGGCGAAGTTGACCAGCGCGAAGCCGTTCTCCGCGTCGTCGGGCGCGGTCAGTTCGAAGCGCAGGGTGCGGCTCTCGTCGAAGGCTTCGTTCAGGGCCACGACCGCCGAGTCCAGGGTCGCGAAGTCCCGGGTCCGCACGGTCAGCGGTTCGCCTTTGACGGGCTGGAGCCAGAGGTGCAACTCCGGGTTGTCGGGCATACGGCCACGATGCGCGCTCCGGCCGCCCCGCACAAGTGGCCCCCGGCACGCACCGGGCAGCCTCAGCGCCGCGTTCCGCCCAGCCCACCCCGCAGCCGCTGCGCCCGCAGCACCAGCTCCAGCTCGAACCGCCGGTCCGGGTCGTCCATCTCCTCGCCCCACAGCTCCCGGATCTGGCGCAGCCGATAGCGGACCGTCTGGGGATGCACCCCCAGGCGGGCCGCCACCTCCGGCGCCCCGCCCCTGGTCTCCAGCCACGCCAGTAACGTCTCCGCCAGTCGCCGCCCGTGCGTCGGCCCGCACTGCTCCAACGGCGCCAGACACCGCACCGCCAGGTCGTCGATGAGCTCCTCGGGCTGCAGCAGCACCAGCGCCTCCGTGTGCTCGGTGCAGTACAGGACCTCGCCGGCGGGCAGCAGCCGCCGTTCCATCAGATGTACGGCGGCCTCGGCCCAGCGCAGCGACTTCGCCGCGTCGGCGAGGGGGACCGGCGGGCCGATCGCCCCGGACCAGCCGCACAGCGCCCGGTGCAGCAGCTCGGGCCGGCCGGCGGCGTCCGGCTCGGGCACGACCATGCGCGGCTGCTCGTACTCAAGATCGAGCAGCACTCCCTGTCCGACGGCCGGGGCCAGCGCCTCCCGCGCCGGGCGCAGCAGCACACCCACCGCGACCTTCTCGGGCAGCGGCCAGCCGATCCGGGCCGCGCGCTCCGACAGGGCGTCGGCCGGGTCGCCCCGGTGGTGCTCGGCCAGCAGCAGTTCCATCAGGCGGCGTTGGAGGCGCAGCCGCTCGCCCGCCTGCCGTGCCGCCGCCTCGGCGTAGCCGCGCACCGACTGGTCGACGAGGCCGTCGAGGTACTCGTAGCCCGCGTCCACCAGCTCGTACATCGCGGGCGGCGGAATCTCGACGCGCTGGCCGATCTCGGCGAACCGGCGCCAGGCAAGCCGTACGCCCATCCGGTAGATCGCCTGGAGGGAGTCGAGCGATCTGCCGTTCAGGCCCTCGCCCCGGCCGAAGTCCTGGAAGACGCCCGGTGGGACGGTCGGGCGGCCCTCCGACTTCTCCAGGTGCTCGACGAAGACCTCGATCGCACGCCGGATGCCGACCAGGGCCATCGGCTCGCCCGACTCGTCGAGGACGACGGGCAGATGGGGGTACTCGCGCTGGATCTCGCGCAGGATCTGCTCGGCGAGGGCCGGGGCGTCCGCCATGGCCAGCTCCGCGAAACGGCGGACCTGGTAGCGGGGTACGTCGCGCCAGGCCGAGCGGGTCACGGCGGCGGGGGCCGCCGTGGAGGGGGTGGCGGTCACGGTCAACTCCCCTGGCCCGCTTGCTCGTAGGTGATCAAGGGGGTGTTCGGCTGGTCGGGCGTCGCCTCCAGCAGCGCGACGACGCCGAGCGCGGCACCCACCGCGAGCACGGCGGCGAGCGTGACGGTCAGCGTGGCGGCGAGCAGTCTGGACATCGCAGGGTCAGCCTCTCTGTCCGGAGGTCCCGGAAGCCCAAAGGCCCCGGGAGTCGTCCCCACCCGGCGTCGTAAGCCCGGTCCCGACCCCTGCCTGTCGGGCCCAGTCTCGACAAGCCCGGACAGCCCGTCAAGACATTGACACTCCGTCAAGAGACGCCTACGGTTCCCGGCCCAAGAACGGCCAGGCAACGACCGTGCACCCACCGTGCACCGACCATGCGTCAATCCCCCCAGGAGTGCCGGATGCGCCGTACAGCCTCACCTGTCTCGTTGATCCTGCTGGGTCTCGGCACGTTTCTGCTGGTACTGGCGCCGATGCTGGCCTGGTACGTGACACCGCGCGCGGCCGTGAACCCGATCGACATCGACACCACAGCCGTTTACAAAGGCACTGGCAGTGTCTTCGACACCGAGAAGATCGAGACCGTGCCGGACCAGACGATCACCGTCACCCAGCGGGTGCGGGGCGACGTGGCGGAGAGCGAGCGCAGCGGCAACGCCGTCTGGGACGTGATCACCACCGTCGACACCGACAAGTCCCTGCCGGCCGCCGACCCGCACGACGCGCTGGACTTCACCCCGCACCGCTGGGTGATGGACCGGAAGACCACGAGGCCGGTGCACTGCTGCGGCGAGAAGCCGTACATCGAGGGCGAGGCCTATCTGAAGTTCCCGTTCGACGTGCAAAAGCGCTCCTACCAGTGGTGGGACAACAGCGGCGGAACGACGGTCACCATGCGGTACGACGGCACCGAGAAGATCCAGGGCTACCCGGGTTACCGGTTCACCGCCGAGGTCGCGCCCCGCAAGGTCGGCACCCGGCTCGTCCCCGGCCGGCTCGTCGACCAGCCGAACCGCCCGCAGGTGCTGGCCGAGGAGTGGTACTCCAACCATGGCTTCAAGCTGGTCGTGGACCAGCGCACCGGCCGGGTGATCTACGCCCGGACGGGTCCGCGCCGCACCCTGCGGGCGCCCGGCGGCGAGAAGGACGCGGCGGTGCTGCTGGACAGCGAGAAGATCGCGTTCACCACGGCCACACAGAAGGAGGCCGTGCGCCAGGCGCGGCGGGACTCCGATCAACTGCGGCTGGTGGGCGAGACGTTGCCGATCGGGGCGGCAGGGGCGGGATTCGTCCTTGCGGTGGTGGGCGTCGTTTTGGTGGCACGTGGGCGTAAGCGGCCGGAAGCTCCCGGTACGGTCGAGATGCCCCAGCCCTCACTCACAATGTGACGTGACGTCAGCTCTAACAAAGCCGGAAATTGTCATGTCGGTGAGTAGCCGTGGCGAACCGCTGGGCGAAAACTGTCCAACCCCACCCGGACACAGCCTGTCCACACCCCGCGCACAACGACCGTAAGGCGCCCGAGAACCCTCGCTTACCCCCACAGGAAGCCAAACCCTCCCTCCCCCACACTGAGTTCCGCACCCTGAGACGAGTTGGAGCACCCATGCCCCAGCACGTGCCCTCCCCGCTGCGCGCCGATCTCCCCTGGGCGTCGCAGCACTCTCCGGCGCTCCCCCCACATCCGCGCCGAATCGTTTTTCTCGCCCATCGTGACCTGGGCAACCGTTCCGCCGGCGGCTCCGAGCTGCTGGTCGACCGCCTCGCCGACGGCCTCACCCAACTCGGCCACCAGGTCACCCTGCTGTGCGGTGGCCCGGCCTCCTACCGCGACTACCGGGTCGTCTCGGCGGGCGGCTCGTACGGCCACTACCTGCGCGCACGCTCCGCCTTCGCCCGTCAGGTCGGTGACTGCGATCTGCTGGTCGAGGTCTGCAACGGGATGCCGTACTTCGCCCCCGTGTGGCATCGCGGTCCTACGTTGTGCCTGGTCAACCATGTGCACACCGATCTGTGGCAGATGCGTTTCGGCGGCGCGATGGCGCCTGCCGCTCGGCTCGGCCGAAGACTCGAGCACTGGGCGTTGACCGGTGCGCAGCAGCGGAGCCTGCTGGTCGCCGTGTCTCCGTCCACGGCGCATGCGCTGCGGGCGATCGGCGTCGAGCGGGACCGTATCCGAGTGGTGCACAACGGAGTCGAGGAGCCCGGGCCCCTGGGCGACCGTTCCCCCGAGCCCCTGTTCGTGGCCGTCGGACGGCTTGTCGAGTACAAGCGGATCGATCTGCTGCTGCGGTTGTGGGAGCGGGTGCGGCCGGTCACCGGCGGCCGGCTTCTCATCGTCGGGGACGGGCCCGAGCGCGGGAGGTTGGAGGCGCTCGCCGGTCCCGGCGTCGAGTTCACGGGGCACGTCTCCGAGGCGGAGAAGCATCGGCTGCTGTGTGCGGCATGGCTGTTGCTGCATCCGTCCGCGATCGAGGGGTGGGGGCTCGTCGTCACCGAGGCCGCGACCCGGGAGACGCCGACCATCGGCTTTGACGTGCCCGGGCTGCGGGACTCCGTCGTGGACGGGGAGACGGGGGTGCTGGCGCGGGGGGAGTCGTCGTTCGCGGCTGCCTGGTGCACGCTTGCCCTGTCGGGACATCGCCGGGAGCTGATGGGCAAGGCGGCTCGTGATCGGGCGGCGCGGTATCGGTGGGATCGGACGGTGAGGCAGTTCCTGGCGGTCGCCGGTGAGGCGGTGAGAGGCCATGGCGCCTATACGCCGTAGAGGTTGGGCCGTCTCGCGAGTGCGGGCTCGTGGTGGCTGGTCGCGCCCACGCGGCGGTAGCCGCACATCGATGACAGCCCCGCGCCCCTGGCGGGGCGTTCCCCAGCCCGGAACCATCAAGGACCCCTCCTTCCGGCGATCCCTCGCCCTCTTCCGGGCCTTCCTGCATGAGCAGGACGATCCCGAAGCCTGCTACTCGCTTCTCGCCCGCGACGCAGCCGATCAAGTCGAGGCCTACGACGGGGCCGTCGCCGGGCGTACCGTCGTGGACGTCGGTGGTGGCGGCGGGTACTTCACCGAGGAGTTTCGGCGGCGCGGTGCATACGCCTATCTCTTCGAGCCGGACATCGGCGAACTCGGCGAGAAGCCTCCCGAAGGGGCCGTCGTCGCCGACGGGTATCTGCTGCCCCTGCGCGACGGGGTCGCCGATGTCACCTTCTCCTCCAATGTGCTGGAGCATGTGGCCGATCCGGGGACCTTTCTCAGTGAGCTGGCGCGGGTGACCCGGCCCGGTGGGCTGATCTATGTGTCGTTCACCAATTGGCTGTCCCCCTGGGGCGGCCATGAGTGGGCCCCCTGGCACTACTTCGGTGCCGAGCGGGCCCGCGCGCGCCACCGGCGCCGTACCGGGCAGGCTGCCAAGCACACCCTCGGCGAGAACCTGTTCGCCGTGCACATCGGCACCACCCTGCGGCAGGTCCGCGCCCGCGACGACGTGGAGATCGTCTCGGCGCGCTCCCGCTACTGGCCGTTCCTCGCGGAGACCGTCGTGAAGGTGCCCGGCATCCGCGAGTTCGCCACCTGGAACCTCCTCCTCATCCTCCGGCGGTGTCCACCATGACGACGACCACGGTCCAGGCTCCTCCCCCGGCAGCCGTGCCCACCTCCGCGCCCGCCTCGGGTCCGCCGGAGGGCCCCCGGTCGAGGCGCTGGCTGCTGGGGTTCTGGGCCGTGGTGTTCGTGCTGCTCCTGGCGGTGCAACCGGGGCGGCAGACCTTCGACACCAAGCTCGGTGTGACCGTCGATCCGGGGCAGTTCCTCGCCGATCTCGGGCAGTTGTGGCACGACGAGAGCGGCTTCGGCGGGATCCAGGACCAGTACGCGGGCTATCTGTGGCCGATGCTGCCGTTCTACTGGCTGGCCGATGTCGTACGGCTGCCGGTGTGGCTCGCGGAGCGGCTGTGGCTGTCGCTGATCGTGTCCGTCGCCTTCTGGGGTGCGCTGCGGCTGGCCGAGCGGCTGCGGGTGGGGAGCGGGGGGTCGCGGCTGGTGGCGGCGGTCGCCTATGCGCTGTGGCCCGTTTTCACCATCGTCGTGGGATCCACGTCCGCCGCCGCGCTGCCGGGGGCGTTTCTGCCGTGGGTGCTGCTGCCGTTGACCGATGAGCGGTACACCGCCCGGGTCGCCGCGCTGCGGTCGGCGTTGATCATCCCCTTCATGGGCGGCGTCAACGCGGCCTCGACCCTGGCCTCGCTGCTCCCCGTGGGGCTGTATCTCCTCTCCCGGCCGCCCGGTCCACGGCAACGGAAGCTGATCGCGTGGTGGGTGCCGGGCGTGATCCTGGCGACCGCCTGGTGGGTGATCCCGCTGCTGCTGCTCGGCGCCTACGGCGAGAACTTCCTTCCGTACGTGGAGAGTTCGCAGACCACCACCGAGACCATGGCGGCGACCGAGGCGCTGCGCGGCGCCGGGAACTGGGTCGCCTATCTGCACTTCGGTGACGCCTGGCTGCCGGCCGGCTGGACCGTCGCCTCGTCCGCCGTCGTGATCGTCTGCTCGGCGCTCGCCGCCGGGCTCGGGCTCGCGGGGCTGGCCCGGCGGGACATGCCGGAGCGGCGCTGGCTGGTGCTGACCGTGGTGACGGTCGCGCTGATCCTGCTCGCCGGGTACGGCGGGGCCTTCGGGGCGCCCTTCCACGGGGTCGTGCAGGACTGGCTGGACGGCGGGCTCGTGCCCTTCCGGAACATCTACAAGTTCCAGACGGGGCTCGCCCTGGCGCTGGTGCTGGGGCTCGCCCATCTGGCGGGCGTGGCGGCCGAGGCGCGCGGGGCGCGGCCGGTGTGGGGGCGGCGGTTCGCGCCGCTGGTCGCGGCCGTGCTGGTGCTGCCGGGACTGATGTGGCCGTACCTCAACGGCTCGATCCTCAGCCCGGGTTCCTTCAAGGAGATCCCCAAGTACTGGCAGACCACGGCCGACTGGATGGAGAAGTACTCCCCCGACGCCCGCGTCCTCGTCGTACCGGCCACCGCGCACGGCATCTACTCCTGGGGTTCGACCATCGACCAGCCGCTGGACGTGGTCGCCGACTCGCGCTGGGCGCAGCGGGACTACGTGCCCTTCGGCACCCCCGGCAACCGGCGCGCGATGGACGCCGTCGAGCAGGCGCTGACGAGCGGCGGTGAAGTGCCGGGGCTCGCCGACTACCTGAGCCGGGCGGGGATCCATTACGTCGTCGTCCGCAACGACCTCGATCCCGACCAGATCGGCTCCGTCCCGACCACGACGGTGAAACGGACCCTCGAACAGTCCGGGTACGAGCGGGTGACCGGCATCGGGCCGGTCATGACCGGCGGCCGGATCGCGCCCGGCACCCCCCTCGCGGTGGAGGGGTTGTATCCCCGGCAGCGGGCGGTGGAGATCTACCGGCCGGCCGGTGAGGACGTGCCGCGCCCGCACCAGGCCGGACTCCAGCCGGTCGCCGACACGGCCGTCGTCTCCGGCGGACCGGAGGCGCTGCTGCCGCCGGCGTCCGAACTGCGCGGCAGGGCGAGTGTGCTGACCGGCGACAACCATCCCGGGCTCGGCTCGCCGCGGGTGCGGGTGGTCGGGGACGGGCTGCGGCGTGCGGACACCCGGTTCGGCCTGGTCAACGCCAACACGTCGTACACATACACCCGCGACGAGCGCAACGCGCCCGACGCCGCCCAGGACGCCGGCGAGCAACCGCACCAGATCCTGCCCACCACGGGCCTCGGTCACCAGACGGTGGCCGAGCTGCGCGGCGCGCGCTCGGTGACGGCGTCCTCGTACGGCAGCTGGCTCTTCCATCTCCCGCAGTTCGACCCGGTGAACGCCTTCGACGGCAACCCGGACACGGCATGGGCCGAGGGCTCGGAGGGGTCGCCGGACGGGGAGTGGCTGCGGATCGCCTTCGCGGGTGGGTCGTATGACATGCCGTCGTCGTTCAAGGTCACGCCGCTGCCGCAGGAGGGTGTGCGGGAGGCGGTGACGCGGGTTCGGGTGGAGACGGAGAAGGGGTCGGTGAGCAGTTTCCTCCGGCCGGACGGGACGACGCAGACCGTCAAGTCCCCTGTGGGCGCGACGAGTTGGATGAAACTGACGATCACCGACTCCGTCGCCCGGCGGTCCGGTCTGACCGGGGCGGGCTTCTCCGAGATCGCACTGCCGGACGTCCAGGTGACCCGGCTGCTGCGGCTGCCCACCGACGCCGGGGACTCCCCGGCCGCCGCGGAGATCGTCTCCCTGTCCCGGGCGGCCGACCCGTCCGGGCTGTCGCCGACGGGCACGGAGGCCGGACTGCACCGCCGCTTCGCCACGTCCACGGCGGGGACGTACGAGGTGCGGGCGAGCGCGGTGCCGGTGGCCGGCGAGGCGCTGGACGAGCTGCTGTACGAGGTGGCGCCGGACCAGCGGAACCGGATCGTCGCGACCGCGGACTCCACGGCCCGGCTGGGGGCGGGTCTGTCGCCGCGCAACCTCACCGACGGCGACCTCACCACGGCGTGGATCGCGGGCGACCGCCCCACGATCCATCTGCGCTGGCCCGGAAAGCAGGCGGTCGGGGAGGTCGTGCTGGCGCCGGCCGGGGGTCTGGCCACCCGTCCGACCGAGGTGCACATCAGCTCTCCGGACGGCGCGGCCGTCGCGGGCGTCGACGAGAACGGCAACGTCCGCTTCCCGCCGATCACCACCGACCGGCTGGACATCACCATCACCGAGACGGCCCCGCTGACCCTGTACAACCCCATGGTGGACGAGGATCTGCAACTGCCGGTGGGCCTGACGGAGGCCTACGTCCCGGCCCTCGACCAGTACCGCACCCCTCAGCCGAAGGTCTCCCGGACGTTCTCGCTGCCGTGCGGGAAGGGGCCGGTGGTCTCGGTGGACGGGAAGCTGTTCCAGACGGGCGTGCGGGGGACGGTAAGGGATCTGGTGGAGCGACGGCAGGTGGCTGTGACGCTCTGCCAGCAAGGGCGCGACGACGCCGGGTTGCGGCTCTCCGCCGGTGACCACCGGGTCGAGGCCGGCGACGCCGGACCGCTCACCGTCACCGCCGTGACGCTGACACGCGGCTCGGTCGCCGAGGCCGCTGCCGCGGGGCGTGAGCTGGGCATACGGGACTGGCTCGGCGACCGGCGCACGGTGACCGTCGGCACGGGCGCGGCGAGCTACCTGACGACCTACGAGAACTTCAACGACGGCTGGCACGCCACGCTGAACGGCGAGGAACTGACGCCGGTCCGGCTGGACGGCTGGCAGCAGGGCTGGCGGATCCCGGCGGGCGCCGGCGGCACGGTCGAGCTGTCGTACGAACCGGCGGTGACCTACGAGGCCGCTCTGATCGGCAGCGCGGTCGCCATCGCGCTGCTGGCCGGGCTGGCCCTGTGGCGCCGACGGTCCCCGAACCCCGACGAGCCGCAGCCCACCCCGCCGCCGCCGGGGCTGTGGCTGGGCACGGTGGCCGTGACGGTGATCGCCGTGCTCATCGCCGGCTGGTTCGCACTGCTGGTGCCGGCCCTCGCGGTACTGGCGTGGCGCAAGCACGCCCTGCTGGTACCGATCGCGTTCACGGCGCTGGCGGGGGCGGGGATCGCCGCGGCACTCGGGGCCGGGGAGCCGGTAGGGGCGGAAGAGGGCGCCTTCGGCCCAGCGGCTCAACTGCTGGCACTGGTCGGGCTGTTCGCCGGGGTGGTGGCGGTGGGGGAGTCTGCGGGGGCGAGTGGGGGGTCGGGTGGGCCGGGAGGGTCGGGCGGGCCGGTGAGGCCGGGGGGATCGGGCGGCTTCACGGCCGCCTCGGGAAACCCGAACAACCCGACGAGACCAGGAGCCTCGGGCAGCTTCACAGCCGACTCGGGAAACCCGAACAACCCGACGAGACCAGGAGCCTCGGGCAGCTTCACGACCCACCCGGAAGACCCGAGCAGCCCGAGAAAGCCAGGAGGCTCGGGCAGCTTCACGACCCACCCGGAAGACCCGAACAGCCCGAGAAAGCCAGGAGCCTCGGGCAGCTTCACAACCAGCCCGGAGAACCCGAACAGCCCGACGAAGACAGGAGGGCTCGCGGCGAGCCCCGAAAGCCCGCCAGCGCCCGCCAAATCACCGGCCGCCCCAGAAGGACCAGGAAATCCGGACCACCCGGCGAAGCCACGAACACTCGCCACCAGTCCCGGAAACCCGCCAGCGCCCGCCAAATCCCCCGCCGCCCCGGAAGGGTCAGGAAATCCGGACCACCCGGCGAAGCCACGAGCACTCGCCGCCAGTCCCGGACCCCCGGCAGCGCCCGCCAAATCCCCCGCCGACCCAGAAACGCGTGGCCCGGCGGTTCAGAGCGGGCCGGGCTCGGGCGTCGGCGCGTCTGGCTCCGGGGTCGTTCCGCCGCCAGTCGCCGGGGCCGGCGTTTCGGGATCCGGGGGTGCCGGGTCGGGGGTGCCGGCGCGGGCCTCGTCGCTTCGGGGGCGCGGGCGTAGTCCGTTGGGCGGCGAGGCACCCGGGGCTCAGTCCGTCTCCGGGCCGACCGTCTCCGCGCGGGGGCCCGGTGGGCCGGAGCCCGATCCGCGCACGCCGCGATTGCGGGCTACCGGTCGCGAGGACACGGGGAAGGACGAGGCCATATGACCGCACTGCAGCAGCCCGCGCGTGCCGGGGGGCCGCTTCGGCCTCCGGCGCGGGTTCCGTTCCCCGTCGTGGACGAGGTCGCCCGGCACTGTCTCCAGGACGAGGAGCCGGAGACGGTTCACATCGAGGTGCATCTTCCGGGACGGCTGGACCAGGGGCGCCTGCGTGCCGCCTTCGTGGAGGCGTTGCGCCGGCATCCCCGGATTCTCATGCGGGAGGCGCCGGGGCGGTGGTACCGGCGCCGGTACGAGTGGGAGCTGACGGCGGAGCCGGACGTGGAGGTGGTGAGCTTTCCGGTGCCGGGGCGGGACGCGTTGCGGGATGCGCGGACCCGGGCGCTGACCGAGGCGCCGCCGTTGTCCTTGTCGCCGCCGATCAGGCTGGAGGTGGTGCAAGGGCCGGGGCCGGTGGAGGGCAGCGAGGCCACGGACGCCGTCGGTGAGGCAGATGCGGGGCGCGGGGGCGGATCGACTGCCGTCCGGCCGGGCGGGGCACACGGGACCGTCCTGTTCCTCACCATCAACCACACCGCCCTCGACGGCCCCGCCTGCCTCCGCGTCCTCGCCACCGCCGCCGAGCTCTACGGCGGCAAGGACAACTCCCCCGCCGCTCCCCCCGTCCGCGCCACCCCCGAGGCACCCCCGCCCCCGCAGGACGCGCCCTCCAACTGGTCCCGCCCCGCGCGGGTGGCGCCCGGCACCCCCGAGCCCTCCCCCGGCAACGGCCTGCTCGTCACCGAGTTCCCCCTCCCCCACCGCCCCAAGGGCTCCCCCTACACGGTCAACGACCAGCTCATGGTCACCACGGCGCTGACCATCGCCCACTGGAACAGGGAACACGGCGCACACCCCAGCCCCCTCCGCATCACCATGCCCGTGGACGACCGCCCCCGAGACACCACCATGCCGATCGGCAACGGCACCCGGCTGGTCGAAGTTCCGTTCACACCGCAGGAGTTGGCGGCGCACGCCCCCGCCGACATGCCGGCTCTACTGCACCGCACGGCCACCAGAACCCGCGCCCTGAAGTCCCTCCCGCGCCCCCAACTCGGCCACGGAGCCGCCCTTCTCACCGCCCCGGTCACCCCCGTCTCCTGGCGTGCCGCCCTCACCCGGGGCCTGCGCAGGGCCGCCGCGCCCTGGACGTCCACGACCCTCCTCAGCAACATCGGCCGTATCCCGTACCCCCTGGACTTCGGTGAGGAGGCCGGCCGCGCGCACGCCGTGTGGTTCTCGGCGCCCGCCCGGATGCCGCGCGGTCTGACCGTCACCACCGCCTCGACCGCGGGCCGCCTCCATCTCGCCCTGCGCTGGTCGCGGGCCCTGCTCGGCCACGGCGACGGCGCCCACCTCCGGGACCTCTTCGAGCACTATCTGCACACCACCGAGGTGACCCCGTGACGACGACCGCCCCACCCCCCAAGGACCTCCGCGACTTCTACGAGAACCCCGCCGTCCCGGTCGCCTCCGGCACCCCCCGCAGCCGCCGCCAGGCCCGCATGCTCGCCGAGGCCCTGGGACCGGCGGCCGGTCACCCCTGCACGATCCTCGACATCGGCTGCGGCGACGGCAGCGCCGCCGCGACCGCCGCTCCCCACCTCACCGGCCACCGCGTCGTCGGCCTCGACTGGTCCCAGGACGCCCTGCGCCGGGCCCGCACCCGGATCCCGTACGCCGTCCGCGGTGAACTGACCGGCGGCGGGCTGCCGTTGCGGACCGGCTCCGCCGACGCCGTGCTGTTCAGCGAGGTGATCGAGCATCTGGTCGACCCGGACGCGGCCCTGGACGAGATCCGTCGCGTGCTGCGCCCCGGCGGCCATCTCATGCTCTCCACCCCGAACCTGGCCGCCTGGTACAACCGCGCCCTGCTGCTGGCCGGAGTGCAGCCGGTGTTCTCCGAGGTCAGTCTGCGGGCGATCCACGGGCGGCCGGGGCGGGAGGTCGTGGGGCATCTGCGGCTCTACACCGCCCGTGCGCTGCGGGAGTTCGTCGCCGCGTCCGGCTTCGAGGTCGTACGGCTGGCGGGCGCCCCCTTCCACGGCGTACCGCGCACGCTGCGCCCCCTCGACCGGCTGGCCTGCGCCAGACCGTCGCTCGCGTCGATCCTGCTGCTGCACGCACGACGGACGTAGGGAGGGCGGGACCATGTGGTGGGGAGTGGCCGCGGCCCTGCTGGCGAACACCCTGTACAGCCTCGGTTTCGTCCTGGAGAAACGGGCGCTCACCGCCCTCCCGGAGGTGAGCATCCGGCAACCCGCCCGCTTGCTGCGGCTGGTGCTCGGCAGTCCCCTGTGGATCGGCGGATCGCTCGCCCTCGCCGCCGGTTTCGCGGCGCAGCTCGTCGTCTACCGCACCCTGCCGATCGCCGCCGCGCAGGGCATCTTCGTCTCCGGGCTCGTCCTGCTCGTGCTGCTGTCCGCGCGGCTGCTGGGCGAGGAGACCAGCGGACGGGAGCGGTACGCGCTCGGCGCGATCCTCGCCGCGCTGCTGATGGTCGTGCTCTCGCTGCGCGAAGGCCCGGGCGGCGGGGAGACGGTGAGCCGGCACGCCCCGTATCCGCTGATCCTGCTGGTGTGTGTGCCGTCGCTGGCGGCGGGCGTGTGGCTGTACAACTCCGCCGAGCGCAGGACCCGGCACCGGCACCGGCTGCCGACGACCGGCGTCGAGTACGGCGTGGCGGTGGGGCTGCTGTACGGGGTCAGCTCGCTGGCCATCAAGGGCGTGTCGAGCTACCTGACGACCAGCGGACCGGCCGCCGCCCTGCTGGATCTGCTGCGCTCCCCGTATCCGTATCTCCTTCTGTTCACCGGCGCGTTCGGGCTGGTCATGTCGCAGGCGGCGCTGCAACGCTGCCGGGCCTCGCTGATCGTGCCGGTGTGCACGACGGTGACCTGCCTGTACACGGCCGTGCTCGGCACGCTGTCGTTCGGCGAGTCGCTGCCCGAGGACCCGCTGCGGCTGGCGCTGCGGATCGCGGGTACGGCGCTCGCCCTCGCCGTACTGCTGTCGATGCCCCGGCACGACCCGCCCGCACCGGCTCCCCAACCCTCCATCGGCGCCAAGGAGTTGACTCCCCCATGAAACCCGACGACCCACTGCTGCAGATCCTGGCCTGTCCGCTCGACAAGGGGCCGCTGCACCTCGTCGAGGTACCGGACGCGCCCGCCCCCGAGGCGGAGACGGCCGAGGCGCTGTACAACCCGCGCCTGCGCCGCCGCTACCCGATCGTGGACGGCATCCCCCAGTTGCTGCCGGCCTCCGGGGAGCAGGTCTCCGACGACGAACACGAGGAACTCCTCAAACGGATGGCTCCATGACCCTCGCCGCGAGCATCGCCCCGCTGTTGCCCACCCGCCTGGTGGCCGCCGTCGCCCGTGCGGTGTACCCGCGCTTCGAGCCTGAGCTGGCCCGGCTGGCGGAGCTGTGTCCCGCCGGGTGCGGGACCGCCGTGGACGTCGGGGGGTGGTACGGCCCGTGGACGCGGCGGCTGTCGCGGCGGGCACGCCGGGTGGTGACCGTGGAACCGGTCCCTCATCTGGCGCGGCTCCTGGCGGCGACGGCCCCGCCCAACGTCCGGGTCGTGCAGGCCGCGGCGGCCGAGCGCCCCGGCACGGCCCGGCTGTGGCTGCCGCCGCGCGACGCGGGCGACCGGGGTGTGTCCTCCCTGGTCCGCCGGGACATCCACGCCACGGCACTGCCGGTCAGCTGTGTCACCCTCGACGAACTCGGCCTGAGGGACGTCGGGTTCGTCAAGGTCGACGTGGACGGCAGCGAGCTCGCGGTGCTGCGCGGCGCGACCGGCATCCTGGCCCGCGACCGGCCCGCCCTGTTCATCGAGCTGGAGTCCCGCATCCAGCCGATCGCCCCGGTGCTGACGTATCTCTCCCTGCTCGGCTACGACGGCTGGGTCCTGCCCGGCCGCGACTGGGTGCCCCTGAGCCGCTTCCCCCTGGAGACCCACCAGGCGGAGACCTCGTACGTCGTCACCCAGGGCCTGCTGCGGCGGGTCCTGCCCTTCCGTGGCCCGCGGTACGTCAATTCGGTCCTCTTTCTCCCCGACGGCCGCCGTCCGATCGGCGACGATGGAGCGCATGCCCTCCGGAAAGCGCCCCGCTAGCCCGTTCACCCCGCTCGACTTCCAGCTGGTGCTGCTGCGCCGGATGGCCGACCACAACCCGGATCTCGTGGACGAGGCCCGCCGTGAACTGGGCGTCTCCCTCGCCGAGATGCGCGAGGCGAACAGGCGGTGGCAGGCGATGGTCCGCTCACCGAGGGCGCGCGGGGCCGCCTCCCGGTACCGCTCGGTGCTGGGCGCGCCCGAGTCCGTGGTCACCCGCAAGGTCGGCGACCTGGAGTGCGAGGCCTGGCTGTGGCCCGTGCCGCTCTGGCCCGACCTGCGCTTCGAGGTGCTGCTCGCACCGAACGGCGCGGTGTGGAACGAGTGGCTCGTACGCGCCCCGGGCGCCACGGGCCCGACCCTGCGCACCCTCGCCGACCTGACCCCCTGGTCCTGCACGGTCGACGAGGCGGCCCGCGCCTTCGCGCCCGCCCGGCCGCTGGAGGGCACGGCGCCGACACGGTGGGGGCTGGCCTTCACGGCGCCGGACGGTCAGGGTGTGCGGCGGGAGGTGGTCGCCGAGTTCACGTGGGGGTTGTTGCAGCGGGTGGCGGTCAGCGAGTAGCGGCCGTCAGGATCGCCTCGGCCACGCGCGCGACGGACGCCACCGGCCCGACCCTGCGCACCCTCGCCGACCTGACCCCCTGGTCCTGCACGGTCGACGAGGCGGCCCGCGCCTTCGCGCCCGCCCGGCCGCTGGAGGGCACGGCGCCGACACGGTGGGGGCTGGCGTTCGCGGCGCCGGACGGTCAGGGGGTGCGGCGGGAGGTGGTCGCCGAGTTCACGTGGGGGTTGTTGCAGCGGGTGGCGGTCAGCGAGTAGCGGCCGTCAGGATCGCCTCGGTCACGCGCGCTACGGACGCCGGGTGCAGCGACAGGAACAGATTCGGCTCGACCAGCTCCAGCTCCATGACCTGCGGCTGCCCGTCCTCCCCGTCGACGAGGTCGACGCGCGCGTACAGCAGCTCCTCGGGCTCCGGTACGGCGGCCAGGGCCCGCTCGGCGACGGCGAGTTCGGCCGGGGTCGGGGTCCAGGGCTCCAGGCCGGGGTGGGCGACCTTGCGCTGGTCGTAGGGGGTGCCGGGGGTGAGAACGGCGCCCTTGCGGCTGGCGTGCAGGAGACGGCCGCCGTAGAACTGGAGCGCCCGTTCCCCGCTGAAGTCGATGTCCTTGATGTAGGGCTGCACCATCGCGGTGAACCCCTCCGCGTGCATCCGCGCGAGCTGCCGTACGGCCGCGTCGTGCTCGTCGGGCGAGTAGCGGGCGGCGAATCGCGCGCCCGCGCCGGAGGTGGGCTTGACGACGTACTCGTGGTTGTCCGGGAGATCGGGGACACCCGGGCCGTCGCCGGGCGCGAAGTAGCGCGTGGGCACGACGGGCACCCCGGCCCCGGCGAGCTCGCCGAGGTAGCGCTTGTCCGCGTTCCACCGCACCACACCGGCCGGGTTCGCGAGCCGGGTGGCCTTGCCGCACCGCTCCGCCCAGGCCAGGAACTCCGCCGCACGCCAGCTGTAGTCCCAGGTGGAGCGGATCACGGCGAGGTCGTAGCCGTCCCAGACCACGGTCTCGTCGTCCCAGTACACGGCGTCCGCCTGGGCCCCGGCGTCCCGCAGCGCCCGCACCAGCACGGGGAGATCGCGGTCGACGCTGATCTCGGGGCCGGGACGGCAGGTGACGAGGGCTATGCGGGGCACGGCGGTTCCTCCACGGAAAGACGGTGGTGCGCTGCGCAGGCTAACAACCGCCCGCGGAACCGGAACAGGCCGCTTGACCTTCACCTTCGGTGAAGCCACAGCATCGGTGCGAGGAACCGGAAGGGGTCACGATGCGCGAGGACATGCTGACGATCGGGGCCTTCGCGAAGGCCTGCCGGCTGTCGCCGAAGGCGCTGCGGCTGTACGACGAGCTGGAGCTGCTGAAGCCCGGCCGGGTCGATCCGGACACGGGTTACCGGTACTACGCCGTCGAGCAGCTGGAGCGGGCCCGGCTGGTGGCGTGGCTGCGGCGGCTGGGGATGCCGCTGGCCCGGATCCGTCAGCTGTGCGCACTGCGGCCGGCCGACGCCGCGAGTGAGATCCGCGCCTACTGGGCGCAGGTCGAGGCGGAGACGGCCGCGCGGCGGGACCTCGCCGAGTTCCTCGTCCGACACATGTCCGAGACACCGAGGAAGGACTCCACCATGCTGGAACTCCGCTACTGCGCCCACTCCGACCGCGGCCGGATCCGCCCCGCCAACCAGGACACCGCATACGCGGGCACGCGGTTGCTCGCGGTGGCCGACGGCTTCGGTCCGGCGGGTGAGCCCGCGAGCAGCGCGGCGGTGGAAGCGCTGCGCTTCCTGGACACGGCCGAGCTGCCGGCGGGCAACGTGCTGAACCTGCTGGAGGAGGCGGTGCGGGGCGCCACGGAGGCGGTCCGGGACGCGGCGAACGGTATGCATGAGGAGGCCGGTACCACCTTGACGGCCCTGCTGTGGACCGGCTCCCGGCTGGCCCTGGTCCACATCGGCGACTCCCGCGCCTATCTGCTGCGCGACGGCGCCCTGTTCCGTATCACCGACGACCACACGGTGGTCCAGTCGATGATCGACGAGGGCCGTCTGACGCCGGAGGAGGCGACGACCCACCCCCAGCGCTCCCTGCTGCTCAAGGCCCTCTCCCCGAGCACCCCCGCGACCCCGGACCTCCGCCTCCAGGACGCCCACCCCGGCGACCGCTACCTGCTCTGCTCCGACGGCCTCTCCACGGTCGTCCCGGATGCCGACATCCGCCGCCTCCTCACTTCGGCCCCGGCCCCCGACACCGCCGTACACACGCTGATCGCCGCGGCGAACGACGCGGGCGGACCGGACAACGTCAGTTGTGTGGTGGCGGATGTGGTGGAGGCGGCGGCCTGAGCGAGGCGCCCTACCGCTCCTCGTCCTCCGGCTCCCAGTCCAGCAACCGCACCTTCGCCACCGTACGGACATGGCGGCGCATGGCGGCGGCGGCCTGGGCCGGGCGGGCGGCGGCGATGGCGTCGAGGATGGCCTGGTGCTGGGCGAGGGAGCGGGCGGGGCGGTGGGGCTGGCGCAGGGATTCGGTGCGGCTCTCGGCGATCTGGTCGGAGATGGAGCGCATGAACTCGGCGAGGATGCTGCTGTGCGCGGCGGCGGTGACGGCGGCGTGGAAGAGGCGGTCGCCCTCCACTCCGTGGCCGTCGTCCGCGATCTCCTTCGCCATGTGCGCGAGGGCCGAGCGCATCGCCGCGAGATCGTCGTCGGTGCGGCGCTCGGCGGCCAGTTCGGCGAGCTTGGTCTCCAGGGCCTCGCGGGCCTCCAGGACGTCCGGGAGCCGTCGGCGGCGGTCGACCATCCGCTCCACCGGCTCCACGTCGAGGCTGTCCCGGACGAGGTACGTGCCGCCGCCGTGCCGTACCTCCACCAGGCCCTGCACCTCCAGGACCACGATCGCCTGCTTCACCGAGGCCCTGCTCACCCCCAGCCGCTGGGCCAGGTCACGCTCGGTCGGCAGCCGGTCCCCGGCGCCCAGGCCGCCCTCGGCGACGTAGCTGCGCAGCCGGTCGAGCACCTGCTCGTAGAGGCGCTGTTTGGTCATGGGGCGCAGGGCGTCGGTCACGGGGTCCCCCTTCTCGTCGGGAGCGTAACACCGGGCGAGCGGGCGATCGGGCCGGTCGAGAGGCAAAGTGGCTGAGCCAATTCTTGCGCTATCCCTTGACGTCCTCGCGCCGCGCACCCACGCTATCCAGCCATCACCCCAATTGGCTCAGCCACTCGGCCAATCCAGGTGTAACCCGCAACCGCTCCGGGACCCAAAGACGGGAGCCCGTATGTCCCCCGAACTCATCTCGATCCTCGTCCTCGCCGTGGTGTTCGTCATCGCGACGACCCGCTCGATCAACATGGGCGCGCTCGCCTTCGCCGCCGCCTTCGCGGTCGGCACGCTCGTCGCCGACCTCGACGCGGACGGCATCTTCGCCGGCTTCCCCGGCGATCTGTTCGTCGTCCTCGTCGGCGTCACATACCTCTTCGCCATCGCCCGCTCCAACGGCACCACCGACTGGCTGGTGCACGCCTCCATCCGGCTCGTACGGGGCCGGGTGGCGCTCATCCCCTGGGTGATGTTCGCCCTGACCGGCGCACTCACCGCGATCGGAGCCGTGAGCCCCGCCGCCGTGGCGATCGTCGCGCCGATCGCGCTGAGCTTCGCCGCCCGGTACGGGATCAGCCCGCTGCTGATGGGCGCGATGGTCGTGCACGGCGCCCAGGGCGGCGGCTTCTCGCCGATCAGCATCTACGGCTCGATCGTCAACGGCATCGTCGAGCGCGAGAAGCTGCCGGGCAGCGAAGTCACGCTTTTCCTGGCCTCCCTGATCGTCAACCTCGTCATCGCGGGCGTCGTGTTCGTCCTCTTCGGCGGGCTGAAGCTGTGGGCGCAGGGGGCGGTGGAGACGGACGGGCACCGCGGCGCCGGGGACACCGGTGCGGACGGCGAGCCCCTCTCCGGCGGCGGTGGCTCCCGCGAGGGCGGCACCACCGTGACCCGCCCCGCCCCCACCGCCACCGCCACCGAGGTGGCCCTCACCCCCGCCCGTATCGCCACCCTCCTCTCCCTGGTCGCCCTCGTCGTGGCCGTCCTCGCCTTCGACCTGGACGCCGGACTGACCGCGATCACCCTGGCCGTCGTCCTGAGCACGGCCTGGCCCGAGGACAGCCGCAAGGCGGTCGGCGAGATCGCCTGGCCGACGGTGCTGCTGATCTGCGGTGTGCTGACGTACATCGGCGTGCTGGAGGAGATGGGCACCATCACCTGGGCCGGCGAGGGCGTCAGCGGCATCGGCGTACCGCTGCTGGCCGCCGTACTGCTCTGCTACATCGGCGCGATCGTCTCGGCGTTCGCCTCCTCCGTCGGCATCATGGGCGCGCTCATCCCGCTCGCGGTGCCGTTCCTTGCGCAGGGCGAGATCGGCGCGGTCGGCATGGTGGCGGCGCTCGCGGTGTCGGCGACGGTCGTGGACGTGAGCCCCTTCTCGACGAACGGCGCGCTGGTGCTGGCCGCGGCACCGGATGTCGACCGCGAGCGTTTCTTCCGGCAGCTGATGGTGTACGGAGGGATCGTGGTGGCTGTGGTGCCCGCGGTGGTGTGGCTGGTGATGGTCGTGCCGGGCTGGGGGTAGGCCGACAGAGTCAACCGATCTCGTCGAGCATGTGTTGAACAGGTAAGGAGTACTCCGCGTGTCCTCTCTCTTCCCGGCCCTGACCGGCGGCCGGCCGGACCGGATCGCCCTGCGGTTCGGCGACCGTTCCCTGACGTACGGCGAACTCGGCGCCGCCTGCGGCGCCCTCGCGGACCGGATCGCGGGCAAGGGCCGGGTCGCCGTCTGGGCGACGCCGACCCTGGAGACCGCCGTCGCCGTGGTGGCGGCGCTGGAGGCGGGGATCGCCGCCGTGCCGCTCAACCCGAAGTCGGGGGAGAAGGAGCTGGGGCACATCCTCGCCGACAGCGCGCCGAGCCTCGTACTGGCCGCGCCCGGCGATGAACTGCCCCTTCCACTGCGGGACTTGGAGCGGGCCGACATCGACGTACGGGCAGCGGGCCCCCGTCCGGAGTCGCGGGCCACCGCGGAGGACCCGGCCCTGATCGTGTACACCTCCGGCACCACCGGCCCGCCCAAGGGCGCCGTCATCCCCCGCCGGGCCGTGGCCCACACGCTGGACGCGCTCGCCGACGCCTGGCAGTGGACCGGCGAGGACGTACTGGTGCACGGCCTGCCCCTGTTCCATGTGCACGGCCTGGTCCTCGGCATCCTCGGCCCGCTGCGCCGCGGCGGCTCGGTACGCCACCTCGGCAGGTTCAGCACGGAGGGCGTCGCGCGGGAGCTGAACGACGGCGCGACCATGATGTTCGGCGTGCCGACGATGTATCACCGCCTCGCCCAGACCCTTTCCGAGGACCCGGGGCTGGCGCAGGCGCTGGGCAAGGCCCGACTGCTCGTCTCGGGCTCCGCAGCGCTCCCCGTGCACGACCACGAGCGGATCACGGCCGCGACGGGGCAGCGGGTCGTCGAGCGGTACGGCATGACGGAGACGCTGATGAACACCAGCGTCCGTGCGGACGGCGAGGCCAGGGCCGGCACCGTCGGCGTACCGCTGCCGGGGGTGGAGCTGCGGCTGGTGGAAGAGGACGGGACGCCGATCGTGTCGTACGACGGCGAGACCGTGGGCGAGATCCAGGTGCGCGGCCCGAACCTGTTCACCGAGTACCTCAACCGCCCCGACGCGACGGCCGCGGCCTTCACGGAGGACGGCTGGTTCCGCACCGGCGACATGGCGGTGCGGGAGGCCGACGGGTACGTCCGTATCGTCGGCCGCAAGGCCACCGATCTGATCAAGAGCGGGGGTTACAAGATCGGGGCGGGTGAGATCGAGAACGCCCTCCTCGAACACGCCGGGGTGCGGGAGGCGGCGGTCACCGGGGAGCCGGACGCGGACCTGGGCGAGCGGATCGTGGCGTGGATCGTCCCGGCGGATCCCCAAGCGCCGCCCACCGCGGCGGAGTTGGCGGACCATGTCGCCGCCCGGCTGGCGCCGCACAAGCGTCCTCGCACGGTCCACTACCTGGACGCCCTTCCCCGCAACGACATGGGGAAGATCATGAAGCGGGCGCTGACCTCATGACGGAGCGCCTCGCGGCACGGCAGGTCATCGCCCTGATGACCGAACCCGGCAGCTTCACCGAACTCCCCCACCCGCAAGGGCGGTCCGGGCCCGACGGCCCCCTCGCCTGGCAGGGCTACGACGCCCTGCGCGCCCGCGCCGTCGAACGCACCGGCGAGGAGGAGTCGGTGGTCTGCGGCACCGGCACCGTCGAGGGCACGCGCGCCGTCCTGATCGCGTTCGAGTTCGGCTTCCTGGGCGGCTCGCTGGGCGAGCGCACCGGTGACCGGCTGGAGGCGGCGTACACCTACGCCCGCGCCCGCCGCCTCCCGGTGGTCCCGCTGGTGGCGACGGGCGGCAGTCGTGTGCAGGAGGGCATGCTCGCCCTCACCCAACTCCAGCGCGTGGCACGGCAGTCCACGCTCACCCGTGAGGCGGGCCTGCCCCAGATCGCGGTGCTCCGCGACCCGACGACGGGCGGCGGCTGGGCCACCCTCGGCGCGGGCGCCGATGTGATCCTCGCCCTCCCCGACGCCCAGGTCGGCTTCGCGGGCTCCCGGGTCAGGCCGCAGGACGCGGACCCGGCGGCGTACACGGCTCAGGCGCAGCTGGCGGCGGGGGCCGTGGACGCGGTGGTGCGGCCGGGAGAGGTGCGGGGCGCGGTGGGGCGGTGGCTGCGGCTGCTGACCGCCCGCTCCACCCGGCCCGCCCCGCCACCGCGCGCCCTCGCCAGCACCGACCTGCCCACCACGGGCTGGGACGCGGTCCGGCGTGCCCGCTCGCCCCGGCGTCCGCGTGCGCAGGCGTACCTGTCGGCCTACTTCTCCCACCGCGTCGCGATCAGCGGCGACCGCTGCGGCGGCACCGACCCCGAGGGCATGCTGTGCGGCTTCGGCGAGCACGAGGGCCGTACGGTCGCCTATGCCGCGCAGACCGGGGGCGCCACCCGCCCCGCCGGCTACCGCACCGCCGCCCGCCTGATCCGCCTCGCGGACCGGCTCGGGATCCCGGTGCTGACGCTGGTGGACACGCCGGGCGCGGCCAATGACGCGGAGGCGGAGCGGCAGGGGGTGGGCGCCGCCATCGCGGATCTGTTCGGCGCGGTGGCCTCGGCACGCACACCGATCACGACCCTGCTGATCGGCGAGGGCGGCTCCGGCGGCGCGCTGGCGCTCGCGTCACCGGGCAACACCTGGGCCACGCCGGACAGCTACTTCTCGGTCATCGCGCCGGAGCTGGCGGCGGCGATCCTGAAGCGGGGGCCTCAGGAGGTGGAGGCGACGGCGGATCAACTCCGGATCCGGCCGCAGGACCTGGTGGAGCTGGGGTTGATCCGGGGCGTCGTCGAGGGGTAGGGAGCGGCCCCTACTCGATACCGCCCGCCCCCTCCGGCCGCGACACGCGCCTGACATCCCATCAGAAACAAAAACCCCCATTCAGCCGCACCCCACCCGGCCCCCTCCAGAAGGCGCCCCCCTCCCGGCCGCCCGCACGATTCGAGGGAGGCCGCACACAAGCGCCGGCCCCGCACACGACCCGCAATCCCAAGCGAGGCCCGCCACCCACCCGGCGGACCCATGGTCTGCGTTTCCGGGAGGATGCCCCATGACCGCCACTCTGGAGCAGCTGCGCCGCTGCCACTTCGCCGTCGACCTGGGGGCGGCCAGGACCCGCGTCTATGTGAAGGGCACCGGACTCGTCGTCGACCAGCCCTCCGTCGCCGCCGTCAACACCCGGACCGGCGCCCTGATCGCGGTCGGTGAGTTCGCGGAGAAGATGACCGGCCGCACCCCGCACTACATCCGCGTCGTACGGCCCGTCTCCGGCGGCACCGTCGTCGACATCGAGATGGCGCAGCGCATGCTGCGGCACCTGCTCGGCGACAAGATGCGCCGCGCCCTGCGCCGCAAGCCGTTCCTGCGCGCGGCGGCCTGCACGCCGCACGACGCCGACCCGCTGGCCCAGCGCGCGGCGATCGAGACCCTGGTCGGCCTCGGCGCGCGGCGCGTGGAACTGGTCGACACCCTCATCGCCGCCGCCGTGGGCTGCGGACTGCCCGTGGAGCAGCCCGAGGCCAGCATGATCATGGTGTGCGGGGCCGCCGCGACCGAGGTCGCCGTGCTGTCCCTCGGCAACATCGTCACCGCCGAACGGGTCCGCGTCGGCGGGGAGGCGGTGGACCACGCGATCGTGCAGCACCTGCGGCACGAACACGAGCTGATGCTGCCCAGCCAGAACGTACGGCCGCTGCAGCTCGCCCTGTCCGGCAACGGGCTCACCCCGCACGGCCCGACCTCCACCGAGATCCACGGCCGTGACGTCTGCACCGGCCTCGCCCGCAGCGTCCAGGTCGACACCGCCGCCGTCCGGGACGCCATCCAGACCCCGCTCACCGCGGTCCTCGACAGCATCGGCAAGGTGCTGCGGGACTGCCCGCCCGACCTGGTCGCCGACCTGGCCGACCGGGGCATCATGATGGTCGGCGGCAGCGCCCTGCTCCCCGGCTTCGACGAGATGCTGCGGCAGGCCACCAGCATGCCGGTGCACATCGCCGAGCGACCGGACGTCTGCGCGGTGCAGGGCCTCGGCACCATGCTGGAGGGCAAGATCGAGCCACTGGAGCTGGACCCGGCGAGCTGAGCGCCCGAGGACGGACGACCGGCGTCAGGACGCGACCCGTGCGATGTGCTCCCGCAGGCTCGGCGCCAGCTGCCCGGCCTGCGCCAGGTCCTTGCGGTCGGCCGCCTCCCGGGCCGCGTGCAGGTCCGCCGCGACCGCGGCCCGCTCGGCGCCGGGGGTGGCGTCCTTCAGGCGCTCCCACAGCAGTTCGAGGCTGGTGACGTCCCCGGCGACCGCCCCCTGGGCGCCGGCTGCCGCGTCGATGCCCAGCTGCCCGGCCCACATGCCGAACCGCTCCAGGTCCACCGTCCGCACCGGCTCGTACCGCAGCCGCAGATCCGAGGTGTTCTGCGCCACCCGCAGCGCGGCGTCGACCATCTCCTCCTCGTCCCGTGCGCCGGCGGCCTCGTCGAGCGTGTCGAGGTCGCGGGTCATCTGCGTCCGGAGCAGCTTCGGTACGGCGTCGGAGTCGCGGTACGCCGTCCACGCGGCCCGCACGGCGGCCAGGTCGGCGCCGGTGACCTCGCCGTCCTGCACGTCCCGTGCCGCCCGGTGCAGTGCGGCCAGCTCCGCCGGGGGCGGGCCCTGCCGGGCGTCCGTCGGCACGGCCAGCGACACCGCCTCCAGGTCGCCGCCGTCGTTCCCGGTGGAGAACTCGCCGTAGCCGGGGGCGAAGGTCTTGTCCTCGGTCGAGCCGTCCATGTGCAGTTCGTGGACCGTGATCGCGCCCTCGACCTTCCCGTACGGCCCGTCCACGGTCCGGTCGGTCTCCTTCACCGTGACCTCCTCGAAGACGACGCCGGGCAGGTTCTCCGGCCGGTAGACATCGCCCTTCGCCGGATGCGCGGGCATGATCATCGCGGCGGGTGCCTGGTCGCGGCCCGCCTGCCAGGTGCCCTCGGTGTCCGCGACCACGCCGTTGTCGTAGTTGAAGACGTCCTCGCCGAGGTACCACACGGAGCCGTCGTCGGCCTGGGCGTACCAGTCGAGGGCGACCTCGTGGATACGGCCGCCCTCGAAGGCGGCGTACTGCGAGGTCAGGGCCTGGACGGTGGTGCCGTCGAACGTGATGCTCTTGGTGCCGGGCAGGGTGCTGACCTCGGTGCGGAAGGGCTCGTCGCCGACCTGTCCGCCCATGACGACCTGGTCGGTCCGGGCGGTCGGGTGCAGGGGGTTGGTGATCCGGGCGGGGTGGGAGAAGGCCGGCTCGGTCAGGTCGACGCGGGCGTGCTCGGGTGCCAGCGGCAGACAGTCCCGGCCCGTCGCGCCGGTCTCCTCGTCGACGACGCGCACACAGTCGCCGTCGCCCGTCCGCTCCGACCCGGCGCTCGGGGAGCAGGCGCCCGCCATCAGCACGACGGCACCCACGACGGCCCCCGGCCACAGCATCCTGCGATGGGTGTTCATGGCGACCTCCTCCACGCCGATCTGCGCCGATCCGGGCGCCGGTCCAGGCGCCGGTCCGCTGCACCGAGGGTCCCGCGCGACCGCTGAACATCCCCTGAACGCCCCTGAACGCCCTGTCAGAAAGGTGAGGCCGGCTCGTGGCTTGCCGCCGGTCACTCCCCCGCCGACGGCAGCATCACCGTGAACCGCGCCCCGCCCAGCCCTTCGCTCACCCCCGCCTCCACCCGCCCCCGATGCGCCCCGGCGACCTCCGCCACGATCGCCAGACCCAGCCCCGCCCCGCCCGCGCCCCGCGCACGGGACTCGTCCAGCCGTACGAAGCGGTCGAAGACCCGTGCCCGGTCGGCGGCCGCAATGCCGGGGCCGTCGTCGTCCACCAGCAACCGCACCCAGCCGTCCCCGGTGTCCGTGAGCGCCAGGGACACCCGGGTGCGGGCGTGCCGGGCCGCGTTCTCGCCCAGGTTGCGTACCAGGCGCCGTAGCGCCTCCTCGTCGCCCGTGACGCGGGCCGCGCCCACCGCCGTGCTGTCGACGCGAAGGCCGGGCGTGGCAGAGCGCAGCCGGCCCGCCTCCGCCAGGACCAGGTCGTCGAGGTCGACCGGCCGCCGCCCGCCCCGCAGCAGGCCGCTCTCGTCGGCGCGGGCGAGCAGCAGCAGGTCGTCGACGAGGCGCTGCATGCGTACGGCCTCGTCGAGCACGGTGCCGGCGAGGGCGCCGGTGTCGGTGCGCCCGGGGTGGGCGAGGGCGACCTCGGCGTGCTGGCGGACGGTGGCGACGGGTGAGCGCAGTTCGTGGGAGGCGTCGGAGACGAAGCGGCGCTGCGCCGCCTCGGCGCGGGCGACACGGCGCAGGGTGCGGCCGACGGCGATCCAGGTCGCGGTGGCCGCCAGGGCGACCAGCACCGGCAAGCCGATGAGCAGCAGCCAGGTGACCGTGGTCGTGGCCTCGGCGACCCCGGTGGCGTCCCGCCCGTCGAGGACGACCAGTTCGCGGCCGTCGTCCCGGGCGCCGACCGCGACGACCAGGAAGGGGTCGTCGTCGAGCGGGGTGTCGACGGAGGCGCTCTCGCCGGGGTCCAGCCGGGCCAGCGCGGGTTGTCCCGCGACGTTCTCGCTGGCCGCGACGACCGTGCCGTCCGCCGCGACGACCTGGAGGAACTCCTCGTCGGGCGCGGACACGGTCGGCGCGGGCACCCCCCGGCCCGCCTCGATGACCCGGGCCACGTCCGAGGCCCGTGACCGGGCGGCGTCCCGGACGTCGTCGCTGAGCTCGGTGCGCAGCCCGACCACGAGCCCGACACCGGCGGCGAGCAGGGCGACGGCCACCGCGAGCACGGCGACGGCCGTGGCCCGGACCCGTACCGCCCGCAGCCGGCGCTCGTACCGCTCGCCCGTCATCGGGCACCCGTCACCCGTCGTCGGGCACGAGCCGGTACCCGTGCCCGCGCGACGTCAGCAGCGACCGCCGCCCGAAGGGCCGGTCGACCTTGTTGCGCAGCCGCCTCACATACACCTCGACGATGTTCGGGTCGCCCTCGAAGTCGTCGCCCCAGACGTGGTCGAGGATGGTCCGCTTGGACACCGCCTCCCCGGCCCGCCGCAGCAGGAACTCCAGCACCGCGAACTCCCGCGCGGTGACCTCGATGTCGCGTCCGCCCCGGCTGACCGTCCGGGCCGCCGGGTCGAGCCGCAGATCACCGGCGGCGAGCACGGCGGGCCGCTGCCGGGCCTCCCGCCGCAGCAGCGCCCGCAGTCTCGCCAGGAGTACGGCGTAGGAGACGGGCTTGGTCAGATAGTCGTCGGCGCCGGTGTCGAGGCCCTCGATCTCGTCCCACTCGCCCTCCTTGGCGGTGAGCATGAGGATCGGCGTCCAGTCGCGCTCGGCGCGCAGGGTCCGGCAGAGCCGGTAGCCGTTGAGTTTCGGCAGCATGACGTCGAGGACGATCGCGTCGTAGCCGTGCTCGCGGGCCAGCCACAGCCCGTCCACGCCGTCGAGCGCGATGTCGACCGCGAAGCCCTCGGCCTCCAGGCCGTCCCTGAGCCCCGCCGCGAACCGCTCCTCGTCCTCGACGACCAGCACCCGCATGCCCTCACGCTACGTCGGTCGGGGCGCGCGGGCCCGGTGTCAGTACGGCAGGATCCGCCCCGAGGGGGTGCGTCGGTCGATCTCACCCCGGGTGTCGCGGGGAGCGGCGGGCCGGCGGATGACACGCACACGGACGTTGGTCTGACGGTTCATGACGCCCTCCTCCTTCGATGGGTCGGTCCGTTGCGACCAGCCTTCTCTCCGCAACCTTTCGGCACATCGTGCCCACGGAGGCTCTTGTCATGCCTCCGCGGCAGGAGCGGATGGGCGCAGGGGTACTTCCCCGGGAGGAGTGCGCCCCCTTGTCAGCTCGGGGTGCCGCGCCGCCTGGTGCGCAGGGGACCGGACGCCGACTTCGCCCCGCGCGGTATCTGCTGTTCGAACGCCGCCAGCGCGATGGGGCTGTCCGGGGGCACGACGGCCATCATGCGGCGCCGCTGCGCCTCCGCGACGGCGTCCCCGGCCGGGGTGCCGTGCCGGGCGTGGACGATGCGGAGCTGTCCGTCGCCGGAGCCGCGCCGGCTGACGGGGGTGACGCCGGCGTTGGTGCCGTCGGGAAGGGTCACCCACAGCTCGAAGTCGTCGTACCGGAAGTAGTCGGCTGCCTTGACCGGCCAGGGGTAGTGGTGCTCGCCTGCCGCCTTGGGCAGGACGCCGGAGTGGTCGGGGCTGCTGAGCGGCACGCACGAGTTGAACAGCGAGTCGGTCCAGGCCTCGACGCCGTCGGCATCCGTGATCGGTGTGTCCAGGAGGTCGCGGGCCCGTTTGTAGCCCAGTTCGTCCAGGGCCGGCAGGGTGAGCGGGAAGACCTCGATCAGCTCGGCGGCCTCCCGGCGGAGCCGGTCGACCTTCGCGGGATCGGCGCAGAACTGCGCGCTCCACTCGATGCCGACCCGGGCCCGGTACATCCGCCAGCCGTCGGCGGCCTTCACCCAGAGGCTGCCACCGTGGTGCATCTCCCAGGGCCCGGGCCCGTACGGCAGCTCGGACTCCTCGGCCTCCAGCTCGGCGAGGATCTTCTTCGCCGTCTTCTTCGCGGCGCGGAAGTGCGCGGACTCCGAGCGCTCCGGGTGCTTGACGACCCGTATCTCCCAAGGGTGGCTCTCCTTGCGGGACTTGCCGAGTTCGAACTTCGTACGGCCCGCCGGCCGTGTCAGGACATCGGTCATGTCCGGCCTCCTTCCGTCTCCTTCCATCGTCCGGCCGGGAACCGGCGGCGTCGACTCGCGCTGGACCCGGCCCGGGAAGAGGCGCACGCTCATCAGTAGGGCATCCGACCCCCTACGGAAGTGATCTCGACGGAAGTGATCTCGATGGAAGACAAGCAGTGGACCGTCCGGATCCACATCACCGAGGACGGCGACGACACCCGCGCCGAGGCCGTGCTGACCACTCAGGACACACCGCAGGACATGGTGGCCGTCACCGGCCGCGGTGTCGCCCGCCGCAACCCGATCGACCGGCCCGTGGCCGAGATCGGCGACGAACTAGCCGCCTGCCGTGCCCTGGAGGACCTGGCGATCAGGCTGCATGACATCGCGTCCGACGACATCGTCCAGCTGACCGGTCCCGTCGACCGGTGAGAGAGCGGGGCGTCAGTCCTCCGCCCAGCTGTACCGCCGCTCCGGCCGCCCCGCCTGCCCGTACCGCAGGGACACCTCCGCCCGTCCCGTGACGGTGAAGTGCTCCAGGTACCGCCGCGCGCTGACCCGGGACACCCCGAGGCGCGCGGCGCACTCGGCGGCGGAGAGGCTGCCGTCGGCCGTGCGCAGCTCCCGCTCGATCAGCTCGGCGGTCTCCACGCTCATGCCCTTGGGCAGGGTCGCGGGTGTGGTGGCCGGCGCCGCGCCCCGGGCCAGCGCCCGGTCGATGTCGGACTGGCCGCTGACCACGGCCGCGTAGAGCTTGCTGCGCCGGGCGGCGTACTGTTCGAGACGCGTCCTCAGGTCCTCCGCGTCGAAGGGCTTCAGCAGATAGTCGACGACGCCCTGCCGTACGGCGCCCCGGACCGCCTCGGACTCGCGCGCGGCGCTGATCACCATGACATCGCAGTCGTGTCCTGCGGTGCGCAGCCGGGGGATGATCTCCAGGCCGAACATGTCGGGCAGGTAGAGGTCGAGCAGCACCAGGTCGGGTTGCAGTTCGGCGACGGCGGTGAGCGCCTGTTCGCCGCAGTTCGCGGTGCCGCTCACCCGGAACCCGTCGACGTCGTTGACGAATCCGCGGTGGATCCGCGCCACCATGAAGTCGTCCTCCACGATCAGGACATCGATCATCGGACTGTCTCCGTCACTCGGTCGGCCGGGCGGCCGACGGACATCCGGGCGGTGAACATGGCGCCCGCCGGCGTGTTGGCCACCGACACCTCACCGCCCCGGCGTTTGCACACCAGCCGGGTCAGCGCGAGGCCGATACCCCGGTCGCCGCCCTGCGCGGCCTTGGTGGTGAACCCGTGCAGGAACACCTCCTGCGCCAGCTCGGGAGCCACGCCCGGCCCCGAGTCCCGTACGACGATCTCCACGCTGGAGGCGTCCTGGCGCAGCTCGACCTCCGCCCAGGCGTCCGGGTCGCCGTCCCCCGTCCGGGAACCGCTCGCGGCGGCGTCGACCGCGTTGTCCACGAGGTTGCCGAGCACGGTCGCCACATCCGCGGAGTCGGTGGGCTCCAGCCGGTCCAGGGAGGTGCGCTCGGAGATCTTCAGCCGTACCTTGCGTTCCGCGGCGAGCGCCGACTTGGCCATGAGCAGCGCGGCGACGGCCCGGTCACGGACCCGGCTGGTGATGCTCACGTCGAGCGACTCGCGGTGCTTGCGCAGGGCGCGCACGTAGCGGACGACCTCGTCGTGCTCGCCGATCTGGATGAGCCCGGAGATGGTGTGCAGCTGGTTGGAGAACTCGTGGGCCTGGGCGCGCAGCAGCTCGGTGGTGCTGCGGAAGGAGCCCAACTCCCGTTCCAGCTGGGCGAGTTCGGTGCGGTCGCGCAGGGTCGTGACCGAGCCGAGGCGGCGGCCGTCCTTGGTGACGTCCATCCGGTTCATCACCAGGACGCGGCCCCGGCGTATGACGACCTCGTCCCGCCGCGTGAGATCGCCGTGCTCCCCCTCGGGCGCGGTCCCGGCCAGGACGTCGTACAGGCGCCCCTCGATCCCGAGGTCGGTCAGGCTCATACCGACGCAGTTCTCGGGCAGGTCCAGCAGCCCGCGGCCGACGGCGTTGACCAGCGTGAGGCGCTGATGCGGGTCGAGGGCGACGACTCCCTCGGCGATCCCGAAGAGCATCGCCTCCCGGTGCTCGGCGAGTCCGGCGATCTCGCTCGGCTCCATGCCGAAGGTCTGCCGCTTGATCCGCCGGGCCAGCAGCCAGGAACCGGCCACCCCGAGCACGCTGGCGACGCCGAGGTAGACCAGCAGATAGGACGAGGCGCCGACCAGTCGCTGCCACACCGACGGGGAGGTCCGCCCGACCATCACCGTGCCGAGGTGGTCCCCGGCGTTCTTCGCGCCCGCCCCGAGCACCGGCGCCTGCGCGACCAGCTGGGTGACGCCGCCCACGGGCAGCTCCCCGGACCAGCCGACGGCCTCGGAGACCTGCGGTCCGTCGACCGGCATCCGCGTCCCGACCAGGGTCGGGTCGGTGGCGGCGACGATCTCGCCGTCGTTGTCGGCGACCATGGCGGAGGTGACGCCGGACCTGGTCAGCGTGGACTGCAGCAGCGGCGCGAGCATCTCCGCCGGGGCGGGCCGCACCAGCTGGGTGCGCACGAGGGGGTTGCCCGCCATCTCCTCGGCGAGCGCGGTCACCCGGCGCCCCTCGACGCGGTCGAACGTCGCCTTCGACTGCGCAAGCGACACCGCGGCCACGGCGACGAGCACGATCACGACAATGGCGAGCTGCCATACGAGCAGCTCGCCTGCGAGCGTCTGGCGGCGTTGCTTCCGCGACGGTGACCGTGACGTCATGACCACTATGAACTCAACCTTCAATGGTCACACAACCGAGACGGGGTGTCTCAGGAACCGCACAATCATGGCGCCGGATCGGGCCGAGCGAAAGAGATGAGCCATGAGAAGTCGACGAGCCGCACTTGTCGGAGCTCTTGCCACCGTTTCGATGATCGCGGTCAGCGCCTGTGGCGCCACCGCCGACAAGGAGGAGTCCGGAGGCGCGGGCGGGGCCGACAAGCCCCTGACGGGCCTGCGCCTGATGGTGCCCAACACCCCGGGCAGCGGTTACGACCTCACCGCCCGCACCGTCACCCAGGTCATGCAGGACACCAAGATCGCCTCCGGGGTCCAGGTGTTCAACCTGCCCGGCGCCAGCGGCACCGTGGGCCTGCAGCGCCTGGTGAACGAGAAGGGCAACGGCAAGATGGCCATGCAGATGGGCCTGGGTGTGGTCGGAGCCTCGTACACCTCCAAGTCGGACGCGACGCTGACCGACACCACGCCGATCGCCAAGCTGATCGAGGAGGCCGGCGCGATCGTGGTGCCGAAGGACTCCCCGTACAAGACGATGGACGACCTCGTCACCGCCTGGAAGAAGGACCCCAAGAAGCTTGCCGTGGGCGGTGGTTCGTCGCCGGGCGGCCCCGACCACCTGCTGCCGATGCAGCTGGCGAAGGCCGTCGGCATCAAGCCCAAGGACGTCAACTACGTCTCGTACGACGGTGGCGGCGAGCTGCTGCCAGCCATCCTCGGCAACAAGATCGCCTTCGGGGCGAGCGGTTTCGGCGAGTTCCTCGACCAGATCGAGGCCGGTCAGGTGCGTGTCCTCGCGGTCACCAGCGAGAAGCCGATCGACGCGCTCAAGGACGCGCCCACGCTCAAGGACTCCGGCATCGACCTGGTCTTCACCAACTGGCGCGGCATCGTGGCCCCTCCGGGCATCACCGACGAGCAGAAGCAGAGCTGGGTCGACGCGCTGACGAAGATGCACGACTCCGACGAGTGGCAGGCGCAGCTGGAGAAGAACGGCTGGGTCGACGCCTTCGTCGCCGGCGACGAGTTCGGCACCTTCCTGACCGAGCAGGACAAGGCGGTCGCCGACCTGCTGGCAGAGCTCGGGCTGGCATGAGCTCCCAGGTGGAGGAACGGACCGGGCAGGAGTCGCGGGAGGGCGGGGACCGCGCGCAGTACGGCGTGTGCGCGTTCCTCGCCCTGCTGGGCGCCGCCGTGATCGTGGACGCCCTCGGCATCCCGCACATCACCAGCGGCACCGACCCGGTCGGCCCGCGCGCGGTCCCGCTGATCCTGGGCACGCTGCTGGTCCTGCTCGCCGTGCTGTACGCCGTCGACGTGGCCCGGGGCGGCCACGGTGAGCCGGAGGCCGGCGAGGACGTCGACCTGTCGGCCGGCGCCGACTGGCGCACGGTGGCCCTGCTGGTCGCGGTGATCGTGGCGAACGCGCTGCTCATCGAGCGGCTTGGCTGGGTGATCAGCGGCGGCCTGCTGTTCTGGGGCACGGCGTTCGCGCTCGGCAACCGGCACTACATCCGCAACCTGCTGATCGCGGCGACGCTCTCCCTGACGACGTTCTACGCGTTCGCGATCGGCCTCGGCGTGAACCTCCCCGCCGGCGTGCTGCAAGGAATCCTGTGAGGCCGCGATGGACAACCTGAACAACCTCATGCAGGGCTTCGCGGACGTGATGGCCCCGCTGAACCTGCTGCTCGCCCTGGTCGGCGTGGTCATCGGCACCGCGGTGGGCGTCCTGCCGGGCATCGGCCCGGCGATGACGGTGGCCCTGCTGCTGCCGGTCACCTACGGCATGGAGCCGGTGCAGGCGTTCATCATGTTCGCCGGCATCTTCTACGGCGGCATGTACGGCGGCTCGACGACGTCGATCCTGCTGAACACCCCCGGCGAGTCCTCGTCGGTGGTCACCGCCATCGAGGGCAACAAGATGGCGAAGGCGGGCCGCGCGGCCCAGGCCCTGGCCACGGCGGCGATCGGCTCCTTCGTGGCGGGCACCATCGGCACCCTGCTGCTGGTCCTGATCACCCCGTTCGTCGTGGACTTCGCGGTCAGCCTGGGCGCCCCCGACTACTTCGCGCTGATGCTGCTGTCGTTCATCGCCGTGACATCGGTCCTCGGCTCGTCCCGTATCCGCGGCTTCATATCCCTGCTCCTCGGCCTGACGATCGGCCTGGTCGGCATCGACTCGGTGTCGGGCCAGCAGCGACTGACCCTCGGTATACCGCAGTTGGCCGACGGCATCGATGTCGTCGTGGTCGCGGTCGGCATCTTCGCGGTCGGCGAGGCGCTGTGGGTGGCCGCGCATCTGCGGCGCAAGCCGGCCGAGGTGATCCCGGTGGGCCGCCCGTGGATGGGCCGGAAGGACTGGAAGCGGTCCTGGAAGCCCTGGCTGCGCGGGACGGCGTACGGCTTCCCGTTCGGCGCGCTGCCGGCCGGGGGCGCGGAGATCCCGACCTTCCTGTCGTACGCCACGGAGAAGCGGCTGACCAAGCATCCCGAGGACTTCGGCAAGGGCGCGATCGAGGGGGTGGCGGGCCCGGAGGCCGCGAACAACGCGTCGGCCGCGGGCACCCTGGTCCCGATGCTGGCGATCGGCCTCCCGACGAACGCCACGGCCGCGGTGATGCTGGCCGCCTTCCAGTCGTACGGCATCCAGCCCGGCCCCCTGCTCTTCGAGCGCGAGGCGAGCCTGGTCTGGGTCCTGATCGCGAGCCTCTTCATCGGCAATCTGCTGCTGTTGCTGCTGAACCTCCCGCTGGCCCCGGCGTGGGCGAAGCTGCTCCAGATCCCGCGGCCGTACCTCTACGCGGGGATCCTCTTCTTCGCCTCGATGGGTGCCTACGCCGTCAACGCACAGCCCCTCGATCTGTTCATCCTCCTGACCCTGGGCCTCGTCGGCTTCGCCATGCGACGCTTCGGGCTGCCGGTCCTGCCGCTGATCGTCGGCGTGATCCTGGGCCCGCGCGCGGAGCTCCAGGGCCGGCGCTCCCTCCAGCTGTCCGGCGGCGAACTGTCGGGGCTGCTGGGCGGGCCGGTGTCGTACACGGTCTACACGGTGATCGCCCTGGTCCTGGTGTGGCCGCTGATCCGCAGGTTCGTCGTACGTCCCCTGCGCGCGCGAAGCGCAGCCTGAGACCTTCTGGAGATCGAGATGACCATCCTGGTCGGCTACGTCCCCTCACCCGAGGGGGCGGCGGCCCTGCACGCGGGGATCGACGAGGCCCGCCGCCGCGACGAGAAACTGCTGGTCGTGAACACCACGCGGGGAGACGCCTATGTCGATTCCCGGTTCGCCCAGGAACCCGACCTGACCCAGGTCCGCGAGGACCTCACGGCACTGGGCATCGACTTCGACATCCGTCAGGTCCTCGGCGCCCGTGACGCCGCCGCGGAGATCATCGACCTGGCGGAGCAGTTGGACGCGTCCCTGGTGGTGATCGGCCTGCGGCGGCGCAGCGCGGTCGGCAAGCTGATCATGGGCTCGGCGGCCCAGCAGATCCTGCTGGGCGTGGACTGCCCGGTCCTCGCGGTGAAGGCGGAGGGCTGACGATGCTGCTGCGAACCTTCGGCTGGTCGCTAGGCGTCACGGCGCTCGGTCTCGCCTTCGCCGCCTGGCAGTGGGGCTGGGAGGCGTTCGGGATCGTGCTGATCCTGTCGATCCTGGAGATCTCGCTGTCCTTCGACAACGCGGTCGTCAACGCCGGGATCCTGAAGCGGATGAACGCCTTCTGGCAGCGGATCTTCCTCACCCTCGGCATCCTGATCGCGGTGTTCGGGATGCGGCTGGTGTTCCCGGTGGTGATCGTCGCCATCAGCGCCAAGGTCGGCCCCGTCGAGGCGGTCCAGCTCGCCCTGGACGAACCGGAGCGCTACGAGGACCTGGTCACCGACGCCCACCCCGCCATCGCGGCCTTCGGCGGCGTGTTCCTGCTGATGATCTTCCTCGACTTCATCCTGGAGGACCGCGACATCAAGTGGCTGGCCTGGCTGGAGCGCCCGCTGGCGAGGCTCGGCAAGATCGACATGCTGGCGGTCTGCCTCGCGCTCGTTGCCCTGCTCGGCACGGCGCTGACCTTCGCCGGCCACGCCCACGTCAGCACGGGGCACGCGGACAAGACGGCCACCGTGCTGCTCTCCGGAGTCGCCGGTCTGATCACCTATCTCGTGGTCGGCGGGCTCTCCGCCCACTTCGAGGACAGGCTCGAAGAGGAGGAGGAACACGAACACGAGGAGGAGGAGCGGGCCAGGGCAGAAGGCCGGCCGGTCACGGCGGTCGCCCTCGCCGGGAAGGCGGCGTTCTTCCTCTTCCTGTACCTGGAGGTGCTGGACGCGTCCTTCTCCTTCGACGGCGTGATCGGCGCCTTCGCCGTCACCAACCACATCTTCTGGATGGCCCTCGGCCTGGGCATCGGCGCCATGTACGTCCGCTCGCTCACGGTCTACCTGGTGCGCCAGGGCACCCTCGACGACTACGTCTACCTGGAGCACGGCGCCCACTACGCCATCGGCGCCCTCGCCGCGATCCTGCTGATCACCATCCAGCACCAGATCAGCGAGATCGTCACCGGCCTCATCGGCGTCGTCCTGATCGCCGCGTCCTTCCTCGCCTCGGTCCGCCGCAACAAGGCGCAGGAGGCCTCCGGGGCGGACGAGGTGACGCCCGGCGTGGAGGGCGAGAGGGCGGAGGTGCCGTCAGGCACCTGAGGGGCCGACCGGGTTCCCGGGCGGACACGAGGCGTGATCTGACGCAAACGTGGTCTACGACATAGGCGTTTTCGCCCGATTATGGCTAGCTGGATGTGTTTGCCTCGCGCACAACGTCGCGTCACTCCACGCGCCGTCCTCGTCGATAGCCCGCCCGGGAGACCCATGCGCCTCCGCGCCCCCTCCGCCCCGCGAATCCCCTCAGCACGCCGCATCACCGCACTTCCGCCCCTCGCCCTGACCGGCGGCGCCCTCACCGTGGGCGTCGGCGGCCTGTATCTGGCCGGGCTGCTGCTCGCGGGCGGGGACATAGAGGACGGTACGACGGTGCGCGGGGTGGACATCGGGGGCCTGAGCCGTACGGAGGCCGTACGGAAGCTGGAGGACCGGCTGGGCCCGGCCGCCGCCCGCGACCTGCGCGTGACGATCGGTGACCGTAAGGGCACGATCGATCCGGGTCAGGTCGGCATCACCTTCGACTACGGCGAGACGGTGGACCGCGCGTCGCGCACCCACGCCGCCGACCCCTTCACCGTGATCGGCGGCCTCTTCAGCTCGGGCGGCCCGGTCGAGCCGGTCGTGGCCGTCGACGAGGACAAGGCGCACGCCGGCCTGAAAAAGGTGGCCCGGTCCGTCGACCAGAAGGTCCGCGAGGGCGGCGTCACCTTCGAGGACGGCCAGGTGAAGCCGATCGCCCCGGTGAGCGGCCAGGCACTCGACACCGACGCCGCGGTCACCCCCCTGCGCGCCGCTTTCGAGCGGGGCGAGGCCGACTCCGTCACCACCCTGCCCACCCACGAGACCAAGCCGAAGGTCACCGAGCCGGAGGTGCGGCGCGCGGTGCGCCAGTTCGCGCGGCCCGCCATGTCGGCGCCGGTCACGCTCACTGCGGCCGACCTGCGCTTCTCCATCGAGCAGCCGGTCCTGGGCAAGTACCTGACGATGCGCCCCGACGACACCGGCCGGCTCACCCCGAGGCTGGACGACGAGGGCCTGCGCGCCGACCCCGCGGTCGCCCGGCCCCTGTCCACCCTGCCCGCCCGGGCCCACAACGCCGAGCTGCGGCTCGTCGGCAACCGGGTCGGGGTGGCCCAGGACGGCCGGGCCGGCCATGTCGTCACCGACAAGGCGCTGGGCAAGGCCGTGCTGCCGCTGCTCACGAAGCGGGGCGCCGGCCGCAGTGGCGAGATCGCCACGCTGGTGGCCGAGCCGCAGGTGACCCGTGACAACGTCGAGCGGCTGGGGCTGCGCGAGCGGATGTCCTCCTTCACCGTGAACTTCGAACCGGCGCCCTACCGCACGCGGAACATCGGCCGTGCCGTGGAACTGATCAACGGCTCCGTCGTCATGCCGGACCGGACCTGGAGCTTCAACCGGACCGTCGGCGAGCGCACCGAGGCCAACGGCTTCGTCGACGGCGTCATGATCCTCAACGACGAGTTCCACAAGGCTCCCGGCGGCGGCGTCTCCGCCGTGGCGACGACCATGTTCAACGCGATGTTCTTCGCCGGGGTCGACCCCGTGGAGCACGGCGCCCACTCGTTCTACATCGAGCGCTACCCGGAGGGCCGCGAGGCGACGGTCGCCTGGGGCAGCCTCGACCTCAAGTTCAACAACGACTCCGGCAACGCCATCTACATCCAGGCCGAGTCCACCGACTCGTCCGTCACCATCACCTTCCTCGGCACCAGGAAGTACGACGAGATCGGCTCGGTCACGGGGCCGCGCACCAACGTGAAGGAGCCGGAGAAGAAGGTGAGCACCGACGAACAGTGCGTGCCGCAGACTCCGTTGGAGGGGTTCGACGTCACCGTCCAGCGGGTGTTCGTCGCCGACGGCCGAGAGGTGAAACGGGAGCCGTTCCGCACCCACTACAAGCCGCGTGACGAGATCGTCTGCGAGTGAACTCCCCCGGCAACGGGCCCTTGCCGATCAACGTCGATCCTTCCCGTTGGAGGGTTCGAGGCGGATCACGATGGATTTGGTCGTGGGAGTGTTACTGGTCTCGGCCGTGGAGTCCAGTGCGACCAGCACGTTCGTCTCCGGGTAGTAGGCGGCGGCGCAGCCGCGCGGCGTCGGATAGCGGACGGCGCGGAAGCGGGGGGCCCGGCGTTCACCGTCGGGGTGGACGCTGACCAGATCCACCAGGTCGCCGTCGTGCAGGTGGAGGTCGCGCAGGTCGTCCCGGTTGACGAAGACGACCCGTCGTCCGCCCTTGATGCCGCGGTAACGGTCGTCGAGGCCGTAGACGGTGGTGTTGAACTGGTCGTGCGACCGTACCGTCGTCAGCAGCAAGTGCCCCGGCGGGACTTCGAGCGCGGTCGGTGGGTTGACGGTGAAGCGCGCCTTGCCGGTCGGTGTGGGGAAGGTGCGGGAGTCGCGCGGTGCCCGGGGGAGCATGAAGCCGCCGGGCTGCCGGACGCGTTGCTCGAAGGCGTGGAATCCGGGGACCACATGCTCGATGTGGCGGCGGATCACCGCGTAGTCGTCGCGCATGACGCGCCAGCCGAGGTCGTCGCCGAAGAGCGCGTGCCCGAGGTCGGCGATGATCGCGACCTCGCTGCGCAGGTGCGGTGATCCGGGAAAGAGCCGTCCGTGCGAGGCGTGCACCATGGCCATCGTGTCCTCGACCGTGACGAACTGCTCGCCGGAGGCCTGCTGGTCGCGCTCGGTGCGGCCGAGGCAGGGCAGGAGAAGTGCCTCGGTGCCGTGGCAGAGATGGGACCGGTTCAGTTTGGTCGCGACATGGACGGTGAGGGCGCAGTTGGCCAGTGCGGCCTCGGTGACGACCGTGTCGGGCGTGGCCGAGGCGAAGTTGCCGCCGAGGCCGATGAACACATCGACCTTGCCGTCGCGCATGGCCTTGATCGAGTCGACCGTGTCCAGGCCGTGGGCGCTGGGCGGCTCGAACCCGAACTCGTCGCCGAGCTTGTCAAGGAACGTGTCCGGCATCTTCTCCCAGATGCCCATGGTGCGGTCGCCCTGGACGTTGCTGTGTCCGCGGATCGGGGCGGGCCCGGCACCGGGGCGACCGATGTTGCCGCGCAGCAGAAGGAAGTTGACGATCTCACGGATGGTGGCCACCGCGTTGCGGTGCTGGGTCAGCCCCATCGCCCAGCAGACGATGACGCTGTCGGCGGCGAGCACGTCGGCCGCGCAGTCCTCGATTCTGCGGCGGGACAGACCTGCCATCGTCTCGATCCGCGACCAGTCCAGGGCACGCCATGCCGCTGCCGCTGCCTCGTAGCCGTCGCAGTACCGGTCGATGAAGTCATGGTCGAGGGCGGAACCCGGCTGGGAGTCCTCCCGATCGATCAGGGCACGGTTCAGGCCTGCGAACAGGGCCAGATCGCCGTTGATGCGCACCGGAAGGTAGCTGTCGGCGAGCTTCGTACCCGGGCCGACCAGGCCGCGCGCGGTCTGCGGGTTGTGGAAGCGGCCGAAACCGGCCTCGGGCAGCGGGTTGGCGGCGATGATGCGGGCGCCGCGCCGCTTGGCCTGTTCGAGCGCGGTGAGCATACGGGGGTGGCAGGTGCCGGGGTTCTGGCCCACGACGATGATCAAGTCTGTGTGATCGGTGATGTCGGAGTACGTGATGAGGCCTTTTCCGACGCCGATGGTCTCGTTCAGGGCCGCGCCGCTCGACTCGTGGCACATGTTCGAGCAGTCCGGCAGATTGTTCGTGCCGAGCCTGCGCGCCAGCAGCTGGTAGAGGAAGGCGGCCTCGTTGCTCGTCCGGCCGCTTGTGTAGAAGACGGCACGGCTCGGATCGGCGAGGCCGCGCAGGCGATCGGCGGTGAGCGCGAGCGCGTCCTCCCACGGGATGGGCACATAGTGGGTCGCGCCGGGGGCGAGATGCATCGGCTGGGCCAGCCGGCCCTGCGACTCCAGCCAGTGACCGTCCCGCTCCCGCAGGGCGGCGACGGAGTGCTCGGCGAAGAACGCCGCGTCGACGCGTTTGCGCGTGGCTTCCCAGGCGACGGCCTTCGCGCCGTTCTCGCAGAACTCCGCGCTCTTCCGGTGGTCGGGATCGGGGTCGCCCCATGCACAGCTCGGACAGTCGAAACCGTCGACATGGTTCACCGCCAACAGCGTCTGCAGACTCCGCTTCGGCCCCATTTCGGTCATGGAGTACCGCGCCGATTCGGTGATGCCGTGCATTCCGACGCTGGACTTCTTCGGGCCTGACGATGTCAGATCCGATGCGGGCGGAGGGACGCCCGCCGACTCGTGTGCATCCGCATCCGTCGGCTTGATCGGTTGCTCAGCCATGACTGCCTCTTTGCCCCATACGGGCCAGTGGTCTGCGAGGGCACATCTGACCGCAGCCGCGTACGCGAGGTGCGTGACTCGGTGCCCGGCCTGACGGAGGCCGGACACCTGTACCTGTGGCTTCCTTCCCGCTCTTACGCCGCGAGCGCGTGACCGGGATGCAGTACGACCTTGGTGTAGCCCTCGATCCGCTGGTCGAACTTCTCGTACGCGAGCGGCGCCTCGTCCAGTGGCAGTTCGTGGGAGACCACGAAGCTGGGCTTGGCGCGCCCCGCGATGATCAGATCACGCAGCTGGCGGTTGTACTGCTTGACGTTGCACTGACCAGTGCCTATCCGCTGGCCCTTCTCGAACATCCTGCCGATGGAGACCAACAGCTGACCGTGCTTGGCGTTCTCGTCGGGTCCGCCCGGGTCGGACGGCACGTACAGGCCCGGTACGCCCAGCATGCCAGTCGGCCGCACCGTCTCGACGAGTGTGTTGAGGACGACGGCGGGTTCCTCATGGCTCGCGTCGTGCGCCTGGGCCTGGTAGCCGACGGCGTCGACACCCTTGTCCGTTCCCTCGCCTCCCGTCTGTTCCTTGATTCGCTGGGCCGGGTCGCCCTTGGTGAAGTCGATCGGAATGGCTCCGATCTCCTCGGCCTTGGCGAGCCGCTCGGGCACCCGGTCCACGGAGAACACCTTCGACGCACCGCGCAGCAGCGCGGAATACGCGGCCATCAGCCCGACCGGGCCGGCACCGAAGACGGCCACGCTCTCTCCGGGGGTCACCTGGGCGAGCTCGCATCCGTGGTAGCCGGTCGGGAAGATGTCGGCGAGCAGCACGAAATCGGTCTCGAACTCGTTGCCCGGCGGCAGCTTCAGGCAGTTGAAATCGGCGAAGGGCACCCGCAGCAGCTCTGCCTGTCCGCCCTTGTACGGGCCCATGGCCACGTAGCCATAGGCTCCGCCGGCGAAGCCCGGGTTGACCGTCAGGCAGAAGCCGGTCTTCCCAGCGAGGCAGTTCTTACAGAATCCGCAGGCGACATTGAACGGCATGACGACGCGGTCACCCTTGGACAGTGAGGTCACACCGGCGCCGACTTCCTCGACGATGCCCATGTTCTCGTGTCCGAAGACGATGCCCGACTCGGCGGCCGTGCGGCCCTCGTACATGTGCAGGTCCGATCCGCAGATGGCGGTCGATGTGACGCGTACCAGCACGTCGTTCGGGTGCTGGATCTGCGGATCGTCGACGTCCCTGACGGTGACGCTGAAGGGCTTCTCATAGACAACGGCTTTCACCTGGATCACCTCCGCGTCGAACGCTGGGTGACGACGACGAACCGCTCTGGCCGAGGCCCTTGCCGGGAAAACACGCGACGGGGAGGAGCCCCTCGGTCCGTGTCGTAGCCCCAGGCGCTCATGTTTCACCACTGGATACTTCCAGGGAACGCCCGTACCGCAGGCGCTGCAACCCCCATCGGACAGGAATCCCGGCGCGGGTAACGCACTGCGCGCGGACGATCTCGAAGGGGGACGAGGTCACCGCCGACAAGGATCACAGCCTGGCGGTTCGGGTCGAACACGAACAGCAACCGCACTTCCGTAGCCCCTGCCGAGCCGGGGCGGAGCTCCTTGAGGTTCGCCAGCACTGATCCCTTGATCGCGTCCACCAGGGGCCGACCCAGCGCGGGTCCTTCTTCGACCGCCGTCCCGAAGAGACCGGCGCGACCACGACCACTCTTGCGCAGTCCCAGCGACAGCAAATACTTGGCTAGCCACATGTTTACTGTTACGTTGGTTATGTGTCTAGCCACCTAAATGGGCGGCGACACGAGAGGAGTCGTCATGAAAGCCATCCTGTTCGACCGTTTCGGAGGCACGGAAGTGCTGCACGAGGCGGACATCGAGGTCCCGCAGCCCGGCCCCGGGCAGATCCGCGTCCGGGTCAGGGCGGCCGGGCTGAACGCGCTGGACGGCAAGATCCGCTCCGGGGCAATGCAGGCCGCGTTCCCCACACCGCTCCCCTCCGTCCCCGGGTCCGAGCTCGCCGGCGTGGTGGACGCCCTGGGTGAGGGCGTGCAGGACGTGCAGGTGGGTGACGAGGTGCTGGGCTGGTCGGACACCGGCTCGTACGCCCAGTACGCGCTGGCCACCACCGTGGCCCCCAAGCCCGCCGGCCTCGACTGGCAGCACGCGGTCGCGCTGCCGGTGGCGGGCGAGACGGCCGAGCGGGTCCTGAACCTTCTCGGCGTCGCCGCCGGGGAGACGGTGCTGATGCACGGCGCGGCCGGAGCGGTCGGCACCCTGGCGGTCCAGCTCGCCACGGCCCGCGGAGCGCGGGTCATCGCCACCGCCGGCCCCGCCAACCAGGACTACCTCACCTCGCTCGGCGCCACCGCGACCGTTTACGGCGAGGGGCTGGTCGAGCGGGTCCGGGCGCTCGCCCCCGACGGCGTGGACGCGGTGTTCGATCTGGCGGGGAAGGGCGCCCTGGAGGACTCCATCACCTTGCGGGGCGGCACCAAGCGCATCGTCACCATCGCCGACTTCCGCGCGCACCAGCTCGGCATCACCTTCTCCAGCGGTGGCCAGGAACGCTCGGCCGCGCGCCTGGCCGCCCTGGCCCAGGACGCCGCGACCGGCAAGGTCGTCACCACCGTCACCGCCTACCCGCTCGACCGGGCCGCCACGGCCCAACAGGTCAGCGACGCCGGCCATGTCCGGGGCAAGCTCGTCCTCACCCTCGACTGATCACACGCCCGCCTTATTCCTCTTGCTCCGGTCATCACCTGGCCGTCACCACACCGAAGGACCACTCATGCTGAACGCCCTGTGGACACCGACCACCGTCGGCGACATCCCCCTCCCGCACCGCCTGGTCATGGCGCCCATGACCCGCGACCGCTCCACCCCCGAAGGCGTCCCCACCGAGCTGAACGCCGAGTACTACGCCCAGCGGGCCTCGCACGCGCTGATCATCACCGAGGGAACCCAGCCCTCCGCCGACGGCCAGGGCTACCTCCTCACTCCCGGCATCCACAATGACGAGCAGATCGCCGGGTGGCGCAAGGTCACCGACGCCGTGCACGCGGCCGACGGCCGCATCGTCATCCAGCTGATGCACACCGGACGCATCGCCCACCCCGACAACACCCCCCACGGGCGCCGACCGGTCGCCCCTTCGGCGATCCAGCCGCAGGGCGCGATGTTCACCGCGTCCGGGCCCCAGGAGATGCCGACCCCTCGTGCTCTGTCGACGCAGGAGGTCGCGGCGACCGTCGAGGACTTCCGCCGCGCCGCGGCGGCCGCCGTCGCGGCAGGCGCCGACGGCGTGGAGATCCACGGTGCCAACGGCTACCTGGTGCACCAGTTCCTGTCCGACAACACCAACCAGCGCACCGACCGCTACGGCGGCTCCCTCGAGGGCCGCATCCGCTTCGCCGTCGAGGTCGCCGCTGCCGTGGCCGACGAGATCGGCGCCGACCGCACCGGCCTGCGCATCTCCCCCGGCAACCCCTACAACGACATCGCCGAGTCCGACACCGCCGAGCTGTATCCGGCGCTCCTGCGCGCCCTCAGCCCGCTCGGCCTCGCCTACCTCCACGTCCTCCACGCAGGCGACGACGCGCTGCTCGGCACCCTGCGCGCCCTGTGGCCCACCACGCTGATCCTCAACCGGGCCGGCACCGACATGCCCACCCGCGCCAAGGACATCGACAACGGCACGGCCGACCTCGTATCCGTCGGCGCCCTCGCGCTCGCCAACCCGGACCTGGTCGAGCGGCTACGCTCTGACGCGCCGCTGAACACCCCCGACCCGGCGACCTTCTACGGCGGCGGAGTGGCCGGCTACACCGACTACCCCACCTACACCGTCTGAGGAACCGAACCATGCCCGCCCCCACACCCCCCACCCCCAGCACGGCCAGCGAGGGGCCGATGAGCTACGCGATCTTCCAGCTCGCCCGCGCTCACCGCGCCCGCGCCGCCGCCATGCTCCGCGAGATGGACCTGCATCCCGGACAGGAACTGCTGCTGATGCAACTCCTCGACCGGGACGGCCAGACCCAGTCCGAACTGCTCGAAAGCGTCGGCCTGGACCACTCCACCGTCTCCAAGTCCCTGCGCCGCATGCAGGACGCCGGCCTGCTCATCCGCGAGCCGGCCGAACACGACCGGCGCGTCATGGTCGTCCACCTCACCGACAAGGGCCGTGCCATGCGCGAGCCGCTGGCAGCCATGTGGCAGGCCCTGGAGGAGACCTCCGCACGGAACCTGTCGGCGCAGCAGGCAGAGACCTTCGTCCGCACCGCCTACGCCATCACCGACGCGATCAACAGGCGTGACGTCGCGGCGGAAGAGTCCGAGTAACTCCCCTCGGCCCGCACGGCGGTCCGGCCGCCCGGGCGCGGCCGACGTTTCCGCGAGTCACAGACGAGCACAGTGGGGCCGCTTGGAGGCTGCGCCCTGCTCTCCGAAGCGCAGCCCCTACGGTGTTACAGCTCGCCCGCCCGGCGGTCACAGCTCCCGCACGTACGTGTCCTGGTACGCCGCCCTCCCCCCGAACACGTTCAGGCCGACGTGTCCGCTCGTGTACGTCGTGTCCGTCACGTCGATGATCCGGGTGCCGTTGAGGAACACCTGGATGCGGTCGCCCTCGGTGAGGACGCGGACGGGGTACGTCGTGCCGCGGCGGACCAGGGCTGGGACGCGGGCGAGGGCTTTGGCGTCGTCGAAGTAGCCGTCGGTCTTGGCGACCAGGCGGATCACTCGCAGGTCGGGGTCGATGTTGAGGCAGTAGGCGTCGGTGCCGTCGGAAGAGGCACGCCATAGAAGGGAGAGGGCGCCGCCGGTGTCCGGGTCGGGGCTGCCGAGTCGGACCAGGGTGGTGAGGTCCAGATCGGTCGCCGTGCGTGCCGAGATGGCGTTGGAGTCCTTGTCGAAGGTTGCGGCGCGGCCCGCGCTGTCCGTCGACCAGCGGCCGGCGGGAGTGATGGTCAGCTTGCCGAGGTCCGAGCGGAATTCGCCGCCGATCGGGGCGGTCGGTAGCGGCTTCACTCGGTCCACGAGGCGGTAGGTGCTGTCCAGCTTGTGCACCTTGAGCGACTCGATGTGTGCGGTGCCGCCCTTGGCGTAGAAAGCCATGCCGTCGGCGTCCGGGCCGGGGAAGATCAGGCTGGTCACGGCGGCCTGTCCGTCCGCGCCGAATGCCTCGACCGAGGACGAGTCGACGTACACCCGCAGGGTCACGCGGCCGTCGGTCGTCTTCATCGGCGCTGTGGTGCGGCCCGTGAAGTACTGCGTGAAGTCGCTCAGGCCCGATGCCGAGCGGTCCACGAACAGTTCCTGGGCCTCGGCGTCGTATCCGACGGTCGTGTGCTGGTCGTCGTCGGTCCGGAGCCGGAAGCCGATCTCCGTGGCGGTGCCGAGGGTGATCTCGGCCTCGATCTCGTAGGCGATGCCCCGGACTCCCGCGAGCGGGTTCCCGGAGGCGGGGCCGATGGCGAGGTCCTTGCGGGTTGTGGTGGACGTGCGCAGCGTGACCAGCTCCGGGACCGGGCGCTGCGCCAGGCGTACGCCGTCGGCGGTGTCCGTGAGGGTCAGTTCGCGGGGGGTGCTCAGCTGGCCCTTCCAGGTGCCGGTCGGGGCGCTGAACGGGTAGTCCCAGTTGCTCATCCAGCCGAGCCAGACGCGGCGGTCGTCGGTCAGGCCGTAGAAGGACATGGCGGCGTAGTAGTCACGGCCGGAGTCGGCGCGCAGGACCGTGCCGGGCTTCTGGTCGGGAGTGAAACGGGTGCCGTTCCACTCACCCGTGAAGTACTGGGCGGCCGAGCCGTTCGTGGCGCGTACGGCACCGGTGCTCAGGGTGAGGACCCACTTCACCTTGTCCTTGTCGCCGTCGACGGGAAGCGGGAAGAAGTCGGGGCACTCCCAGATACCGGTTGTGGCCCAGTCGCCGTAGCCGAAGGAGCTGACCTGGGTCCAGGTGAGGAGGTCGGTCGAGGTGAAGAAGCGGATGTGGTCGCCGCCGGAGACGACCATCAGCCACTGGTCGTGGGCCTCGTCGCGGATGACCTTCGGGTCGCGGAAGGTCCAGCCGGCGTCTGGGCCGCCCGGGTTCTGCACGGCCGGACTCGAGCCGCCGTGCAGCTGCCATGATCGGCCCTTGTCCTTGCTGTACGCGATGCGCACGCCGGCGTTCCCGCCCGGCTTGTCCGGGTGGTAGCTCGTGTAATAGGCGATCAGGCCCGAGCCGCCGTCGAAGAGACCGGAGGTGTCGTCGGCGTCCACGACCGCGCAGCCGGTCCAGCAGTGGCCGTAGGCGTTCCAGGGCAGGGCGATCGGCAGGGGCTGCCAGTGGACGAGGTCGGTGCTGACCGCGTGCGCCCAGCGGCCCTCGTCCTGGTGGAAGAGGTGGTACTCGCCGTCGTGGTGCAGCAGGCCGCAGGGGTCGCTGGTGGAGCCGGTGAGCTGGGAGTAGTGGTACGTGGGGCGGTACGGCTCCGTGAAGTGGTCGGCGGTGCCGCGCACTTCGACGTTCTGGAAGTACGACGTCCCGTGCGCGGCCGCGGTGCCGAAGGCGGCGCCCTCGGTGCGGGACACGCGGGTCTTGAGCGCCCGTACGCCGTCCACGTACACCTCGATGGTTCTGCCCGTCGCGCGGGCCTCGACGCGGTACGTGCCTGCGGCCGTGATGCGCCGGACCGGGCCGGAGGCGGAGGCGAGGCGGGTGCCGGAGGAGCGGTCCAGCAGGACGACGGCGTCGCGGCCGGCTTCCAGGCGGGCTTCGTAGCCGCCGGAGCCGTTCGCGGACGCGCGCAGGACGAGGCCGGCCGAGGAGGAGCGGTCGCCGGGTGTGATGTCGGCCCTCGCCACCAGGTCGCCGTCGGTGAAGGGGGCCGTGCGCAGGCCGTTCTCGCCGCGGATGCCGCGCAGGTCCGGGGTCCAGGTGCCGGAGCGGGCCGTCCAGCCCTGGAGGCCGGTGGCGAGGTCGGCCGCGGCGATGTTCTCGAAGGACACCTCGCCCGCCGAAGCCGTGACGGCGAGTCGGCCCTTCGTGTGGGTGGAGTCCTGGGCGGTGATGACGGGGCTGTAGCCGTCGGGAGAGAGGAAGTTGGTCTGCCAGTGCACGCGCAGTTCGTCGTGTTCGGCTTCGACGCGCAGACGGTAGACCGTGTCCGCCTTGATGGTGGTCGCGTAGGTGCCGAGGGTGACGTCGCCGTCGATGCGGTAGAGCCTCAGCCTGCCCTGGCCCGCGTCGACTTGGACGCCGTAGCCGCGCGTGGCCTTGGCGTCGGTGCGCACCAGCAGTGCGGCGGTGGCGGAGGCGTCGTGCAGGAGCAGGTCGGCCTGGAGCGCGGTGTCGTACGTCTTGGTCGTGGTGATGGCGCGGGCGGTGGCTCCCTGGGCCGGGGCCGCGCGCCAGCCCAGCGGACTCGCCGTCCAGGTGCCACCGCTCGTGGTCCAGCCGGTGAGGTTGGTGGTGACCGAGGAGAGGGAGGGCGGGCCGAAGGTGACCTTGCCGCCCTGGGCGAGCAGGCCCACCGAGCCGGTGTCGTGGCGGTGGTCCTCGGTGTGGAGGAGCCGCTTGCCGTCGACGCGCACCGCCAGCTCGGGTCCGTCGACTGCCACTTCGAGGTCGTAGGGCTTTCCGGCCTGCGCGCCCGGGAGTGGAGCGGTGGCGAGTGTGTCGCCGCCGGCCAGGTCGTAGAGCCGTATGCGGGCGCGGCCGGGGTCGAGGGCGACCGCGTATCCGGTCGAGCCGTCGAGGGCTGTCCGGAACACCAACGCGCCTACGGCTGAGGAGGATTGGGGCGTGACGCAGGCCGCGTACGTGCCCTTGGCCGCGAGTTGCTGCTCGGACAGGGCGAGGGCGGGCCCGCGACGGCCGGCGGTCACCTTCTGGCCGCCGTCCAAGGTGCGGGTCCAGGTGCCGGTGACGGGGATGGGGTCGGGAATCGGGGCGGGCACCGGGGTTGCTCCGGCGGCGCTCGGGGCGGCGGCCTGTGCTGCGGGGAGGATGCCTGCGAGAGGCAGCAGGGTGGCGGCGGTTCCTCCGGCGAGCAGGAGGGTACGGCGGGACACGCTCATGGCGGCTCCTGAAGGAGAACAGGGGAGGGTGGGCCACGGCCCGCGGGGACGTCCACCCCGCGGGCCGTGGCCGTGTGTAAGACCGTCACGGCCACAGCGGCCGGAGTCCGTCGGTGAAGGCCGACGCCATCTGCCAGGCGTCGAACCGCTCCAGAGTCACGTCGCCGTCGGCACCGATACCGACGCCGACGGCCTCGTCCGGGCGGGTGGGGTAGATACGGGCGGTCAGGGCACGCCCGTTGGCGAAGATCTCCAGTGCGGAGTGGTCGACGAGGACCCGCAGGTCGACCCGCCCGTCGGGGGCCAACGGCAGCTCTCCGTACCGGGGTTCGGTGTCGACCGTCGGGTCGAGACTGCTGGTCTCGCGGTGCAGGCGGAGGGTGCCGCTCGCTCCGTTGTGCGACCGGCTCACCTCCACGACCGTGCGTTCCGCGCCGTCCGGTGTCTCGCGGAGCACGAGCCGGGCGGTCGCTCCGGGAGCGAGACTCAGGGTCGTCTCGATGTCCAGCTGGTCCCCGCGCACGGCGGGCAGCCGGGTGTACGGGTCAGCCAGCCGGCCCGGAGCCACCTCCACGCGCTCCCGCCGCAGCTCGGTCAGCTCCGGCACCGGGGCCTGATGCAGGCCGCCGTCCGTGGCGAGCGTGACGACCCTCGGCAGGGACATCACACCGCACCAGCCGGCCTGCGCGTTCGCCTCGTCCGTCCGGCCCTCCTGGAGCCAGCCGAGCATGATGCGGCGGCCTTGCTCGTCACGGGTGGACTGGGGGGCGTAGAAGTAGCGGCCGCCGTAGTCGAGGCGGTGGAGGGCTGTGGTGGTGAAGGTGTCGCCCTGGTAGCGGCCGGTCCAGTACAGGGGGTGGTGGGTGGTGCCCTCGTCCCAGGCGGAGAAGACCAGCACATCGGTACTGCCGGCCTCCCCGTCCTCGCCGAGCCGGAAGAGGTCGACGCACTCCCACATCGTGCCGGTCCAGTCGAGCTCGCCCTGGTTCTGCGAGGCGTCGCCGGTCAGCAGGGGGCCGACGTAGCGCCAGCTGCGCAGGTCGTCGGATTCGTACAGAAAGGCCGTTCCGCCGACGCCCCGGATTCCCGAGCCCACCAGCTGGCGCCACACCGTGTTCTCGCCGGAGCCCTCCCGCCAGACGCAGTGGTCGCGGAAGGCCGTGATGTCGACGCCCTCCGGCGGGGCGGTGATGACCGGGTTGGCCGGGTCCTTGGTCCAGTACCTCAGATCCGCCGATCCCCTGGCCACGCACGGGAGTTCATGCTCGCCGTGCCTGCCCGAGTAGACGAGCGTGGGCACTCCCCTGTCGTCCACCAGGACACCGGACCAACAGCCGTCGCGGTCCGGGCCGTCCGAGCCCGGCACCAGGGCGACCGGCTCGTCGGCCCAGTGCACGAGGTCGGTACTGGTGGCGTGGCCCCAGTGGATGCGGTGGTGGGCGGCGGCGAGCGGGTTGTACTGGTAGAAGAGGTGGTAGACGCCGTTCCAGTGACTCAGCCCGTTGGGGTCGTTGAGCCAGCCGCCGGGCGAGGTGAAGTGGAAGCGGGGGCGGTGGGGGTCGCGCAGGGCGCGTTCGGCCAGCCCCTCGGCGGTGTGGCTGCCGGAGGGGAAGGTGAGGTCGTGGGTCATGCGGCGGTGGTCTCCGCTTTCTCAGTGGCGTCGGTGTCGTCCGTGGCCTTGCCGTCCGGCCGGTCGGTGACCTTCAGGACGCGGCGGGCGATGTCGGAGGCGGGTGCGCGCAGATGGCAGCGCACCCAGTGGGGCTGGCCGTCGTCCTCGCCGACGATGTGGCGGACGGGCTCGGTGCGGCTGCACGTGCCGTCGTCGCCGTAGGGGCAGGACGTGGGGTTGAGGATTGCCTCGCGGAGCCTGGCCCGCTCGACGGGGTCGTAGCTGCCGGCCCGTTCGGGGTCGGGTACGGCGGACAGCAGCAGGCGGGTGTAGGGGTGGGCGGGGGCGTCCATGACGGCCAGTGCGTCGCCGCCCTCGACGAGTTCGCCGGCGAACATGACCATCGTGGTGTCGGCGAGATAGCGAGCGGAGCCCAGGTCGTGGGTGATGTAGAGCATGGCGATGTTCCGCTCCTCGCGCAGTCGCCGCATCAGGTTGAGCACGCCGACGCGTACGGAGACGTCCAGCATCGAGGTCGGTTCGTCGGCCAGGACGAGGCGCGGTTCCACCGCCAACGCGCGAGCGATGGAGACGCGCTGACGCTGGCCGCCGGAGAGTTCGTGCGGGTAGGACTGGAGCATGTCCTCGGTCAGGCCGACCGTTTTCATCAGCTCGCGCAGCGCCTCGGGAGTGGCCTGATGGCCGTGCAGGACGAGGGCCCGGGTGAGGAAGTGCTCGATGCGGTGGACGGGGTTGAGTGAGCCGAAGGGGTCCTGGAACACCATCTGGACCTTGCGGCGGTACGCCCGTGACGCCCGGCGCCGCTCGGTGCGCAGGACGTCCTCGCCGTCGAGCAGCACCTGTCCGGCGGAGGGCTGTTCGAGGCGGGCGAGACAGCGGGCGATGGTGGACTTGCCGCTGCCGGACTCGCCGACCAGGGCGGTGATCCGGCCGGCCGGGAGGTCGAAGGAGACGTCGTTGACGGCTCGGACACGGCGCCGGGAGAAGACGGTGCCGACCTGGAAGTCCTTGGTCAGACCGCGTACGGACAGCAGGGGTTCGGTCATCGGGGGGCTCCTTCGAGGCTGCGGGCCACCCAGCGGCCGGGCGCGATCTCGCGCAGGTCGGGGATGTTCGTGGAGCAGTCCGAGCGGTCCTCGGGACAGCGGACGTGGAAGCCACAGCTGTCGGCGGTGCGCGGGACGTCGAAGAGGCCCGTGAGTTCTTGGCGCGGGCCGGTCAGCGGCGGGAAGGCGTTCATCAGCGCCTCGGTGTAGGGGTGGAGCGGCTGGGCGAACAGGTCCTTGGCGTCGGCGAGTTCGACGATCCGTCCGCCGTACATCACGCCCATGCGGTCCGACAGCTCGACCATCAGGGACATGTCGTGGGTGATGAAGAGGATGGAGAAGCCCAGCTCACGCTGGAGGTCGCGGATCTGCGCCATGATCTCCTGCTGCACGACCACGTCGAGCGCGGTGGTCGGCTCGTCCATGATCAGCATCCGGGGGCGCAGTGCGACGGCCATGGCGATGACCACGCGCTGGCGCATGCCGCCGGAGAGCTGGTGCGGGTACGCCTTCAGCCTTCCCGGGTCGATGCCGACCAGCTGAAGCAGCTCGCCGGCCCGCTCCCGCGCGGCGCGCTTCTTCATCCGCTCGTGGGTGGTGAAGATGTCGACGATCTGCTCGCCGATGGTCAGGACGGGGTTGAGCGAGTTCATCGCCGACTGGAAGACCATGGCGATCTCCCGCCACCGGAAGGCGCGCAGCTCGCGTGCGTCCAAGGCGAGGACGTTGCGGCCCTGGAAGCGGATGCTGCCCGCGGTGATCTCCGCCGGGGGCTTCAGCAGCCGCATCACCGCGTTGGCGATGGTCGACTTGCCGCAGCCGGATTCTCCGGCGAGGCCGAAGATCTCACCCGCGCCGATCTCGAACGACACGTTGTCCGCCCCGACGACCGTACGGCCGTCACCGCGGTACTCGACCCGTAGGTCACGCACCTCAAGTACGGGGTCCATGGCTCAGCCCCTCCTCTTCACGGGTCGACGCCTCGCGGAGCGCAGCCTCGGGTTGGTGATCTCGTCGACCGCGTAGTTGACCAGCGCGAGCGCGAAGGCGACGAGGGCTATGCACAGTCCGGAGGGGATGAAGACCCACCACGTGCCGGTCATCAGCGCGCCGTCGTTGCTGGCCCAGTAGAGGTTGGTGCCCCAGCTGACGACGCTGCTGTCGCCGAGGCCGAGGAACTCGAGCGCCGCCTGGGACGTGATGCCGAAGACGACACAGCCCAGCAGGGTGGTCATCACCACGGACGCCATGTTGGGGAGGATCTCCCGGAACATGATCCGCAGCGGGCCCTCACCGGTGACGACGGCGGCGGCCACGAAGTCCTTGCCGCGGATCGACCTGGCCTGCGCGCGCAGCACCCTGGCCGAGCCCGCCCAGCCGGTGATCACCAGTACCAGGACGACGGTGGATGTTCCCGGGGGCAGGAACGCCGCCAGGATGACCAGCAGCGGCAGGCCGGGCAGCAGCAGGAAGACGTTGGTGATCAGGGTCAGCGCGTCGTCCAACAGCCGGCCGAAGTACGCGGACGCGAGGCCCACGAGGATGGCGATGCCGGTCGCCGCGAGTCCGACGGTGAACCCGACGAACATCGAGGAGCGCGCGCCCCACAGGGTGAGCGCGAGGACGTCCTGTCCCTTCGTGGTCGTACCGAGCCAGTGCGCTCCCGATGGGGCCTGACTGCCGGTGGAGTTGATCAGGGAGGGATCGCCGGGGGCGAGGACGGGCGCGAGCAGCGCCAGAGTTGCGAAGACGACGAGCAGGCACAGGCCCGACAGCGCCTTCTTGCTGCCGAGGAGCTGGCGTACCAGTCCGCGTCGTCGGCCCGGTCCCTGCGCGGTGGGCGGGGCTGACGGGGCTGCGGCCGGGGTGTCGCCCGCGATGTCTACGGCGGTCATGTCTCGTCGGCTCCCTTCAGCGGACGCGCACGCGCGGGTCGAGGCGGACGTAGATGAGGTCGACCAGGAAGTTCGCCAGGAGCACGGCTGCCGTGATGGTGAGGAAGATGCCTTGCATCAGGGGGTAGTCGAGGCCCTGCACGGCTGCCAGCAGCTGGAAGCCGATGCCGGGGTAGGCGAACACGACCTCGGTGAGCAGGGCGCCGCCGACGACGAAGCCGAGGCCCATGCCGAAGTTGGTGACGGAGGGGAGCAGCGCGTTGCGGGCGGCGTAGCGGAACATGATCCGCGAGGGGCTGAGCCCCTTCGCCTCGGCCATGGTGATGTAGTCCTCGGCCGCCGTGGCGATCATGGTGTTGCGCATGCCCAGCATCCAGCTGCCGACGGTGACGGCCACGACGGTGAGTGCCGGGAGCACGAGGTGGGTGCCGGCGTTGGAGATGAACTCGGCGTTGAGGCCGGGGGTCAGACCCGCGTCGTAGGCGTGCCGCAGCGGGAACCAGCCCAGGGTCACCCCGAACAGGTACAGCGCGCCCATCGCCAGCCAGAAGTACGGGAACGAGCCGACGAAGATCAGCAGCGGTGGGAAGGCGGAGTCGAGGACGCCGCCACGCCGCCAGGCGGCGACGATGCCGAGCAGGTTGCCGACGACGGCCGCGATGACGAGGGCGGTACCGCCGAGCAGCAGCGTCCAGCCGATCTGCGAGCCGATCACTTCGGTGACCGGGGTCGGGAAGCGGGAGATGGAGATGCCGAGGTCGCCGGTGAAGACGCTCTTGACGTAGGAGACGTACTGCTCCCACAAGGGACGGTCGTCGAGGCCGAAGAGTTTCCGCAACTGGGCTATCTGCTCGGGCTGCATCGCACCCGCCTGCTGCGCGAACATCCGGGAGACCGGGTCGCCCGGCATGAAGCGCGGAAGCAGGAAGTTGAGGGTGATGGAGGCCCAGAAGGCCAGCAGATAGAACCCCAGGTTGCGCAGGATGAGACGCACTGCTCGTGCTCCCTGTCGGTGGGGGTGAACGGGGATGCGGTGCGTGGGGGCGGCCGTCCAGATCGGGGAGGAGGACGGCCGCCGGTCCACGCGGACTCGCGTCAGCTCTTGACGGGCTTCAGCGAGGTGAGCACGAGGATCGTGCTGGTGTTGCGGTTGCCGAGGGTGGCGTACGGGTTGTCTTCCGACGGCCAGCCGGTGAAGCGGGAGTCGGTGTACGCGCCGAACTCGGGTCCGGTGAACAGGGGCACCGCGGGGGCGTCCTTGTCGTACAGCTTCTGCAGGGCGTTGACCTGCTCGCGCTGCCCGCTCTCGTCCGTGGCGGCGGCGAAGGCGTCGATGAGCTTGTCGGCCTTCGGGTCGGCGTAACGGTGGTAGTTCTGCGTGGCCTTCTCGCCGACGGGCTTGAGCATCCCGCTCGACATCACGTCGCGGAAGTACTCGTACGGGGTGGCACCGTTGCTGCTCCACACGATGCCGGTCTCGAAGGTGCCCTGCTCGTACGAGCTGACCACCGCCCCCCAGTCGGGCGTCCTCACGGTGGCGGTGATGCCGACCTTCGCGAGGTTCTGCTTGATGATGTTCGCGGCCGAGATCCAGTCGGAGGAGGCGGAGCCGACGGAGATGTCGAGCGTGAAGTTCTTGCCGTTCTTCAGCTTCCGCTTGCCGCCGCTCTCCTTGTAGCCGGCCGCGTCGAGGGCCTTGGCCGCCGCGTCGGTGTCGTACTTCGTCCAGGTACAGGACGCGGCGAGGTCCTTGTCGCGCCACTTGTCGTACGTGCGGGCCAGGCCCGCGCAGTCGGCGGGCTCGGCGTAGCCGTTCATCGCGACCTTGGTGATCTGGTCGCGGTCCACGGCCATGCTGAGCGCCTTGCGCAGGGCCGGGTCGTCGAAGGGGGCCTTCGTGGTGTTCAGCTGCCAGTTGATCATGGCGCCCGTGGGCGGGTTCCAGTAGTGGTTGTGCTTCTTGTCCCTGGCCACGAAGGACTTCTCGATGTCCGGGATGAACGACTGCGTCCAGTCCGCCTCACCGTTGGTGAAGGCGAGGTTGGCGCTGTCGTTGCCGGAGAAGGCGAGCATCTGGATACCGGCGATCCGCTGCTTCGCGGGCTGCCAGTAGTCGGGGTTCTTGCGCAGTTCGTACGACTGGGCCTGGAACTTCTCGATCTTGGAGTACGGGCCGGTGCCGACCGGATTCGGGTTGGTGAACTTCGCCGGGTCCTTGACCTCGGACCAGATGTGCTTCGGCATGATCTGCTGGCCGGCGATCTCGAAGAAGCCGGGCGAGAAGGGCTTGTTGAAGGAGAACTTCACCGTGTGCTCGTCGACCGCGGTGACCTTGTCGAGGTACTCCAGGCCGCCGAGCACCTTCTTGCGCAGCTCGAAGGTGTAGACGACGTCGTCGGCGACGAGCGGCTTGCCGTCCGACCACTTGACGGCCTCGCGCAGCGTGAAGGTGAGGGACTTGCCGTCCTTGGCCTGCTCCCACTTGGTCGCGAGCCACGGCGTGTCCTTGGCGTCCGCCATGCTGTGCACGACCAGCGGCTCGTAGACGGCCTCCTTGGTCATGGGGGCGGCCTGCGGGGAGAGCGGGTTGAAATTGCGCGTGAACGTCGCCAGATCCTCACGCGGGATGGTGAGCAGCTGGTTGCCGGACGTGTCACCGGCGCCGGAGGTGCCCGAGCCACCCGTACAGGCGGACAGGACCAGGGCCGCGGCGGCGGTCGCCGTGACCGCTCTCAGGACGGCTCGGGACCGCCGTGAAGGTATGCGGGAGGGTGCCATAATGGAGACTCTTTTCCTCTCTTCAACACACAGGGCGAAGACGGGGATGGGATTCCTCGACGGACTGATTAGCGGTCAGACCGACGAGCGTTCGAGCAGCGGGCAGTCGATCGTCACCCGAGGGGTGTCGAGCGGCTGCCCCGCTGCGAGAGCGGCGAGCATGTCGATGCCCTTGGTGCCCATGGCCTCGAAGGGCAGGGCCAGCGTCGTCAGCTTCGGCCGCAGATAGGCGGCGATGAGTTCCTGGTTGTCGAACCCCACCACGGCCACGTCGTGCGGGATGCGCAGCCCACGTTCCTTGATCGCGTCGTACGCGCCCATCGCCATGCGGTCGTTTCCGCAGAACAGCGCGGTCGGCCGGTCGCCGGCCGGGCGGTCCAGCAGTTCGCAGGCGGCGTCATAGGCGCCGTCGGCGGTCGCCCAGCCAGGGACGACGAGGGAGGGGTCGGGGGTGATCCCGGCCTCGCGCAGGGCACGTTCGTACCCCTCGCGCCTGCCGATGGCGGCCGGGATCGCCGGGTCGAGGTTGATCAACCCGATGCGGGTGTGACCGGCGTCCAGGAGCCGGCGGGTCGCCTTGTATCCGCCCGACACCTCGTCGGGCAGGATGCACGGCAGCTCCCCTTCGGCGTCGTAGCAGTTGACGAGCACCGTCGGCACCTCGCGGACGGCTTTGGGGAGCGTGACGGCCCGGTGCCAGGTCGTGGCGTACAGCAGCCCCTCCACGCGGTGCTCCAGCATCTGGTCGAGCGCGGCGGCCTCCTGGGCGGGGTCGCCCTCGCTTGCGGCGATCAGCAGGAACCTCCGGTCACCCCAGGCGCGGCTCTGCGCGCCCGTGATCACCTCGCCCGCGAACGGGCCGGTCACGATCTCGGTGATCAGCCCGAACCACCCGCTGCGGTTCGCGGCCAGCGCCCGCGCCCCGGCGTTGGGCCGATAGCCGAGCTCGTCGATCGCCTCCAGGATCCGCCGACGGGTCTCCTCGGGGATGGCGGCGCCGGGCTTGTCGTTGAGGACGAAGGAGACGGTGGTCCGCGAGACACCCGCGTGGCGCGCCACATCGCTCATGGTGACGCGCTGCGACTTGTTCGTGGCCACTTCCAGTCCCTTTCGCCCGACCGAGGGTAAGACAGCGCCTCCGGTTTCGCGCTTTAATAACGCGCGTTACTTCCGTGTGGCAGGGAAGTTACGTCCGTCTTGAGCGGCATGTCAATACCTATGCATGGGCTGCATCTGGCCACCGGCCCGTTACCGGGCAGCCCCGCGCCCTTCCGAGAGAGGCAAGCAGTCGCCATGGCCCGACCCCAGGCCCCCAGCAACGTCACCGTCCTCGGCGAGTGCGTCGCCGACGCCTTCACCGACCTCGCCCGATCCGGCCCCGGCGAACTCGCGCTGCGCGCCCTGCCCGGTGGCGGACCCGCGAACACCGCCGTCGCCCTTGCCCGGCTCGGAACCCCCACCCGCTTCCTCGGACGGTTCTCCACCGACGCCTTCGGCACCCTCTTCCGTGCCCGCCTCAGCGACTCCGGGGTCGACCTGACCGGCAGCGTGACCGCCACCCCCGAGCCCAGCACCCTCGCCGTCGCCGACCTCGACGACACCGGCCAGGCCACCTACACCTTCTACGCCGATAGCGCCGCCGACTGGCAGTGGACCGACGAGGAACTCGCCGCCACGAGGTCGGACGGCGCGGCTTGCCTGCACACAGGCTCCCTGGCGCTGATACGCCAGCCCGGCGGCAGCCGTATCGAGGACCACCTCGCCAAGGCGCGCGAGCACGTAACCGTGTCCATCGACCCCAACGTCCGCCCCCTCCTCGTGCCGCCCTCCGCCTACCGCGAGCGGCTGCCCCGCTGGTGCGCCCTCGCCGACATCCTCCGGCTCAGTGAGGACGACCTCGCGCTGCTCCTGCCCGGCGCCACCCTTGAGGAGGCTTGCGACACCTGGCACGCAGCCGGCGCGCGCCTCGTCGTCATCACGCTCGGCGGACGCGGCTCCCTCGCCTCCCTCGACGGCCTCCGCGTCACCGTCCCGACCCCGGCTGTGGATGTCGCGGACACCGTCGGTGCCGGGGACTCCTTCACCGCGGTCTGCTCCACCGACTAGCCGCCCTCGGACACCTCGGTGGCCGACTCGACCGGCTGAGCCTTGAGGACGTCACCGACGCCTGCTCGTTCGCCGCCCGCGTCGCTGCCCTGACCTGTTCCGTCCCCGGTGCGAACCCGCCCTGGGCGGACGAAGCGGCACTGGAGACCGACGTCGAGCGGCTCCTGCCGCATGCCTGAACGCGGCATGCCCGTTCCCGCGACCTGAACGCGGGAACGGGCACCGATCCCGACCAGATGGCTGCCGGCACCGCGCGACCTCCCGGACCTCGAATCGCAACCAGGCGGGGCGGTCCTCGGCGGTATGGGCCGCATAGCAACCAGGCCCGGCCTCTATGCGGCCTCGGAAACCTGCGCCGTGTCCGGAGGGCAACCACGTCGACTGCCGAGCTGAGGAGTCAGACGCAAGGCTTCGTCGAAGCCGTTTCAGTACGAGCGGCTTCGCCGACGCTTTCAGCTCGGGCCGCGACGGCAGCCCAGCGATCGAGAGGTCGCCCAGTATCCCGGTGCCCACCACATACGTCTGCGCAGGTCAGAGCTGCGGCAACCAACCATGATGACAACGCCGTTGAACTCACGAGCAGCAGATTCAGTCCGTTGGCCCAAAGCCCTGAATCCGCACCCCTGCTGAGACGTTTCCGCGGGTCACGGACGAGCACAGTGGGGCGGGTGGGACTCGAACCCACGGCCGACGGATTATGAGTCCGCTGCTCTAACCGGCTGAGCTACCGCCCCATAGCGGCGTGTCGCGTACAAGTGTGCGCGCCGTCTGCCGCAGCATAGCCGCTCATACGATCTCCTGCTTCGCATGGTCGACTTCGCATGCCCTGAAGGACTCCGCTGTGACCTGCGCGGTTCCATGACAGGGATGAGGACATGAAAAAGGACCCCTGAGTGGGGTCCTCGTTCAGCATGCTCCCCCGACTGGACTCGAACCAGTAACCTGCCGGTTAACAGCCGGCTGCTCTGCCAATTGAGCTACGGAGGACCGAGCTCCCCCGACTGGACTCGAACCAGTAACCTGCCGGTTAACAGCCGGCTGCTCTGCCAATTGAGCTACGGAGGAATGCCTCGTTGCATCGAACGTACCTACCTGGGTAATCGCCAGGGGGCGTGCGCTCGCTGCGACACATACATTAGCGCAAGCAGGGGGGTGCTCCGCCAATCGGTTCCCCCCAGGCATCGACGCCGCACCAGGGACCTACCAAGCGAAGGGTGGCAGCCATGCGCTACCGAGTCACGTTCGTCGTCGGAGTCGCCGTCGGTTACGTCCTGGGCACACGCGCGGGACGCGAGCGCTACGAGCAGCTGAAGAAGACCGCTGGGGAGATCTCCCGGAACCCCACGGTGCGCAACACCGCCGAGTCAGCGGCCCAACAGGGCCGTGTCTTCGCGGGCAAGGCGTACCACACGGTCAGCGAGAAGGTCGGCGACCGAGTCCCCGAGACGGTGGCCCAGCGAGTCCGCTCCCTACGGGAACGCAGCTCCCACAACGGAGGCGCGGAGGACGACTGGGGCACGAGCAACACCTGACGGCACTTCTTGGACGCCCGAAAGTGCCGCGCCCCGAAGGGACGCGGGGAACTGCGCGACCAGCCCTCCACACACCCGCATCCGAAAGACGCCATGAACCCCCACGACGCCCACGGCCCAAGTAAGCGCAGCGCTACGGCACAATTTGGGCCATGGGGATAGTCGCCGGGTTGGACAGTTCGCCCGATTTCACTCGCATCGTCGTCTGCGACGCGGACACAGGCGCCGTGCTCAGGCAGGGGTATGCCCCGCACCCGGTGGAGTCGCCGGACGGCACGGCGCGTCCCTCCGACGTCGACCCGCAGGCCTGGCTGCTCTCACTGGGTGAGGCGGCCGGCGGCGGGCTGCTCGAAGGCGTGCAGGCCATCGGCGTGTCCACGCAGCAGAACGCGGTGGTACCGCTCGACGCCCAGGGCAACACCGTGCGCCCGGCGATGGTCGGCGGCGACAAGCGGGCCCAGGTCGCGGCGGCGGATCTGATCGACGCGCTCGGCGGGCGCGAGGCGTGGGCGCAGGCCGTGGGCTGTGTGCCGCAGGCCGCGCAGCCGGTGTCCAAGCTGCGCTGGCTCGCCAAGACCGAGCCGGAGCACGCCGCGCGCGCCGCCGTGCTGATGCAGGCGCACGACTGGCTGGTGTGGCAGCTGCTCGGCCGGCCCGTGAGAAGGACCACAGACCGGGGCGGCGCCTCCGGCACCGGCTACTGGTCGGCGGCGACCGGCGCCTACCGCACCGATCTCGTCGAGCTGGCCCTCGGCCACCAGGCGATGCTGCCCGAGGTGATCGGGCCGGCCGAGGCGGCCGGTACGACGCCGGAGGGGCTGCTGATCTCCGCGGGGACGGGCGAGACCATGGCCGCCGCCTTCGGGCTCGGCATCGGGCTGGGCGACGCCGTCGTCTCGCTCGGCGCCTCCGGGTCCGTGATGGCCGTTCACCCCGAGGCACTCGTCGACAGCTCCGGGATGATCACCTCCCTGGCCGACGCGACCGGTATGCACCTGCCGGTCGTCACGACCCTCAACGCCGTACGTACCCTGCGCGGCACCGCCGAACTCCTCGGTGTGTCCGACCTGGAGGGTCTGTCCGACCTGGCGATGAAGTCGACGCCGGGGGCCCATGGGCTCGTGCTGCTGCCCTATCTCGAGGGCGAGCGGACGCCGAATCTGCCGCACACCGCCGGGACGCTGGCCGGGCTGCGGCGGGAGTCGATGAAGCCGGAGCATCTGGCGCGGGCCGCGTTCGAGGGCATGCTGTGCGGGCTCGCGGACGCGCTCGACGTGCTGCGCGGGCGGGGTGTCGAGGTGCGGCGGATCTTCCTGCTCGGGGCGGCCGCCGAGCTGCCGGCCGTGCAGGCGGCGGCGCCCGCGCTGTTCGGGGCGCAGGTCGTCGTACCGCAGCCCGCGGACTACGCGGCGATCGGCGCCGCCCGGCAGGCCGCCTGGGCGCTCGGGGTGTCGCAGGGCACACTCGACCCGCGCACCCCGCCCGTCTGGCAGGGCGCGGCCGCGCAGATCCTGGAGCCCGGTGACGAACTGGCGGTGGGCCAGGCGGTGCGTCAGCAGTTCGTGTCGGTGCGCGAACAGACGCATCCGAGCGCCTTCCGGCCGTAGCGGTCGGGGCGGGCCGGGCATGCGGAAGGTAAGAGACCGGTAGGAACGGAACCCGGAAGGCCGTACGCGGCAGCGCTGACGGCTTAATCGGTTGAGGTAACGCGGGTGGAGTGTCCGACGATAGGGGCCAGGGGCAACCAATGGCCTCCCCGTCGCCGACTCCGAGAGAAGCAGCGTGCTCATACGACTTCTGCGGACCCACCTCAGTCCGTACCGAAAACCCATCGCCTGGCTGGTGCTGCTGCAGTTCCTGCAGACCTGCGCCACTCTCTACCTGCCCACGCTGAACGCGGACATCATCGACAAGGGTGTCGTCAACGGCGACACCGGCTACATCCTCAGCTACGGCGCGCTGATGATCGGCATCTCGCTGGCGCAGGTCGTGTGCAACATCGGTGCCGTCTACTACGGCGCCCGGACCGCGGCGGCGCTCGGCCGGGACGTGCGGGCCGCCGTCTTCGACCGGGTGCAGTCCTTCTCGGCGCGTGAGGTGGGCCACTTCGGCGCGCCCTCGCTGATCACCCGTACGACCAATGACGTCCAGCAGGTGCAGATGCTGGCGCTGATGACGTTCACGCTGATGGTGTCGGCGCCCATCATGTGCGTCGGCGGCATCGTGCTGGCGCTCGGCCTGGACGTGCCGCTGTCCGGGGTGCTGGTGGCCGTGGTGCCGGTGCTCGGCATCAGCGTTTTCCTGATCGTGCGGCGGCTGCGGCCGCTGTTCCGGACCATGCAGGTGCGCCTCGACACCGTGAACCGGGTACTGCGCGAGCAGATCACCGGCAACCGTGTCATCCGCGCCTTCGTGCGCGACGACTACGAGCAGCGGCGCTTCGGCAAGGCCAACGCCGAGCTCACCGAGATGGCGACGGGCACCGGCAATCTGCTCGCGCTGATGTTCCCGATCGTCATGACGGTGGTGAACCTGTCGTCCATCGCGGTGGTGTGGTTCGGCGCCCATCGCATCGACAGCGGCGGGATGCAGATCGGTGACCTGACCGCGTTCCTCGCCTATCTCATGCAGATCGTGATGTCCGTGATGATGGCCACCTTCATGTTCATGATGGTGCCGCGCGCGGAGGTCTGCGCCGAGCGCATCCAGGAGGTCCTGGACACCTCGTCGAGCGTGGTGCCGCCGGTGGCGCCCGTGCGGGAGCTGCGCCGGCACGGTCATCTGGAGATCCGGGGGGCGGGCTTCCGCTATCCGGGCGCCGAGGAACCGGTGCTGAAGTCGATCGACCTGGTCGCCCGGCCGGGCGAGACGACGGCCGTGATCGGCTCGACCGGCAGCGGCAAGTCGACCCTGCTGGGGCTCGTGCCCCGGCTGTTCGACGCGACCGACGGCCGGGTGCTGGTGGACGGGGAGGACGTGGCGGCCATCGATCCCCAGCTGCTGGCGCAGACCGTGAGCCTCGTACCGCAGAAGCCGTACCTGTTCGCCGGGACGGTGGCGACCAACCTGCGCTACGGCAATCCCGACGCGACGGACGAGGAGCTGTGGCACGCGCTGGAGGTGGCGCAGGCCAAGGAGTTCGTGGAGCGGCTGGAGGGCGGGCTCGACGCCCCCATCGCCCAGGGCGGGACGAACGTGTCCGGCGGTCAGCGGCAGCGGCTCGCGATCGCTCGCACCCTCGTCCAGCGCCCGGAGATCTATCTCTTCGACGACTCCTTCTCCGCCCTCGACTACGCCACCGACGCCGCCCTGCGTGCGGCGCTGGGGCGTGAGACCTCCGAGGCGACCGTCGTCATCGTCGCCCAGCGGGTGGCGACCATCCGGGACGCGGACCGGATCGTCGTCCTCGACGAGGGCCGGGTGGTCGGCACCGGCCGGCACCACGAGCTGATGGCGGACAACGAGACATACCGGGAGATCGTGCTCTCCCAGCTGACGGAAGCGGAGGCTGCCTGATGGCCGGGCCCATGGGACGGATGATGGCCGGCGGCGGTCCCGATCAGCGCTCGTTGGACTTCAAGGTGTCGGGCCGGCGGCTGATCGGCCAGTTCAAGCCCGAGCGGATCACGATCTATGCACTGCTGTGCTGCGTGGTCGTGAGCGTGGGCCTGTCGGTCGCCGGGCCGAAGATCCTCGGCGAGGCCACCGACCTGGTCTTCGCGGGCATCGTCGGGCGGCAGTTCGAGTCCGGGATGACCAAGGAGCAGGTCCTCGCGGCCATGCGGGAGCGCGGTGACGACCAGATCGCCGACATGCTGCGCAGCACGGACTTCACGCCGGGCCAGGGCATCGACTTCACCGCCGTCGGGCATGTCCTGCTCTTCGCGCTCGCCGTGTTCGTCGTCGCCGGTCTGCTGATGGCGGTGGCGACGCGGCTGGTGAACCGGGCCGTGAACCGCACGATGTACCGGATGCGCGAGGACGTGCAGGCGAAGCTGTCGCGGCTGCCGCTGTCGTACTTCGACAAGCGCCAGCGCGGTGAGGTGCTGTCCCGGGCGACCAACGACATCGACAACATCGGGCAGACGCTCCAGCAGTCGATGGGGCAGCTCATCAACTCGGTGCTCACCATCATCGGAGTGCTGGCGATGATGTTCTGGGTGTCGTGGCTGCTGGCGCTGGTCGCGCTGGTGACCGTGCCGGTGTCGTTCTTCGTCGCCACGCGTGTGGGCAAGCGGTCGCAGCCGCACTTCGTGCAGCAGTGGCGCTCGACGGGCAAGCTCAACGCGCACGTCGAGGAGATGTACACCGGGCACACCCTGGTGAAGGTGTTCGGGCGGCAGGAGGAGTCCGCGAAGCAGTTCGCCGAGCAGAACGAGGCGCTGTACGAGGCGGGCTTCAAGGCGCAGTTCAACAGCGGGGTGATGCAGCCGCTGATGCTGTTCGTGTCGAACATCAACTACGTCCTGGTCGCGGTGGTCGGCGGTCTGCGGGTCGCGTCGGGCTCGCTGTCGATCGGTGATGTGCAGGCCTTCATCCAGTACTCGCGGCAGTTCTCGATGCCGCTGACGCAGGTCGCGTCGATGGCGAACCTCGTGCAGTCCGGTGTCGCCTCGGCGGAGCGGATCTTCGAGCTGCTCGACGCGGAGGAGCAGGAGGCGGATCCCGTGCCGGGGGTGCGGCCGGAGGAGCTGCGGGGCCGGGTGGCGCTGGAGCGTGTGTCCTTCCGGTACGACCCCGAGAAGCCGCTGATCGAGGACCTGTCGCTGAAGGTGGAACCGGGGCACACGGTCGCGATCGTCGGCCCGACCGGCGCGGGCAAGACGACCCTGGTCAACCTGCTGATGCGCTTCTACGAGGTCTCGTCCGGGCGCATCACCCTGGACGGCGTCGATGTCTCCCGTATGTCCCGGGACGAACTGCGGGCCGGGATCGGGATGGTGCTGCAGGACACCTGGCTGTTCGGCGGCACCATCGCGGAGAACATCGCGTACGGGGCGTCCAGGGAGGTCACCCGGGGCGAGATCGAGGAGGCGGCGCGGGCCGCCCACGCCGACCGGTTCATCCGTACGCTGCCCGAGGGGTACGACACGGTGATCGACGACGAGGGGTCCGGGGTCAGCGCGGGCGAGAAGCAGCTGATCACCATCGCGCGGGCGTTCCTGTCCGACCCGGTGATCCTGGTCCTCGACGAGGCGACGTCGTCGGTCGACACCCGTACCGAGGTGCTGATCCAGAAGGCGATGGCGAAACTGGCGCACGGGCGTACGTCGTTCGTCATCGCGCACCGGCTGTCGACGATCCGGGACGCCGACACGATCCTCGTCATGGAGAACGGCGCGATCGTGGAACAGGGCGCGCACGGGGAGCTGTTGGCGGCCGACGGGGCGTATGCGCGGTTGTACAAAGCGCAGTTCGCCCAGGCGGTGGCGGAAGTGGACTGATTCGCGTTCGGGGGTGCCATGGGTGTCGTGGGGCGACTGCGGGTCCGTTGTGGCTGGTCGCGCAGTTCCCCGCGCCCCTTGAGTACGTGCAGTTCACGCCCCTTCAGGGGCGCGGGGAACTGCGCGACCAACCCCCACCGGCGCGCGGACGGCGTCAGTCCAGATAGCCCCGTAGTTGATCCGCAAATGCATGATCCCTGAGCTTGTTCAGGGTCTTTGATTCGATCTGCCTGATCCGTTCCCTCGTCACGCCGAAGATGCGGCCTATCTCCTCCAGCGTGCGCGGGCGGCCGTCCGCCAGGCCGTAGCGGAGTTGGACGACCTTGCGTTCGCGTTCGCCGAGGGTGGAGAGGACCGCTTCCAGGTGTTCCCGCAGGAGCAGGAACGCCGCCGACTCCACCGGTGAGGCCGCGTCGCCGTCCTCGATCAGGTCGCCCAGCGCGACATCGTCCTCCTCGCCCACGGGCGCGTGCAGCGACACCGGTTCCTGGGCCAGCCGCAGCACCTCGCTGACGCGCTCGGGCGCGAGGTCGAGGTGGTCGGCGACCTCTTCCGGCGTCGGTTCGTAGCCGCGCTCCTGGAGCATGCGGCGCTGGACGCGGACGACCCGGTTGATCAACTCGACGACGTGGACCGGCACCCGGATGGTGCGGGCCTGGTCGGCGAGGGCGCGGGACATGGCCTGGCGGATCCACCAGGTGGCGTAGGTCGAGAACTTGTAGCCGCGGGCGTAGTCGAACTTCTCGACGGCCCGGATCAGGCCCAGGTTTCCCTCCTGGACGAGGTCGAGCATGGTCAGGCCGCGTCCGACGTACCGCTTGGCTACGGAGACCACGAGCCGCAGGTTCGCCTCGATGAGGCGCCGCTTGGCCATCCGGCCCATGACGACCAGTCGGTCCAGGTCCAGGGCGAGCTGACTGTCCAGGTCGGGGGTGCTGCCCAGCTTCTCCTCGGCGAACAGTCCGGCCTCGACGCGGCGGGCGAGTTCGACCTCCTCGACCGCCGTGAGCAGCGGGATACGGCCGATCTCCCGCAGGTACTGGCGGAAGAGGTCCGAGGAGGGACCGCTGTTGTCGGCGCGGACACGGGCCGGCAGGGGCGCCTCGACCGGCTCGGCGGCGTCGGGGCCGTCCAGCGCCTCGGTCGGCGGTTCCGCCGGCTCGGGCGGGGCCTGCGGCTCCGCCTCGGGGTGGTGCACGACACGGCTCTGCGGCGGCACCGCGACGAGAACGCCGGCGTCCGGCTCCGCGCCTTCCGTAGTGCTGTCGGTCTGAACGAGGGTCTGGGTCTGCACGGGGGCGACCTCCAGGATGATCGCTGCCGAGGCGTACGGCAGCGCTGCTTCGAGGGCGGAGTCGGCGGCCTCGCCGCTGTCCGTCCCGTACGCGATGAGCGGAACCGCGGGGGTGTGGGACCCGTTGGGAACGGATCGGCCGCGCTCCGAGGACTCAGGCACCGGAACCCAGTGTGGAGTACGACACATCGCCGCCACGAGGGGCGTGCGGTGACTTTTTGCGTCCGGTCCGTGACCGCCTGCTCAGAGGGCGGCGGCGCCCTGCTCCCGCAAGGCCTGGTCGTACTGCTGCAACACCCACAGTTCGTTCTGCACGGCGGCCAGTTGGGCGGGGTCGCCGCCCGCGCCCAGGCGCGTCAGCTGGCTCTGGACGTCACGGATGCGGCGCTCGACGGCACGGCGGCGGACGGTGACGAGTTGCTCGCCGGCGTAGTTCTCGTCGACGGCCTTGCGCATGATCGCCTCGACCGCCAGCTCCGTCACCATCGCGCGGACCTGGTTGTCGGGGGCCGCGTCACGGACCCGGACCAGGTACTCCTGCGCGTCCTGGATGCCGTACTCCGCGCCGCCCGCGTCCATGACCGCCTGGCGTACGGCGGCGTAGGGCGCGGCGGTGAACTCGTCGACGCCGTACGCGTCGAACGCCGGGGAGACCAACTCGGGGCGCTGGAGGGCGAGTTTGAGGAGCTCTCGCTCGGTGGCGTAGACGGGGTTGCGGAGGGTCAGCGCCGGGCCTGAGGCGCGGGGCGTGGGCGCGGCGTCGTAACTCTGCCGCGAGCCCCCGCGGTGTGCCGGTGCCGGTCCCCTGCCGCCCCGGTCGCGCGCCCAACGCGCCAGCTGGGCCACCCGCTTGACCACGAACTGGGTGTCCAGGATGCCGAGCATGCCCGCGAGCTGGACGGCCACCTCGTGCTGGGCGCCGCTGTTCTTGATGCGGGCGACGATCGGTGCCGCCTCGTCCAGCGCGGCGGCGCGGCCCGCCGGGGTGTCGAGGTCGTAGCGGACCACGATCTGGCGCAGCGCGAACTCGAACAGCGGGGTGCGCGGTTCGACCAGGTCGGAGACCGCGTCGTCGCCCTTCGCCAGGCGCAGTTCGCAGGGGTCCATGCCGTCCGGCGCGATGGCGATGTAGGTCTCCGCCGCGAACTTCTGGTCGTCCTCGAAGGCGCGCAGGGCCGCCTTCTGGCCGGCCGCGTCGCCGTCGAAGGTGAAGATGACGCGGGCCGAGCCGTTGTCCATCAGCAGCCGGCGCAGGATCTTGATGTGGTCGCCGCCGAAGGCCGTACCGCAGGTGGCGATGGCCGTGGTGACGCCGGCGAGGTGGCAGGCCATGACGTCGGTGTAGCCCTCGACGACGACCGCGCGGCTCGACTTCGCGATGTCCTTCTTGGCGAGGTCGATGCCGTACAGGACGTGGGACTTCCGGTAGATCGCCGTGTCGGGGGTGTTGAGGTACTTCGGCCCGTTGTCCGCCTCGTACAGCTTGCGGGCGCCGAAGCCGACGACATCACCGCCGATGTCGCGGATCGGCCACATCAGACGGCCCCGGAAGCGGTCGATCGGGCCGCGGCGGCCTTCCTGCGACAGCCCGGACAGCAGCAGTTCCTTGTCGGTGAAGCCCTTGCCGCGCAGATAGCGGGTGAGGTGGTCCCAGCCCTGGGGGCTGTAGCCGACGGAGAAGTGCTGGGCGGCGGCCTGGTCGAAGCCGCGCTCGGCGAGGAACTGGCGGCCGGTGTCGGCCTCCGGGCTGCCGGCCAGCTGTTCCATGTACCAGTCGGCGGCGATCTTGTGGGCCTCGACCAGGCGGATGCGTTCGCCGCGCTGGTGGGAGGGGTTGTATCCGCCCTCCTCGTAGCGCAGGGTGATGCCGGCCTGGGCGGCGAGCCGCTCGACCGCCTCGGAGAAGGAGAGGTGGTCGACCTTCATCACGAATGTGATGGTGTCGCCGCCCTCCTGGCAGCCGAAGCAGTGGAAGAGCCCCTTGCTCGGGCTGACCTGGAAGGACGGCGACTTCTCGTCATGGAAGGGGCACAGCCCCTTGAGGTTCCCGCCGCCCGCGTTGCGCAGCTGGAGGTACTCGGACACCACGGCGTCGATCGGGACCGCGTCCCGTACCGCCTTCACGTCCTCGTCGTTGATCCGTCCTGCCACGTGGTGATTCTACGGGGCAGAACTGACACTCCTGGGGCGAGTCCGGCTTCGGCCGGGGGTCAGCTACGGTGCGAGGTTTTCGAGTGGAATGTGCGGGTCCGCCAGGGCCTCGGTGTTCACCTGTGCCTTTGAGCGGATCAGCCGCTGAATGTGGTCTGTGACGTCCCACACGTTCACGTTCATCCCGGCCAGCACCCGGCCGGCCTTCACCCAGAACGCGATGAACTCCCGCTTACCGGCGTCCCCGCGGATCACCACCTCGTCGTACGACCCCGGGGGCGCCCACCCGCTGTACTCCATCCCCAGGTCGTACTGGTCGGAGAAGAAGTAGGGCACCCGGTCGTAGGTGACGTCCCGCCCGAGCATCGCCCGGGCCGCCGCCGGGCCGCCGTTGAGGGCGTTGGCCCAGTGCTCCACCCGCAGCCGGGTGTCGAACAGGGCGTGCGGGAAGGACGCGACGTCGCCGGCGGCGTAGATGTCGGGGTCGGAAGTGCGCAGCCGTTCGTCGACCACGACGCCCCGGCCGTGGGCGCGGTCGGCGATCTCCAGCCCCGCCGCCTCCGCGAGGCCGATGCGTGGGGCCGCGCCGATCGCGGCCAGGACGTCGTGCGCGGGGTGCTCCTCGCCGTCGTCGGTGCGGGCGGCCAGCACCATGCCGTCCTGGCCGACGATCTCCGTCAGCCGCCGCCCGAAGTGGAAACGCACCCCGTGCTCGCGATGCAGCTCGGCGAAGACGGCGCCCAGCTCGGGACCGAGGACGCCGTGCAGCGGGGTGGGATTGTGCTCGACGACGGTGACCTCGGCGCCGTACTCGCGGGCCGCCGCCGCGACCTCCAGGCCGATCCAGCCGGCGCCGGCGATCACGATGTGCCCGTTGTCCCGGCCGAGCGAGGTCAGGACGCCCTTGAGGCGCTCGGCGTGCGCGAGCCGGCGCAGATGGTGGACGCCGGCCAGGTCGGTGCCCGGGATGTCCAGGCGGCGCGGCTCGGCGCCGGTGGCAAGCAGGAGCTTGTCGTAGTGGACGACGGTGCCGTCCTCGCCGAACCGCACCGTCTTCGCCGTACGGTCGATCGCGTCGACGGTCTGGCCGAGGTGCAGCTCGATGTCGTTGCGTGCGTACCAGGCGGGCTCGTGGACGAAGACGCTGTCGCGCTCCTCCTTGCCGAGGAGGTAGCCCTTGGACAGGGGTGGCCGCTCGTACGGGTGGTCGCGCTCGTCGCAGATCAGTATCACCCGCCCGGTGAAGCCCTCCGCTCGGAGTGTCTCGGCCGCCTTCGCGCCGGCGAGCCCTCCTCCGACGATGACGAATGTCTGATCCGCGTCGACCACTTGATGCCTCCTCGTAAGGGTGCCGCCACACGAGCGTCCCGCACGCAGCGTGATGCGGGAAGAGGGGGTGACCCGATCAGGCCACGCAGGGTCACTTTCGAGTGCCCGTTCGTCCCTGGTGTCTCATCCGTCGCGCGCGGGTGACGGAACGGCGCTCACGCCCGTCCGGTGAGCCGGGCGTGCAGCGCGCGCGCCGACGCGTCCGTCAGAGCTGCGATCTGGTCGACGATCACGCGTTTGCGGGCGCGGTCGTCGGGGGCCGCGTCGAACAGGGCGCGGAACTGCGGGTCCAGCCCCTCGGGGGCGCGGGCGGTGAGCGCCTCTGCCAGCTCGGCGACCACGATGCGCTGGTCGGCGCGCAGCCGCTCCTGCTCGGCACGCTGCATGACGTACCGGTCGGCGACGGCTTTGAGGACCGCGCACTCCAGCCGGGTCTCGTGCGGTACGACGAGTTCGGCGTCGTAGCGGGTGAGCCGCCCGTCGCCGTACGCCGCGCGGGTGGCGCTCTCGGCGGCCAGGCAGAACCGGCCGATGAGCTGGCTGGTGGCGTCCTTGAGCCGGGCCTGGGCGACGGCCGAGCCGTCGTAGCCGTGCGGCCACCACGGTTCCTCCTGGAGCCGGTCGAGGGCCTGGGCCAGTTCGGCCGGGTCGGTGTGCTCGGGGACGTAGCGTCCGACGGCCACCGCGAAGACGGCCTGCCGTTCGGGCTCGGCGTGCAGGCAGTTGGGGTCGATGTGGCCGGCGTGCAGGCCGTCCTCGACATCGTGCACCGAGTACGCCACGTCGTCGGACCAGTCCATGACCTGGGCCTCGAAGGTGGTGCGGGCGCCGGGGGCGTCCTTGCGGATCCAGTCGAAGACGGGCCTGTCGTCCTCGTAGACGCCGAACTTCGGGGAGTTCGGGTCGGTGGGGTGGGCGCCGCGGGGCCAGGGGTACTTGGTGGCGGCGTCCAGGGTGGCGCGGGTGAGGTTGAGGCCCACGGAGCCCTCCGGGGTGAACCGTTTGGGCTCGATGCGGGTGAGCAGGCGCAGGGACTGGGCGTTGCCCTCGAAGCCTCCGCAGTCCTCGGCGAATTCGTTCAGCGCGACTTCGCCGTTGTGGCCGAAGGGCGGGTGGCCGAGGTCGTGGGAGAGACAGGCGGCTTCCACGAGGTCGGGGTCGCAGCCGAGGGCCGCGCCGAGTTCGCGGCCGACCTGGGCGCACTCCAGGGAGTGGGTGAGGCGGGTGCGGGGGCTTGGATCCCAGGCATTGCTGTGCGTACCCGGCGTGACCACCTGGGTCTTGCCTGCGAGCCTTCGCAGGGCGGCGGAGTGCAGTACGCGGGCCCGGTCGCGCTGGAAGGCGGAGCGGCCGGGGCGTTTGTCGGGTTCGGTTGCCCAGCGTTCGACCGCCGACTCGTCGTAGTACATGCACCCGACAGTAAGGGCAGGTGGTGACAAACGGAGTGCGCCTTCGCGTCTGCCGGGCGCTGTCGGGTGCTGTCGGGTGGCGAGTGCGGGTGGGATGTGGCTGATCTCGCAGTTCCCCGCGCCCCTGAAGGCTGCGCGTCCTCGTTGCCCGGCGTTCTAGGCCGAGGCCAGTTCCGGAGTCGCCGCGACCGGCGTCGCCAGCATCTGGTCGTAGCGGTGGAGGAGGAGGCCCGCCATCGCCGGGTGGGTGCCCAGCGGGGCGGACGCGATCCACGGTGCCGCCTGTGCGCACTCCGTCGCGAAGCGGCCGGGGGCGGTGAAGTAGGAGGCGACCGCCACTCTCGTACGGCCCCGGGCCGCGAGGGCGCGCAGGGCGTCCGGGACCGTCGGGGCCGCCGTCGTCGCGTAGGCGGGGATCACCGGGACGCCGAGGCGGTCGGCCAGGAGGTGGGCCGTGCGGGAGGTGTCCACCTTCGACTCGGGGTCACGGGAGCCCGCCGCCGCCAGGACCACCGCGCTCTCGCGGCGCGTCGGCTCGTCCATACGGGTGCGCCAGCCCGCCTCGACCAGGCGGGCGTACAGGGCCTCCACCAGCAGCGGGTGCGGGCCGAGGGCGCCGGCCACGCGTGCCCGTACCCCCGACTCGGCGGCCATCTCGGGGATGTCGCGCTTGATGTGGTAGCCGCGGCTCAGCAGCAGCGGGACGAGCACCGCCGCCCGGTCGCCGAGGGCGGCGAGGGTGTCGGGGAGCAGGGGCTCGTTGAGCTCGATGTGGCCGAGGTGGACCGGCAGACCGGGGCGCAGGGCGCGGACCTTGTCGAGGAGCGCGCGCACGGTGCTCAGGGCGCGCGGGTCGCGGCTGCCGTGGGCGACGACGACGAGCGCGGGCGCCTCGGGGCGGCGCCTGCCGTCGAGCGAGACCAGGCTGAGCTGGCTGGCGAGCTGGGTGCTGATCCGGTTCATCAGGTGCGCCGTACTGTCGAGGTGGGCCGTCGTGGACTCGTCGTGAAGCGGGTTCGACGCCGTCATGAACCGATGGTGGCGGCGGGACGTTGCCTCCCCGTTTCGCGGGAATGACGGGTTCTTACGCCGGGTTCACCTGCGGGTCGCGGGCTGTGTGAGGCTTCCTGACCTGCGGTTTCAGCGGGCGGAGTGAAGCTGCTCACGTCGCGTGGAGTGAACCGCGGTGGCTGACAGGACGTCCCTGAATGTCGAGGACCGGCCGTGTGGCCGACCGGGGAGGGACCGTCCGATGCGCCGACCGAAGCTGGGCCGACCGAGACTTCCACGCACCCGCGCCGGGCAGCGGCGGCTGGTGCGGGCGGTGGTGGCCGGATGCGTGCTGGGGCTGCTTCCGGCCACCTGGCTGCACCTCGTCACCGGCGACCGGCTGCGCACCAAGGCCGACGTGCCGCGCACGGACGTCGCCGTCGTCTTCGGGGCCGGGCTGTGGGCCGGCGAGCCGTCCCCGTATCTCGCGCACCGGCTGGACGCGGCGGCCGAGCTGTACCGGGCGGGGCGGATCAAGGTGGTGCTTGTCACCGGTGACAACAGCCGGGAGGACTACGACGAGCCCGACGCCATGCGCGCGTATCTGACCAGGCATGGCGTCCCCGACTCGCGCATCGTCAGCGACTACGCCGGCTTCGACACCTGGGACTCCTGCGTCCGCGCCAAGAAGATCTTCGGCGTGGACGAGGCGGTGCTGATCAGCCAGGGCTTCCACATCCGGCGGGCGGTCGCGCTGTGCCAGGAGGCGGGGGTGACGTCGTACGGCGTCGGGGTCGAGGACCGGCACGACGCGACCTGGTACTACGGCGGCACCCGGGAGCTTTTCGCGGCCGGCAAGGCGGCCCTGGACGCCGTCTTCGAGCCGGACCCCCGATTCCTCGGGCCGAGGGAACCCGGCGTGGCGAACGCGTTGGCGGCGGGGCGATAGAGCGCCCACATGCGCGCTCCCGGCAAAGCCTCACCGCGGCCGGCCGGCGGCGGGGAGGTCACCGTCCCGGCCGCGTAACAGGGAGCCGTCCCGCACGTAACACGCCCGACTCACGCTGGACGGTATGCCGAACTCCGCGACGCCCACGCACTGCCCGTACTGCGCCCTGCAGTGCGGGATGAACCTCACGCCCCTCCAGGACGGGGGTGTCGCGGTGGTCGAGCGCCCGGACTTCCCGGTGAACAAGGGAGCGCTGTGCGGCAAGGGCCGTACGGCTCCCGCGGTGCTGGCGTCGAGCGTCCGCCTGACCTCGCCGCTGGTGCGGGCGGGCGGCACGCTCGTGCCCGCCACCTGGGAAGAGGCGCTGGACCGGATCGCCGAGGGCCTCGGTCGCACGCGTACGGAACATGGCCCGGACGCGTGCGGGGTCTTCGGCGGGGGCGGCCTGACGAACGAGAAGGCGTACAGCCTCGGCAAGTTCGCCAGGGTCGTGCTCGGCACCTCGCAGATCGACTACAACGGCCGTTTCTGCATGTCGTCGGCGGCAGCGGCCGGGATCAAGGCGTTCGGCCTGGACCGGGGGCTGCCGTTCCCGCTGGAGGACATCCCTAAGACGGGCTGTGTGATCCTCGTCGGCTCCAACCCCGCCGAGACGATGCCACCGTCGCTCCGCTTCTTCAACGAGCTGCGCGAGAACGGCGGCACGCTGATCGTCGTCGACCCGCGGCGGACCAAGACCGCCGAGCAGGCGGATCTGCACCTGATGCCGCGTCCGGGCACCGACCTCGCGCTGGCCCTCGGCCTGCTGCACCTGGTCGTCGCCGAGGGGCGGGTCGACGAGGAGTACGTCCGGGAACGCACGGTCGGCTGGGAGGACGCGCGGGCCGCCGCGATGGCGCACTGGCCGGAGTACGTGGAGCGGATCACGGGGGTGTCCGTTCCTCAACTCCGGGAAACCGTACGGCTGTTCTGCGAGCCGGAGCATGCGATGGTGCTGACCGCGCGCGGGCCCGAGCAGCAGTCCAAGGGCACGGACACCGTGGGCGCGTGGATCAACCTGTGCCTGGCGACGGGGCGGGCGGGCCGGCCGCTGTCCGGATACGGCTGCCTCACCGGGCAGGGCAACGGACAGGGCGGGCGCGAACACGGCCAGAAGGCCGACCAGTTGCCCGGCTACCGCAAGCTGGACGACCCGGCGGCGCGGCGGCACGTGGCCGAGGTGTGGGGCGTGGACCCGGACAGCCTGCCCGGCCCGGGACGCAGCGCCTACGAGCTGCTGGACGCGCTGGGTACGGACATCCGCGCGCTGCTGCTGATGGCCTCCAACCCGGTGGTGTCCGCGCCGCGTGCCGCGCACATCGAGGAGCGGATCAAGTCCCTTGACTTCCTTGCCGTGTGCGACGTCGTGCTGTCGGAGACGGCGGCGCTCGCGGACGTCGTCCTGCCGGTCACCCAGTGGGCGGAGGAGACGGGCACGACGACCAGCCTGGAAGGCAGGGTGCTGCTGCGGCGGCGCGCGATCAGCCCGCCGGAGGGCGTCCGCAGCGACCTTGAGGTGATGCACGAACTCGCGGCGCGGCTGGGCAGGGAGAAGGGCCTGGCTCTGGAGAAGGGCTTCCCGACCGATCCGGAGGAGGTCTTCGAGGAGCTGCGCCGGGCGAGCGCGGGCGGGCCGGCGGACTACTCGGGGATCACCTACCGCAGGCTGGCGGAGGAGAACGGGGTCTTCTGGCCGTGCCCGGTCGCGGCCGAGGCAGCCGAGAACTCCTCGCCGGCCGAGGCAGCCGAGGACTCCTCGCCGGCCGGCGCGGGCACCGGGGCCGACGACCCCGCACGGGACCGCGAGGCCGGCGCGACGCACCCCGGCACCCCCCGCCTCTTCCTCGACCGGTTCGCCACGCCCGACGGACGGGCGAGGTTCGCCCCCGTCTCGCACCGGGCGATCGCCGAGGAACCGGACGAGGAGTACCCGGTGCTGCTGACGACCGGGCGGGTCGTGGCGCAGTACCAGTCCGGCGCCCAGACCCGCCGCGTCGAGGAGCTGAACGCCGCCGCGCCGGGCCCGTTCGTGGAACTGCACCCCCGGCTGGCGGCGCGGCTCGGGGCGGCCGAGGGCGATCCGGTGGCCGTCGTCTCGCGCCGGGGCCGGGCGGTGGCCCCGGCCCGCATCACGACCGGCATCCGCCCGGACACCGTCTTCATGCCGTTCCACTGGCCGGGAGAGGGCCGCGCCAACACCCTGACCAACCCGGCGCTGGACCCGACGTCGCGGATGCCGGAGTTCAAGGCGTGCGCGGTGCGGGTGGAGGCGGTGAAGCCGTAGCGGGGCGGGGACTCAGCCGCGCTGTACCGCCCAGTCGCCGCTCTCGATGAGCCTGCCGCCGGCGCGCAGGCGGGCGGCGAAGCCGTAGCCGGGCCGGGGACTCAGCCGCGCCGTACCGCCCAGTCGCCGCTCTCGATGAGCCTGCCGCCGGCGCGCAGGCGGGCGGCGACGGTGGGGGCGGCGACGTACACCCATGCCTGCACGGCCGTTCCGTCGGAGTCGCGGACCACCTTGCGGGCCAGGCGGTCGTAGAGGTTGCGCGGGTCGCCGGGGGCGTACTCCTCCAGTCGGTCCAAGGCGGCCAGCAGCGCCGAGTACTCCTCGGGGCGGGCGGTGACCAAGTCGCCGTACACGGTGCCCTCGCCGCCCGCCTCCTCGACGACGTACGGGTAGCCCGGCCCGTCGTACAGCAGCGCCCCTTCCCACCGCGCCGGCTCCTCCGTGAGCGTGCGGCCGCGCAGGAAGGCGTCGTGATTGGGCTCGCCGGGGCGGAGGGTGCCGTAGACGAAGAACGGCAGTCGAGGAGAGAGGGTCACGGAAACGATTCTCTCCTCTCACACACCTGCACGTATTCACCCTGGCCATGGCATGTGCACGGCGCCTTGAATCTTGGTCACCTTCTGTGCCGCCCAGTTCAAGGAGACCGATGCGCCGAATACGTTCGCACATCCGACGGGCCCGTCTTGTCACGGCGGGCATCGCCGTGACCGTGACCGCTCTGCTGGCCACCGCCCTCTCGCCGACCGCCGGCGCGGACGAGACGCCGAGCAGGGCCGACGCCGTCGAGAACGCCGCGTCGGCTCTCACGGACCTCGCGGGGAGCCTGGGACTGACGGCCGCTCAGGACACCCGCGTCCGGGACGTGGTCGTGGACGCGGACGGCACCCAGCACGTCCGCTACGACCGGACCTATCGTCAACTTCCCGTCCTGGGCGGCGATTTCGTCCTGCACCTGGCGAAGGACGGCACATACCGCGGCGCCTCCCGGGCCACCGGGGACACGGTCGCCCTGAAGAGCGTGACGCCCAAGGTCTCGGCGCCCGAGGCGGCCGACCTCGCCACGAGCGTGCTGCGCGCGTTGAACCTCGGCGAGACGCTGAAGCGGCTCACGGCCAGGCCCGAGCTGGTCGTCGACGCCCTGCACGGCGCGCCGAAACTGGCCTGGCGGACCGATGCCGTCGCCCAGGACGCCCGCGGCAACCCGGTCGCCCGCACGGTGCTGACGGACGCCGGCAGCGGCGCGCAGATCGACGCCTGGGACAGCATCGAGACGGCGTCCGGCGACGGGAAGTCGCTGTACGGGGGCACGGTGCCGTTGCAGACCACGGCGTCGGGATCGACGTACCAGCTGAAGGACGCGACCCGTGGCGGCACTTACACGGGTGACGCGGCGAACAAGACGGACCTGTGCGTCCTGACCATCTGCCTGGACCGCGCCCCGTCGACGGTCTTCACGGACGCCGACAACCACTGGGGCAGCGGCACTACGGCCGACCGCTCGTCGGCCGCCGTGGACGCGCAGTACGGCACGGACGCGACGTGGGACTACTACCGGGACGTCCACGGCCGCAACGGCATCGCGGGCGACGGCAAGGGCTCGTACAACCGCGTGCACTACGGCGACGGCTACAACAACGCCTTCTGGGACGACACCTGCTTCTGCATGACGTACGGCGACGGTGACGGCACCAAGCTCGGACCGCTGGTGTCGCTGGACGTCGCCGGGCACGAGATGTCGCACGGGGTGACGTCGAAGACGGCGGCGCTGACGTACTCGGGCGAGTCCGGCGGGCTGAACGAGGCGACCTCCGACATCTTCGGCACCCTGGTGGAGTTCCACGCGGGCAACGCCTCGGACCCGGGGGACTATCTGATCGGCGAGAAGATCGTCCGTGACGGCCTCGGACGCGATGCCCTGCGCCATATGGACAAGCCGTCCAAGGACGGCGTCTCGGTGGACTGCTGGAGCACGACCACCGCGGACCTCGACGTCCACTACTCGTCGGGCGTCGGCAACCACTTCGCCTATCTGCTCGCCGAAGGCAGCGGCCCGAAGTCGATCAACGGCGTCAGCTACGACTCCCCCACCTGCGACGGCTCTTCGGTCACCGGCATCGGCCGGGACAAGCTCGGGAAGATCTGGTACCGGGCACTGACCGTCTACATGACGTCCTCGACGAACTACGCCGCCGCACGGACGGCGACGCTGAACGCGGCGAAGGATCTGTACGGGGCCGGCAGCACCGAGCACGACGCGGTGGCGGCGGCCTGGAGCGCGGTGAACGTCGGCTGAGGGCCACCCGGGGGAACGGTCCCTGGGGAACGGGCGCCCACGCCGGATGTGGTCGCCCGTTCACACCCTCGGCCCTCCGCCCGTCGGATTCTTCCGCGGCACGCCCTCGATACGGCGATGACGGCGATGACCTGCTGAAACACCGCCGCATTGATGCTCCGGCGGCTCCCGTCGACCCTCATTCACCCCAATTCCGGCGCTCTCTCGGGAAGCGCGCCCGGCCCGCTGCCCCTTACCTCGGAAGAGCAGGGGCTCGGCCGAAGCGGCGGCACATGGGGGTGTCGCGGGTCGTGGGCCGTTGCGCTCGGAGGAGCTTCGATGCGACGTACCGCCCGTCTGCTGACCGGGACCGCGCTGGCCGTCGGTGCCGTGGGGCTCGTCGTCGCGCCCGCGTACGGCGACGGTGGCGGGCTGAAGCTGGTCCCGTCCTCGGTCGTACCGGGCGGACAGGTCACGGTGCACACGGCCGCGTGCCGGGACGGCGGCGCGGCGGGCGACGCCAGCGCGGTGGGCGCCGGTCCCTTCACGCTGGCACCGCACGAGCGGGCGGCGACCGGTCGGTTCCGGGTACCGCCGAGCGCGCAGCCGGGGACGTACGAGATCGTCGCGACCTGCGCCGAGGGCGGCCGACGGGTGACGGGCGACCTGGTGGTCACGCTGACGTCGGCGCGCGGACAGGTGCATCCGAGAGGAAGTGTGAAGACGGGGGTCGGCGGCGCTCTTGGCACCGATCCCGTGCAGACCGCGGCCGGCGTGACGGCTCTCGCCGTCGCCGCCGCGGGCGGTACCTGGCTCCTGCATCGCCGGGCGAGAGGCGACGGGATCTGACGGACACCCTCCGCTGTCCGTCCGCCGGTACCGCATGTCCCCTCCCCCTCCGGGTCCGATGCCCCTCGCGGCCCGGAGGGGGATCGGGTGGCCCGAGGAGAGTCCCAGGAGGCTCGCGTGCGCAGTCACAGGGGCGTCGGCGACGCCGCGATAGCCGCCGTCACCGTGCTCGCCCTCTGCTCCGGCGCCTGGCTGCTGCACAACGGCGCCGGGACGCACGCCCCGCCGCAGCCGTCGGCGGCGCAGAGCGGGGACGTCACCGGGGCCGCGGCGGCCCCGGAGACCGGCCGCCCGCCCGCCGACCCGCGCGACCCCCTGCACGACGCCGCCCTCGCGCTCCCGCCCTCCCCTCCCGACCGGATACGCATCCCCTCGATCCGCGTGGACGCCCCCCTCATGGGCCTGGGTCTGACGAAGACGGGCAGCCTCGATGTGCCGCCCGCGGAACGGAAGAACCTCGCCGGCTGGTACGAGGCCGGCACCACACC
>NZ_JBVKCZ010000019.1:0-185237 GCF_055634335.1 Streptomyces sp. NPDC111802 | reverse complement strand
AGACCAACCACGCACTCCCAGTAACGTCCACTACTCGCTGAAAGTTGCCAGACACCCGCCGCTACCTGCAGAAACGTCCTAACTCACCGGCATTGCATCGTCACCGGTCCTTTCCGTAGGCATCGGCAGCGGCCGGGGACGCCGGGGGCACGGCGACGCGCGCGGCCTGCTCCAGCAGCTCGCCCTTCTTCACCTTGCCGGTGGTGGTCATGGGCAGGACGTCGACGCACCTCACCACGGGTACCTTGTACGGGGCCATGTTCGCCCGCGCCCACGCGCACACGCCCTCGGCGTCGAGCGCGGCACCGGGGCGGGGCTGGACGAACGCCAGCGGCACCTGTCCCCGTTGGGGATCGTCCATCGGTACCACCGCCGCGGTCAGCACATCCGGGTGCCGGGCCAGCAGCGCCTCCAGTTCGGACGGGAAGACGCTCATACCCGAGACCTTGATCATCTCCTTGTCGCGGCCGAGGTAGTGCAGGCACCCGTCCTCGTCGATCATTCCGATGTCACCGGTGTGCAGCCAGCCGTCGCGCAGGACCCGGCCGGTGGCCTCCGGCTGCCGCCAGTATCCGGTGAGCAGGGAGGGGGAGCGTACGAGGATCTCGCCGCGCTCGCCCAGCGGCAGCGGCTCGCCGCTCTCCCCGTCGGCCACCATGAACTCGGTTCCCGGCACGGGCAGTCCGCAAAAGACCGGTTCGGTCAGCAGGTCGTGGTCCCCGTCCTGGAACCCGGTGGTGAAGGAGTCCGCGGTGTGCGTCTCGGTCATGCCGTACGCCGCCTCCTGCAGCACGCTGTGCTCGCCGACCAGGGAGCTCCACCGGGACCGGATCGCCGGTGTCAGCTTGCGCACGAACGACATCGCCCGCGGCTGCGCCAGGCTGGACAGGTCGGTGCCGGGCAGGCCGGGGTGCTCCATCAGCTCGACGTAGTTGTCGACCGTGCCCAGCATCAGCGTCACTTGGTACCGCTCGATCGCCTGCAGCACGGCCTCGGGGTCCCACCGGGTGAGCAGCGCGATGCCGCTGCCGGTGAGCAGTGGCAGCAGGATGCCGAAGTCCTCGCCGGCGATCCAGAAGACCGGCACGTAGATCAGCAGCACGTCGGGGTTGTCGCCGGAGAGGTCCATGCCGCTGGCGGCCGCCGCCGTCGCCGCGGTGTAGAGCATGTGCCGCTGGGTGTGTTCGCATCCCTTGGGCAGGCCGGTGGTCCCTCCGGTGTAGTTGAGCGCGGCGAGCGCGTCCAGGTCGGCCGGCTGGTCCTGGCCGGGCTCGCCGCCGACGGCCTGCGCCCACCCGCTGCCGACCGAGCCGACGGCTGCCAGGCCGGGCGGCAGCGGCAGCACCGGATCGGAGGGGAGCATGTCGGCAAGGCTGGTGACGAGTACGTTCCGTACGGCGGTGTCGGGCCGCACCGCCTCGACCAGCGGTAGCAGGGTGTCCAGAGTGATCAGGACCTCCACCCCGGCGTCGGCCAGTTCGTGCCGCAGCTCGTGCTCCCGGAACATCGGGTTCACCGGGACGTGCACGGCTCCGGCGCGCAGGATGCCGAGCATGGCGACGACGAACTGCGGGCAGTTGGGCAGGAACACCCCGACACGGTCTCCGGGGCGTACGCCGCTGCGCTGCAGCCAGCCGCACAGCCGCGCCGTCAGGTCCTCCAGCGCCGCGTACGTGATCTGCTCGCCGTAGAAGGTGATCGCGACGCGGTCGGGATGGCGCCGGGCCCAGTGCCGCAGATGGTCGGTGAGCGGCCGCTGCCCGAGCGGGTACACCACCTCCCTCGGCATCGAGTCCGGCCATACGCGCTGCTGGCGGGCCCGTACATCGGCCAAGTACTCCTGCACGCGCGCGCTGTCCGCCACGACGGCCTCCACCCGGTCCGGCATACCAACTGGTCGGCATGTTCCGCATCACCGTAGGGGAGCCCGCGGGCCGGGACAAGGGTCTGGACGCGTGGGGGCAGGCCGAACCCTTGCAGATCGACCGCGGGCCGAATCAGCGTTACCAGCGACTAATTGAATGCGCTACGGATGAATCGTGAATTGACACAGCCGGGACTGGTGCAAATCAAACGGCAGGCATGCCCACAGATGATCCCATTACCGTCCAGGGGGACGATCCACGCGCGGAGACCGTTGTATCCGGCAATGGCGCTAATTCGGCTTCAGCACGGCTTCGCATCCAGACATGCTCTGGGTGCCCAGGCGCCGGTGCCGATCACCGGGTCGAGCGGGCGTCGGCCATGACGGAACGGGAGGAGTCTGCGCGGACTGAGGACTGTTGAATGCAGCAAGGACATCCGGGTGTCACGCCGGGACGGGCGGCAGCCGCACGTTCGGCGCTTGCGGCACACCATTTCCCCGGTGCTCCGCCGGGGCCGGTTGTCGGTCCCGGCTGCGGTCGACAGACCGCAAAAGGAAGCGCTCCTTTGCGCAAGCACCGGAAATTTCGGCCGAGAAGCAATGCGCACAGCTGCGAGATCGCAATTCAGCGCCCTATTTCAGGAGCAGGTCATGAAGCGAACGCACCATCGCACCGTGGCACTTCTGGCCACGGTGTCCGGTCTTACCCTTTGCCTCACGGGCGTGGCCCGCGCGGCCGACGCACCGACGCCACGTCTTCTCGCCACGACGCTGGTGAACAAGACCGGCACCACCATCACGGTCACCGCCGGAGTCGGCCGGGGCAACACGATCAGCGTCTGGCAGTCAGGCAGCAGCATCAGAATCAGGGACACCGGAGACACGGTCGCACCGTCCGGCGACTGCACCGCCATCAGCACGACCGAAGTCGCCTGCAGGGCCGCCGACACCACCGAACTCGTGGTCAACGCCGGCGACCAGGACGACAACGTCACCTCCTCGCTGGCGGCCCTCGGCGTCACCCTCATCGGCGGTGCCGGCAACGACAGCCTCTACGGCGGATCCGCCAACGACACCCTCGAAGGCGACGAGGGATCCGACTTCCTCTCCGGCGGCGCAGGAAACGACACGCTGACCGGGGGAGCCGAGGCGGACAGGATCTTCGGCGGCTCCGGCAATGACTCCATCGAAGGCCGCGGCGGCTCGGACATCGTGGACGGCGGTGCCGGCAACGACGTGATCTACGGCGGCGGCGGCAACGAGCAGATCGTCGCCGGCGCCGGCAACGACTACGCCGAGGGCGGCAACGGCCGGGACACCATCGACGCCGTGGACAACGTCAGCGGCAACGACTACGTCGAAGGCGGCGCCGACGTGGACGACTGCCGCGCCGACTTGGGCGACAACGTCAGCGGATGCCCCTGACCAGCGCGAGTGAGCAGCACGCCAGTACCCGTACGCAGCGAGACAACACGAAAAGGCGGGCACCGATGAGAACACGAAGCATCTGCACCACGGTGGCGGCGATCGGCGCACTCACCTGCGCCCCGCTGACCGCCGCCTTCGCCGCGCCCGGTGCGGCCCCCGGCACAAGCCTGGCCGGGACCACGGTCGTGCAGGAGGTGGGCGACGCCCTGGTCGTCACAGCCGACCAGGGTGTGGCGAACGACATCACCGTCCGGCGTCAGGGCAACGTTGTCGTGGTGACGGACGCGGGGGACACCGTATCCGCCGTAGCCCCGTGTCAGTCGACGGGGACGCACACGGCAGAGTGTCCGCTGCCCGTCACATCGATACGGGTCAACGCCGACGACGCCGATGACAGCGTCACCATCTCCCCGAACCTGGAGGCCGCCGGAACGGTGATCGGCGGTGCGGGTGACGACCGCCTCAACGGCGGCCCCCGGGCGGACCGGCTCGTCGGCGACGACCCGGCTGCCACCGGACCGCGGGCGACGCCGGGCAACGACACCATCAACGGCGGCCCCGGCAACGACACGATCTCCGGGCTGGCCGGCAACGACACCATCAACGGCAACGCCGGCAACGACACTCTCAACGGCGACGATGGCAACGACACCCTCGGGGGTGACCAGGGCAACGACACCCTCACCGGGGGCCGCGGCAACGACACGCACCTCGGCGGCGAGGGCAACGACACCCTCAACGCCGTGGACAACATGATCGCCAACGACAGCCTGGACGGCGGCCTCGGCTTCGACACCTGCAACCGCGACACCGGCGACACGGCCGTCAACTGCCCCTGATCAACCACTCGTTTCCTCGGTACTGCGCTGCACACTGGCGTCGGGTTGGGGAAGCACGGGAGCTCCCTGGGAAATGATCGGATCGGAGGCGTCGCCGGACAGCCGTACCGGCTGTCCGGCGGCAGGATGACAGCCGGTGATGAACGACTGCTGGGGCGCCTACTGCACCAGTCGCGGTGCGTGTTGTGCGCGCCTGAAGCGTCCGGGAGCGACGCCGAAAGCGCGCTTGAAGGCGTTGGCGAAGGCGAACTCGGAGGTGTACCCGACCTGTTGGGCCACCGCTGCGAGTGGATCGTCTCCATCGCGCAGGATCCGAGCCGCGGTGCTCAGCCGCCACCAGGTCACATACGCCATCGGTGCCTGTCCCACCAAGTGGGTGAACCGCCTCGCGAAGACTGTCCTCGACATGCCGACGCGATGGGCGAGTTCCTGCACCGTCCACGGGTACGCCGTGTGGCGGTGAATGTGGTTGAGCGCAGCGGCGATTGCCGGATCGGTCAACGCGGCGCACCAGCCGGCGGAGGGGCTGCGCGAGGTCTCCTCATCCAGCCACGCACGCAGGACGTAGACCAGCAGCAGGTCCAGCAGGGCAGGCAGGGCGGCGTCCGCTCCCGGCCTTGAGTCCTGCACGTCCGCGCCGAGCAGATCGACAACGGCCCGCAGCGCCGGGTGGCGGCCTGGTCCCGCGGGGATGTGGATCACGTCGGGCAGTGCACGCAGGAAGGGGTGTACCTGTCCCCGGTCCAGCCGGTACGCACCGCACAGCAAAACGGCCTCGCCCGTACCGTGTCCTGGCCGCGGGTCACTTGCGACGACGTCCCTGCGTTTCGGGTCCGCCTCGGGTTGCAGGAGGGCCGGAACCTGATTGGGATCACTGCTGACGCCGTGCATGGCCCCGTGCGGCAGGAAGACCACATCACCTGCGGTCAGCAGCAACGCCGCGCCGTCGGGCGGCAGGAGCCAGCAACTGCCGTGCAGCACGATGTGGAACCCCGCGCCCGGGTAGGGGCCGAACCGGTTGCCCCACTCGCCGACCCGGCGGGAGTGGGTGAACTTGGCACGGCCGACCCTCATCGTGGCGATCACATCGCTGACCACGTCCACGGGACCACATTACCGGTCCGCCCCGGAGCGGGACGATGACGCATGTTCTGACCCATCACACGTATGGGAAAAGCCAGTTGGGTCTCCGTATCGTCGAGGTCGACAGGTCCCGACCTCGACACGCAGGAGTATCGATCGTGCCCGCATACGTCGTCATAGACCTTGATGTTTCCGATCCCGCCGGATTCCAGCAGTACATCGACGGTGTGACTCCGCTCATCGAGCAGTCCGGCGCCCGCAACCTGCTGATCGACGACAATGCCGTCGTCCTGGAAGGAGACTGGGAACCCGCCACCCTGGTCATCCACGAGTTCGCGTCCAAGGCCGCGCTGCAGGAGTTCTGGGACTCGCCGGAGTACCAGCCTCTGAAGGAACTACGCCGTAAGTACTCCTCGGTGAAGGTCGTCGCTGGACAGAGCCCCGACGTGCCCTGACAGCCCATCGCCAAGCCCACTCCGGGGGTAGAGATGCGGCTGTCAACCGGCGGCGGATTGAGACAACGCCATACGGACTGCGTATCGCTTCACAAGGAAACCGTGAGCACCCTGGCGGCACGGCTCCCCCAACACGCGACAACGACCCAACGCTCCTGGCACGCAGGCCAGTTCACAGATCGCTGGTGTGATCGGGCCCGGAATCCTCGGAGGTCGGTCGAGGAGGACTGCCGATGGGATTCAACGAGGCCGAACCGCTCCGAGCCAGCACGTCGGGGCGTGACCCCGCGCAAGAAGTCCAGGACTCCTTTCAGACGGTCCTGGACGCGCTGGATGCCGCACGCGCCGACCTGTACGCGATGGAGGAGGAGTACAGGCGGACCGCAAACCCGCCAAACCGGCCGCCGTCCTTCGATGTCCAAAGCGAAGCAGGCGGGAACGGCGGCCCCGCTCATCCCATCCCGTCCCCGTCGCCACCCCCCTACCGACGGACACAGGGGGTGGGTCCTCGACCTGAGCTGGTTCCGGTCGGCCCGCAAGGCCTCTTACCGTCGGTCGCGGACCCGCCGCACCCCGGTCGCCTGCACCGGGCCCCGCAGGATGCCGCGGTCGAGCCGCTGTGGTCACGCGGTAGGCGACCGGAGGCAGTCCCGCCACCAGAGGCGGCAAGGCCTCCCGCCACGAGCGACGGAGGCCCGACGCGCCCCGAGCCACCGGCCGCCTTCCCGCCCTCGGCCACTTCCCCGGACGGCGCGCACCGCACGACCGACCCACCTGCGGACACCCCCCACTCGGCCGCCCGCCAAGGCTCGGCTTCGTCAGCGGACCGCCTCGTCGCCCCGCCCTCCCTGGCGCCACAGCGACCCGAACCCGTGCGCACGCATGAGCAGAAAGGAATGCGAGGACATCGGCGCATCACCGACCGGCGGCACACCCGTGTGGCCGGAGTCTTCGGACTGGGTGCCGTGAGCGGATTGATCGTTGCCTCTTCGCTGCTCGGCAACGGGCATTCCGCACCGGCAGTGCCCCCCGCCTCACTGGGACAGCCGGACCTGCCCCTGCCTGAGACGCCCGCACCCGCGGTCCCGTCCCCGCCTTCCGGGCAACCGGGCCGGCCGACGCCTGGCAACACCTCTCTCCCCGAGATCCCCGGCACCGGGGTACTGCGCATCGGCGACAGTGGCCATGGGGTGTACGAGTTGCAGGTACGTCTGCTCCAGATCCCGCACGCCTACCCGGGCGGTGCCATCGACGGCCGCTTCGACACCGAGGTGCAACAGGCCGTGGCCCGGTTCCAGGAGCGGTACGGCATTCGCGGGGACGAGACCGGCGTCTACGGCGACAACACCCGGCACGCTCTCATGCTGCGCACGAAGTAGTCGCCGACAGCCCTGCGTCGGACGCCAGGCAAGTCCTGGGCGGACCCGCCGCGCGACTGCGGCACACACGCCCGGGCGCTTCTGCCCGACGCCCCCTCAGGCTGCATACGCCCCGACGCGTCGTCACCCGGCCGTCCGCGCGGTCGTCCGCGGACCCGCGACCAGGGACCGAAGGTGCGGGCCGGTCAGCTCGCGAGTGTTGCCGCCCGCGCCCCGTCATCGCCGCTTGCGGCGCAGGACCTTCGCCCCGTGCCAGTGGCACACGTTGAGAGCGAAGTGGAGGTCGAAAGCGTCGGCGTCCAGGTTGAGGTGGTGGTGGTCGACGGCCCGCTGGACTCGGTAGTGGACGGTGTTGCGGTGGACCATCAGCTGGTCCGCGGTGGCGGCGTAGCTGCGATTGGTGGCGAGGAAGACGCGCAGCGTCTCGCGGATGAGTTCGCAGCGGGCGTCGTCCACGGCGAGGTCGCCGAGGGTGTCGGAGACGAAGTCAGCCAGTTCGCGAGGCTCGTCGACCAGCAGGGCGACGGGGGCGACGCGGGCGAAGGCGACCACGCGCGGGGCGCCGGGCCCCGCTGAGAGGGCGAGGGCCTTGGCGCGGGCGGCGGCGCGTGTGCTGCGGCGGAAGCCGTCGAGTCCCGGTCGGACGATGCCGAGGGCGGCCCGCACCGGGAGCGCGGCGTCGGCCAGTTCGGCGGCGACCGTGTCGGGGTCCACGCGGCAGTCGGGCCTGACGGCCAGCCATATCCGTGCGTGGGCCTCGTCGGTGTGCACGAGCAGGGGGCGGCCCTGGGCGCGCAGCACGGTGTGCAGCAGTGAGGTCAGCCGGTCGAAGACGGCGGCGTTGTCGGTGGTTGCCTCAGTGTCGTGGCGCCAGACCTCGATGGCCAGGTGGCTGCCGGACAACGGGTAGTCGAGGGCGGTCTCGGCCTGCCGCGGATCGACCCGCGGGTTGTCCAGGAGCTGACCCACCCAGTACTGGCGCAGCACACCGCGGGTGTCCACCCAGCGTTCGCGCTCCTCCTCGTAGGCGCGGCCGATCTGGTCGCAGACCCGGTCCAGATAGGCGGAGGTGAGGTGGACGAGGGCGATGACGGTGCCGGCCGGGTCCGGCAGCCCGAGCCGGACCGCCTCCCCGAGGACCAGGTCCAGGCTCTGCGCATGGCCCAGGCGGTAGGCGCGCAGCAGGGCCGAGAGCGGAACGTCGCGCTGGGCGAGCCGGCGTGCGTACGAGACGGCCGAGGCGGGGGCGTCCACGGTCAGCGGATCGATCCGGTTGATGATCACGTGCAGGGCGGTGACGATGTTCTCGGTGATGCTGGCTTCCAGGAGTCCGTGCAGCGGCTCGTCGTGTTCCAGCTGGGATATCTCCGCCTCGGTGGTGGCGACCAGCTTGGCGATGAACTCGTCCCGGTGCGCCTGCACCACCTGGGCCGCGAGGACGACCGGATCGGGTGCCCCGTCCGCCGGCCGCTGCACGGGGTCGTTCACCGGGCCAGATAGCGCAGCGCGGAGTGGGCGGCGTTCGCACCGCACATGCCGTGCACGCCGGCGCCGGGCGGGGTGGCCGCCGAGCACAGGTAGACGCCGGGGATGCCGGTGCTGTAGGGGTCGGCGGTCAGGCGGGGGCGCAGCACTACCTGCCGTGCGCTGTTGGCACCGGCGACGATGTCACCGCCGACGAAGTTCGTGTTGTATTGGGCCAGTTCGACGGTCGAGCGCACCGCCAGCCCCACGATCCGTTCTCTGAAGCCCGGCGCGAACCGCTCGATCTGGCGCAGCACGGCCTCGGTGGCGTCACCGGAGTAACCATGCGGGACGTGGGCGTACGCCCAGACGGGGTGGACGTTGTCGCGGGAGCGGCCGGGGTCGGCCAGGTACTGCTGGCCGACCAGGACGAACGGGCGCTCGGGCATCCGCCCGTCGGCGGTCTGCTCCTCCGTGCGGACGACCTCCTCCAGGGTGCCGCCCAGGTGGACGGTGCCGGCGCGGCGGCATGCCTCATGGGTCCAGGGGATGCCGTCCTGGACGGCGAGGTCCACCTTGAAGGCCGCAGGGCCGTGCCGCCACCCGCGGTAGGCCCGGCGCACCCGTCCGGGCAGCCGGTCGCCGCAGATGCGGGCCGCGGCGCCGGGCGCGGTGTCGAGCATGACGATCCGGGCCGGGGCGAGTTCGGCCAGGGAGTCGACCCGCACGCCCGTCTGGATGGTCCCGCCGAGCTGGGCGAGGAGTGCGGCCAGGGCATCGGTGATGGTCCGTGACCCGCCGCGGGAGACCGGCCAGCCGAAGCGGTGGGCGGCGCCGACGAGCATCAGCCCGACTGCGGAACTGGCCGGCCCGGTCAGCGGATACATCAGGTGCGCCGCCGCTCCCGCGAACAGCGCGCTGGCTTCCTCGGTGCGCCAGCGCCGGGCCACCGCCGTGGCCGGCTGGAGCGCCCGCAGCCCGAAGCGGGCCAGCGCCACCGGGTGGGCGGGCAGATGAGGCACCGGGCGCAGCACATCTTCGGTGAGCGCGTCGAAGTCGGCGGCCAGCGGGGCGAACAGCCGCTGCCAGGCCGGGCCGTCCGCGCCGAGCCCGCGCACGGTCGCCTCCAGTGAGCGGACCAGCACCCCGGCCCGCCCGCCGTCCAGCGGGTGGGCCAGATCGACTTCGGGCCACGCCCAGTCGACGCCGTACCGCTCCAGGCCGAGTGTCCGCAGGAAGGGCGAGCCGACGCCCAGCGGGTGGACCGCGGAGCAGTGGTCGTGCAGCAGTCCGGGCAGGGTCAGCTCGCTGCTGCGGGTGCCGCCGCCGATCTCGTCGGCGGCCTCCAGGACGGTCACCTTCAGGCCTCGCTGGGCCAGGGCTACGGCGGCGGCCAGCCCGTTCGGGCCGGCCCCCACCACGATCGCGTCACTCATGCGCGGCCGCCACCTCGGTCGCCGGTCGCGGTGTGGCGACGGGCTCGACGGGAAACGCCGACGTCTCGTCGAGCCAGGGTTGCCGGGTCACCATCTCCCCTACCTTCACATGGCCCTCCTCGATCAGGCCGGTCGCCGCGTCCACGATGCGGTAGTGCTGGCTCTGGCGGTGCGTCGGCTGTGACTCGAGCAGGACGACGCGCAGGTCGCCCGGCGCGAAGCCGCACCGCTGCTGTACGGCGGCGATCAGCTGCTCGTCGTGCAGATGGCCGTCGCCGAAGTTCCAGCCGAGGACCGCTCCCGCCACCGTCTCGCCGTCCCGCACATCGTAGGCCTCCACGTCGTCCAGGGCCCGCGGCAGCAGTCCGACCAGCGCCCGGCCGTGGCTGTGCATCGCCCGCCAGGCCAGCCCCTGGTGCAGCACCAGCTCGGCGGCCTCGGCACCGTACAGGCGGGTGAGCTGGTCGACGGGCAGACCGGACGCCTTGACGATGTGCTCGCCCAGCCGGTGCTCGGTGCCCTTGCGGAAACACCAGAGGCTGGTGGCCCAGTTCCCGGCGTAGTAGCGCATCGAGGGCAGGAACGACACCAGGTCGGGGCGGACATGGCCGAGCACCGGGACCGCAACCAGGCTCAGCACCAGCACCGCGGCAAGCAGCGGGGAGTGCAGGGCGAAGGCGCCGACCGCGGCGTCGTGGCCGAAGAGGACGAGCGCGGAGTAGATGAAGAAGATGTTCCACTCCAGCGGCACGCCCATCGGGAAGGTCGACATGATGTGCAGATGGAAGACGACCATCACGGTCAGGGCGATCGTGGTGACGGGCCCTCCATGCGACAGCATCAGGACCAGGGGCACCACGTACTCGATGACCGTGCCGCCGTGCGCGGCCGCGGCGGCGAGAGCGGACGGCCGGAGATCGTCGGGGTAGTGCCGGTACAGCCGGCGCTTGAACCAGGCCGGGCGCAGCGGACTGTTGCTGATCATCACCGCCACCACGAACGGGAAGTGGCGGTTGAGCTTGGAGGAGGCGGCGCCCCACCACAGGGCGAGCATGACCAGTTTCAGCGCGGCGGTCTGGTCGGTCACCGGGAAGAGGAAGACCAGCAGCGTCAGCCCGTAGTGCTCCGCGCGGGCGGCCAGGAAGACGGTCTTGTCGCGCAGCCCGAGCAGCGCGAGCAGCGTCGCGAGGACGGCGACGCGCCACGGCGCCAACACGCCACCACCGCCTTCGCCCGGCGTGAACAGCAGCCACACCGCCGCGCCCAACACCGCGGCGTACAGCGTCACATCGGCGGCCGTACGCCGCGTCCCGGAGGTGAACGGGATCCTGCCCGGCCACGGAGGCAGCCGTACGGTGCCCGGGCGCAGCCAGTGCAGGAAGGCGCCGACCGGCGGCAGGAAGTGCGAGCTCAGCGGGCCCGAGCCGCAGCCAAGGCCCAGAACCTCGTACAACAGCGTCCAGACGACGAGTTTCTGATAGACGATCGGCTCCGCCCACCAGGAACCGAAGTCCGCGATGCCGCCGATACCGGGCGTCGCGGAGACGACCGCGATGCCGCCGAGGGCGTACGCGGTGATCTTCACCAGGTACAGCAGGTGAACGACGCCGGGAGTGCCGAAGCCGTGCATGGCCCAGTGCTGGGCCAGCGGCCTGATGCGCTGGTGGTAGGGGCGGGTGCGCCACTGCCGTACGTCGATGTCCGCCGTGGTCGGTGCGAGGAATCCCATGGCTGCCTCCCGTTCCCGTTCAGCCGGCCGTGGTGAGGGCGCTGGTGGCGGCGGCCCTGGCCCGCAGTGCGGGTTTGTCCGTCTTGCCGACGGGGTTCCTCGGCAGTCGGTCGACGAGGGTGATCTCGGTGGGCACCTTGAACCTGGCCAGCTGGGCCCGGCAGTGTTCGAGCAGGTCGCCGGTGTCTGCCGCCGCGCCCGGGCGCAGTGCCACGAAGGCCACCGGCATTTCGCCGAGCCGCTCGTCGGCGGCGCCCACTACGGCGGCTTCGAGCACGTCGGGGTGGTCGCCGAGGACGGTCTCGATCTCCGTGGGGTAGATGTTCTCCCCACCCCGGATGATCATGTCTTTGATACGGTCGACCAGCACCAGATAGCCGTCCTCGTCGAAGCGGCCGACATCACCCGTGTGCAGCCAGCCGTCGACCACGGTGCGGGCGGTCTCCAGCGGGCGGCCCAGGTAGCCACGCATCACGTTGGGCCCGCGCACCACCACCTCGCCGGTCGCTCCGGGCGGCATGATCCGGCCCTGCGGATCCATCACGGCGACCTGCTGGCCGGGCAGCGGCAACCCGACCGTGCCGGGCTTGCGCGGACCGTCCAGCGGGTTGGTGGTGGAGGCGCAGGTGCCCTCGGACAGTCCGTAGCCCTCCAGGATCGGGATGCCGTAGCGCCGCTCGAACCGCTCGATGAGCGCGGGCGGCATCGGGGCCGCGCCACAGGCGGCGAACCGCACCGAGGACGTGTCGGGCGCGGCCTGGTCCGGCAGTTCGGCGAGCATCGAGTAGATCGCCGGAACCGCGGAGAAGCAGGTCGGGCGGACCGAGGCGACCAGCTCGAAGAAGGTCTCCGCCCGGAACCGTCCGGCCACCGTGACCCGGCCGCCGGCCAGCAGCGGGGACAGCACGCCGACCACGATCCCGTTGACGTGGAACAGCGGCAGGATCAGCAGGCTGTGGTCGGTCTCGGACAGCCGGGCGGCGCCGATCATCATCCCCGCCATGGCGGCGAGGTTGGCGTGGTCGAGCATCACGCCCTTGGGGCGCCCGGTGCTGCCGCTGGTGTAGATCAGCAGGGCGAGCGCGTCCGCGTCCGTCTCCGGCGCGGCCCTGTCCTCGGGCCCGGAGGCCAGCTCGGCCACCGTGACCGCCCCGGTGAGCGGCGACGGCTCTGCGGTGACGACCACGACGGCATCCGCGTCATCGAGCTGGTGGCGCCTCTCGGTCTCGGTCAGCGCCGGGTTGACCGGGGTCACCGTCGCGCCGAGCCGCCAGGCGGCGAACAGCGCGACGACGAAGTCGGTTGTGTTGGGCAACAGCAGCGCCACCACGTCCCCGCGTCCGACGCCCCGCGTCCGCAGAGCCGCTGCGGCTCGCCGGACGCGGCGAATGAACGCCGCATTGTCGAGAGTTGACACATCATCAGCGATACAGGGACCGTCCGCGTCCCGCCGGGCTCGCAGATCTGGCAGTTCCGCGATGTGCATGTCGGCTCCTCGAAGTACGTCGACGGACGTCGGCCGGACGGGGTTCGCGTCCCTGGGAAGGCGGGACGGATGTCCGGTACGTGAGGAGAGACGGTACGAATCGGCGGTGCTCCCGGCCCATGGGCGCGGACGACGACGCTCGGGGCGGCACTTGTGCGCAGCGCACAGGACGGGTGCCGGGCGGCGCCGGTCGCGCACCGCGCCGAGGGCCGCATTGCTCCGGATGCGGCAGCATGAGCGGGACTCCGGACGCGCGGCACAAGCGCAACTCCTGGGCGCGGCAGCACAAGCGCACTCCGGGGCGCGGCAACGCGAGCGCGACTTCACGGCTGGAACGGCAAGAGTGCACCTCCCCGCCGGATGGCCTCGAGCGCGACTTCCGCCGCGCGGGCAGCAGGGGATCGTGGCCGGATACGCACATGCGCGGCTCCTGGCCGAAGCACCACAGCACAGCCCACGACCGGGCACACATGCACCCCCGCGCGGCCCGGCACAAGCCCACCTCATGGCCACGGCAGCGCCTGAGCACTGGTCCGCGCCGACCCCGAGGACACTGCACTCGGAGCCGGCGCGGGGCCTGTGGGAGCCGACGGTCAGATGAAGGCGCTCTCGCCGGTGACCGCCTTGCCGACGATGAGGGTGTTCATCTCGCGGGTGCCTTCGAAGGAGTAGATCGCCTCGGCGTCGGCGAAGAACCGGGCGATGTCGTAGTCGAGGACGATGCCGTTGCCGCCGAAGATCTCCCGGCACCACCCCACGACCTCGCGCATCCGCGAGGTGACGAACGCCTTCGCCAGCGAGGAGTGCTCGTCCCGGAAGACGCCCGCGTCCTGCAGTCGCGCGAGCTGGACCAGCATGCCCCAGCAGGCGGTGATGTTGCCGAGGCTCTTGACCAGCAGATCCTGCACCATCTGGAACCGCGCGATCGGGCGGCCGAACTGCCGGCGCTGCTTGGCGTAGTCGAGCGCCAGCTCGTAGGCGCCGATCATCACGCCGAGGGCCTGCCAGGCGACCCCGCTGCGGGTGGCGCGGAGGATCTCGGCCACATCGCGGAAGGAGTCGATCCGTTGCAGCCGGTTGGCCTCGGGCACCTTGACGTCGGTCAGGGTGATCTCGGCGTTCTCCACGATCCTGAACGCGATCTTGTTCTCGATCTTGACCGGGGAGAAGCCCGGGGTGCCCTTCTCCACCACGAAGCCCTTGACCTTGTCGTCCGCCTCGTCGCGGGCCCAGACCACCACCAGGTCGGCGAACGTCGCGTTGCCGATCCACCGCTTGGCCCCGTTGAGCACCCAGTTCTCGCCGTCCCGGCGGGCGGTGGTGCGCATGCCGCCGGCCACGTCGGAGCCGCCGAGCGGTTCGGTCATCGCGAAGGCGCCGATGGTGTCCAGCGCGGCCATCGAGGGCAGCCAGCGGTCCCGCTGTTCCTGGTCGCCACCGCGGTAGATGCTGTACATCGCCAGACCGTTGTGCACGCCGAAGAAGGTGGCGCTGGAGGCGTCGGTACGGGTGTACTCCATCGACAGCATGCCGACCAGCAGATTGCTCCCGGCCGGTGAGGGATCGCCGTAGCCCTCGTAGGGGACACCGGCGAGTCCGAGTTCGCGGAACCTGCCGATGAGTTCGCGGGGGAACTCCCCCTTGGCCCAGTACTCGTTGACCAGCGGCTTGACCTCGGTGCGCATGAACGCCCGGGCGCGCAGCAGCAGTTCCCGCTCGTGCGGCGGCAGCAGCGACTCGACGTCGTAGAAGTCCGCGGCCAGCCGTTCGCCGACGGAAGCGATCTCGGAAGCCTTTTCGGGCAGTACGGCGGTCATGAGCGGGTCTCCTTCTCGATGCTGGTGGCGTTGTCCCGGGCGGACAGCACGGCGATCTGCTGGGCGTCGCGTTCCCGGCTGAGGTCGGCGTAGGAGCGGGAGCCGTAGGCGTGCTCGACGGCGGCGACGAGTCGTTCGGTCTGTTCGGGGCTCTGCTCGGGGCGGCCGAGCGAGTCCCACATCTGCTGCATGGACACGCCGATGTGCTCGGCCATGTACCGGTAGCCACCGGGGCCGCCGCCGAGGTGCGCGCCGAGGAACGGCCCCACCGTCGCCCAGCGCAGGCCGAGTGAGTTCACCATCACGGTGTCCAGTTCCGCCGGGCTGACGACGCCCTGCTCGACGAGGTAGATGGCCTCCCGGCTGAGGGCGTTCTGCAGGCGGTTGCCGACGAAGCCGGGGATCTCCTTGCGTTCGACGACCGGGACCCGGCCGACGAAGCGGTAGAACTCCACGGCCCGGGCCACGCTCTCCGGCGAGGTGCGCTCTCCGGGCACCACCTCCACCAGCGGTACCAGGTGCGGTGGGTTGAATGGGTGGCCGATCAGGATGCGGCCGGCGTCCTCGATGGTGTCGGTGAACGCTGTCGACGGGATCGCCGAGGAGGAGCTGAGCAGCAGCGCGTGCGCGGGGGCGGCGGCGACCAGGTCGCTGAACAGCTTCCGCTTGAAGGCGACGTTCTCCGGGCCGTTCTCCTGCACGACGTCGGCGTCGCGTACCGCGTCGGCGAGGTCGTCGGCGATGTGCACCCGCTCGGTGAGGCCGCTCACGTCCAGGCCTTGCGCGGCCAGATGGCCGGCGGCCTGGTCGAGTGTCTGGTCGACGGCCTCGGCCAGGTCCGGCCGTGGGTCCGTGATCCGTACCCGCATGCCGTGGCCGGCGAACAGCGCGGCCCAGGACAGGCCGATCGTCCCGGCGCCGACGACCGCGGCGGTGGTGAAGGGCTTGGTCATCACATGTCTTCTCTCTGCGTCCGTGGCCTGGCCCTGCTCACCGAGCGAAGTGGGCGGGGGCGGCGGGGTGGGCCAGGTAGTCGTGGACCGGCTTGACCGGCGCCAGGGTCAGATCAGTCAGGATGTGGCTGGCGGAGACGATCTCGCGGACCGGCAGGTCGGCCAGCGGTGCCAGCGCGTGCGCGAACAGCTCCAGCCGGGCGGGGCCGGTCCAGGCGCCCTTCACGGTGATGTCGGTGATCTCGGTGCGCACCAGTTGGGCGACCTGCGGCGCCCCGTCGAATCCCGGGACCAGCTTGAGCATGTACGTCGGCACACCGACCTGGGCCACGGCCTCCTCGACCGACAACTCGTAGTGCTTGTAGCCCATCGTCGCGGTCGCCACCCGGAGGGTGCCGACGTCGAGGACCCCGACCAGCGCGCCGTGGTCGACGTACAGGGCGGGCGAGCCGGCCGTCTTGGGATAGGCACTGGCCTCGCGGCCGGACGTGATGGCCGGGAGGTTGTCCAGGTACATCGCGTGCAGATACTCGCCGCGCTCCCCCTCGTGGCGGACCGGGATCGCCTGGCCGGACTCGGTGTACGGTCCGTACCCGCTGACGTCGCCCATGCGCATGACCTCGAAGCGCACCAGCGGCTCGTCGATCCCCAGTGGTTCGGGTACCACCGCGCGCAGTGCCTCGTGGTCGGTGCGATAGACGATGTTGAGGTACTCGCGGTTGGTGAAACGCGGCACGACCGGTGGATAGGCCGGGTTGGCCAGCGGCGTCGCGATGTGCCGGGGCACGTCCTGCTGGTTCATGGTGTGTTCTCCCTCGGGTCCTGGGGTCCTACCGGCCCTGCCAGACCGGGGAACGGCGTTCGGTGAAGGCGGTCATGCCCTCGCGTACGTCGGCGGAGCCCGCGAGCGAGGCCATCACCTGCGTCTGCGCGGCGAACGCCGCCTCCTCCGGGGCGCCGTCGGCGGTGCGGACGAGTTCCTTGACGGCGGCGAGGGCCAGTGGGGCGTTCTGTGCGATGCGCTCGGCAAGGCGCAGTGCGGCGGCGACCGTCTCTCCGGCCGGGACCACATGGTTGGCGATGCCCAGTTGTCCGGCGCGTTCGCCGGAGATCGGCTCGCCGGTCAGCAGCAGTTCCATCGCCAGGTGGTAGGGGATGCGCTTGGGCAGCCGGATCACTCCGCCGCCTGCCGCGATCAGTCCGCGGCTGACTTCCGGGAGGCCGAAGCGGGCGTCGGCGGCGGCCACGATCAGGTCGCAGCCGAGGGCCAGTTCGAATCCGCCTCCCATGGCCCAGCCCTCGACGGCGGCGATGAGTGGCTTGGTCGTGCGGGCCTGGGTGAGACCGCCGAAGCCGCGCCCCGGGATCTCGGGCGATTCGCCGGCCAGCGCGGCCTTGAGGTCCATCCCGGCGCTGAACGTGCCCTGGGCGCCGGTGAGTACGCCGACCCGCAGGGCGGGGTCCGTTTCCAGGTGGTCCAGGGCCGCGGACAGTCCGGCGGCGACGGCCGCATCGACCGCGTTGCGCGCCTTGGGCCGGTCGATGGTGATGAGCAGGGCGGAACCGTTGGCCTCGGTCCGCACCTCGGTGGTGCTGTGCATGGTGTGTGTCCTCGGTTGACGGTGGGTCAGCGGCCGGCGGCGAGTTCCCGGAAGACCTCGTCGGTGTGCTGGCCGGGCAGCGGGGCGGGCCGGCGGACCGATCCCGGGGTGGCGGAGAACCGCACCGGGATACCGATCGAGCGGATGGTGCCTTCGCTGGGGTGGTCAACCACGTCGAGCAGCCCGCCGCCCCGCACATAGGGGTCCTCGGCCGCCTGGTCGAGTTCGAGCACGGGAGCCATCGGGATGCTGTGCTTGGCGCAGACCGAGGCCCACTCCTCGGTGGTCAGGCTCGGCGAGCACTCCCCCACCAGCTCCATCAGCGCGTCGACGTCGTCATCGGCGATGGACTCGCCGTTGACACGTGGGTCAGCAGCAAGGTCGGCGCGGTCGGCTGCGATAAAGAAGTCCCGGAAGTTCTGCGGGTTGTACGGGATGACGCAGGCGAGACCGTCCTTGGTGGGTACCGCTCGGTGGCCCCGCTTCATCGACAGCGGGAACCCGGTGTGGCCCTGCGCGGGTTCGAAGACATGGCCGGCCAGGTGCTCGACGAGGTTGAAGGCGATGAGCGTGTCGGTCATCGGGATCTCGATGTACTGGCCGGTGCCGGTGCGGGCGCGGTGGACGAGCGCGGCGAGCACCGTGTAGACGATGGTCAGCGCGCAGACCTTGTCGCCGATGATCGTCGGGAGGTACGCCGGGGTCCCCAGGGCTCGGTTGGCCACGTCGACCAGGCCGGAAGCCGCCTGGACCGTCTCGTCGTAGGCGGCGTTGCCGGCCCGGTCGGAGTCGCTGCGGAAACCGTGGGCGTGGGCGTAGACCAGGCCGGGGTTGCGGGCGGCGATGGCGGCGTGGTCGAGGCCGAGGCGGGCGAGGGCGCCCGGGCGCATGTTGGTGACCAGTACGTCGGCGCTGTCGATCAGTTCCAGGGCCCGTGCCCGGTCGGTGTCGTCCTTCAGGTTCAACGCCACGCTGCGCTTGTTGCGGTTGACGTTGAGGTTGAGCGGGGTCATGCCGGGTGTGGTGCGGTAGGGGCCCACCCGTACCGTGTCGGACGGCGACTCGATCTTGATGACGTCGGCGCCGAGGTCGCCGAGGATCTGCGTCGCGTAGGGCCCCATCACCACCGTTGACAGATCGATCACCCGTACGCCGTCCAATGGACCTGTGGTGCCGACGGCCGTGATGTCCATCATCACTCCTGTTCACGTGTTCACGCAGTAATTCTCATGGCGAATGTTTTCACCGACGACGTTATGCGTGAACGAGTTCAGAAGGAATGATCAATTGACGAACACGGGTGTGACCACAGCGGTCAGACGGACATGACCTCAGCGAATATCTGCCGCGCCAGGGCGGCGACACGGCTCAGGTCGCCGCCCTCGCCCGCCCGGTCCTTGCGGAACAACAGCCCTGTGGGCAGGGCGGGTTGGAAGCCGTCGACCGGCAGCACGGCCACGTTGTCCAGCCGGTACAGGTGCATCGGGCTCTCCGGCGAGAGCATGGTCATCGAGAAGGCGATACCCGAGGAAATCAATTCCGAGGTACCCGAGTAATCCGCCATGTTGATGCGGATTCTTTTCTTCACGCCGCCCGAATTCAGTCGGGCGTCGATTTCCTCGAAATAGGCCGGGGTGGCGTCGTACGGCACCGCCACATAGGAAAGATCGGCCAGCTCTTCGAGGGTGACCGACTCCCGCCCCGCGAACCGGTCGGCCGGCACCGCGGCCCCCAGCCGCTCGCGCATCACCTCGATGATCTCCAACGCCGGGTCGGTGACCGGCAGCCGGGCCAGCGCCATCGCCAGCTTTCCGTCGTGCACCGCGTCCGCCAGGTCCGCCGAGGTGCCGGGCCAGCGCTTGAGCTCGCACACCTCCTGGCATGCCTCCTCCAGCATCCGGACCCGTTCCCGCAGCAGCGGGTGCACCCCGGCGGGCATCCCGATGAACAGCCGGTCCAGCCGCGGCCGCACCGCCTCGCTCAGCCGCCACGGGATCGAGTTGACCCGCTCGAGGATGTCGCGCGCCATCGGCAGCAGGGCGGCGCCCGCCGGCGTCAGATCGACCCGGTGGGTGGTGCGTTCGAACAGCTCGTGACCGAGGTCGCGTTCCAGATCCTTGATCCGCTGGCTCAGCGGAGAGGCCGCCATGTGCAATCTGCGTGCCGCCTGCGAGAAGTTGAGTTCCTCGGCCACGGCGACGAAGTAACGCAGGTGCAGCATGTCCACGACGGCCACCCTACCGACGTCAACTGAGCCTGGCGGCCGGAGCGTCAAGAGGGTGGCCCGCGCCACTCCGGAAACGTGTGCCGTTCCGCCTCTGCCCGTTTGCCGCGGCTTGCGAGCTCCGGCCGAGGCGGCTCAGCCGAGCAGTTCCGCGCTGCCGGCCGGTTCGCGCCGCTCTTGTCCGTTGATGCGGTGCCGCTCGATGGACGAGCGCCGGTACACCTCCTGCCGCACCCGCTGGATCTCGCCGATGGGCCGGTGCTCCTCTCGCGAGCGCCACGGCGCGATGGACGCGGCGTCGGCGGCCACGAGGTTGTCGTCCCCGCCGATGTCCTGGCGCGGCAGGTCCACACGGGCGACCGTCACCCAGGGGGACAGCTCCTCGGGCCACTTCACGGAGGTGCTGTCCACCGGCATCCGGGCCAGATCGGTGTTGAGCTGCACCTGGAGCTCGAAGGAGTGGTCGCGCTCCGCGGCCTCGGCAACCAGGGTGCGGCGGAACGCTTCGTTGTCCGCGTGCACGTCCAGGATCTGGTGGGTGAGGGAGGCCAGCGACTCGGCATCGTCCCACAGGCCGTCGGGATCGGTGAGCGTGCCCCGGCGGGTCAGGAACTCCGCCATCCAGGTCTTGCGGCGGGCGGGGTTCGCCAGGCCCTCGGGCAGCTCCGCGAACAACTCCTCGATGACCATGTAGTCGTAGGCGGTGTTCGCGAAGAAGACCTCGTTGTTGATCAGGTTGAGGTCGAAGGTACCGGTGTCCGGTTCGTCGGCCAGCAGTGAGGGGCCGAGGACCCCGAACAGCTTGATGCCCATCCCGCACGCCGCGCCCAGCTGGTGGTCGCGACGCTGGTGGCCGAGCCCGTTGGAGTAGCGGGGCCCGAACGCGAGGTCACCAACCGCGGAGGCCGGTTGCGTGGACAGGCCGCGCCCCCTCAGTGCTCCCGCGTCGTCATCACTGGCTGTTGAGGAATCCGATCGTCACAGATCCCCACCACCCGAGTTGGGAGAGGATGGCCGAGATCACTCCACGGACGAGCAGCCGCTGCGGGGGCCGGGAGCCTGCCCGGTCGACCAGGGTGCGGTGCAGGGCCTGCGCATGCACTCCGTTGAGCGCGATCAGGAGGACGAGCACCAGCTTGACCTGCGTCAGGGGGGCCTGTAGGTCGGGGTCGAGGACGGTCCCGCTCAGCACCAGGCCGGCCAGCCCCGCCCACACGGGCACGTGCAGCGGGCCGGCGAACTCCAGCACCTGAGGCAGGCTGCGCCGTCCCAGCAGCCACAACGTGCCGTAGTAGTCGATGGTCAGAACCGGGCCCAGTCCGATGACCAGCGCCCCCAGATGCACGAACAGCGCGACCGTGCGCACCGCCGGATCGGCCTCGACATGCAGTGCCGCCCACACGCTGCCCGCCCATGTCAGACAGATGAGGACGTCGACGACGACGAGTGTCCAGCCGTGCCGGCGTCTGCCGGACGGACCCGGTTTCATGTGATCACCTCCGTGGCGGGCGGTGGAGCGAGCACCCGCGCCCCACCGCCTGAGACGGATCAGTCCTGGGCCACCCAGCCGGCCATGATCCCCATGACGTCGCCGTGCGAGTGCCCCGTGCTTTCGTACCTGCTGGTGATTTGCAGGACATCCCCCCGGTGGATCGTGCCGAGGGGGTCACCACTGCAGGGGGGCATGTCCGAGATCTCGGTGTTTCCGTGCAGGTCGATGAACTCGGGGCTGCCGCCTTCCTCCGCCACGATGGTGCACAGGGACTTGCCGGTCGTGAGGTTCTCGGTTCGCACCGAGCGACCGCCGTGGTGGAGATGGCCGCGCATGTGCACCAGCGTCCCGGAGATCTTGGACCGCCACCGCCGGGTCTTCTCACTGACTCCCTCGGGGACGTCGTAAACGCTGCCGAGGCATCCGCCCGCGTCCATCCAGATCGGTGTCACCGGCTTGATCCGCGAACCAGCGGCGGATTCATGCGTGTAGGTGACGGAGATGTACACCGTCTTTTTCTCCGGGGCGTGGTTCATCAGGTCATAGAGCATGTTCCACCGCTCGCCTCTGCCGACCTTGATGCCGTATCCGGAGGGCAGGACACTCTCCACCCGCTCATTTCCGGAGGCGAATATGCGCTGCGGACCGTTGCACACGACATCGTTCTTCCAGTGGTTTCCCATCACCATGTGATGCAGCATGGGGCCGGTGTTGACATTGGCGTTCGACCCGTTCTCGTAGACGAGATTGGCCTTGAATCCGGTGATGAAGCAGTCGTCGCACGGCTTTTGGACGTTGAAAGAGATTCGGTTGGGGATCTCCCCGTGGTCGTGCCCGGCCGCGGCCGGGATGGTGAACGGTCCGTACCGTACGGTCGTGACCTGCGGTCCGCGGTGCTGCAGCGGTGTGTCGGGGGCGGAAGCGGCGGTGGAAGCCACCGGGGGCACGACGCCGGCAGCCAGTGCCGTGGCGACGACGGCGGCACTCACCGCGAGTTTTCGGTGCAGCATGCTTTTCCTCCTTTACCGGAAAGGGGTTCTCCTCGGCCGGTACGCACGAAGATTTGGCGTCGACCGGCCATGGAAAGGTGATGTTGAACGCGTGACGGTTCGATGCCTCAAGAGCGGACAGCGCATATCGAGGGTGTCTCCCTCACCGATAATTGCCTCGCTCGACCGACCGTAGAGTGGCGTGCGGCTTTTCTGCTGTCAACCGATCCCGCCCGCGGTGAAGACGGGAAGATTCACCGCCGAGTTGCTGACCAGCGTCTGGTCGAAGCAGTCGCCCCGCGGGCCGGCGCAACACCGGCGACTTCACCGATTCGTGGTGGTGGTGCGTCGTGATTCAGCCGCTGTTCCGCCGCGAAAGCCCCCCGGCGGAGCGCCGGCCGGCGGTCACGGAGCGGGCAGTGGCCGAAGCCAGACCGGTGAATAGCCTGTGCACCAACGCGGTCCACGCCTTGCGGTCCGGACCCTCCAAACCCACGGCGGTGAGTACGTCCACCCCGAGGGACACACACAGCACCAGGCGGGCGCAGGCCGCGGCGTCGACCTCGGGGGCCAGCGAGCCGTCCCGTTGGGCGAGTTCGACCAGTTCCGTCAACTTGGCCTCCGCCCTGCGCAAGGCGGCGTGGACCCTTCGGGCGACCTCGTCGTCCCGTCGCGCGGCGGCGAGCGCCTCGCTGACCAGAGGCGCCCACTTGCGCCGACGGGGGTCGGAGGGGTCGGTGGCGACCATCTCGAGCAGGTCGGTGGAGGCCGCCCCGCGGTCGAGCGCCTCCACCAGCTTGCGTGCGGCGGCTGCCAGACCTCGATCGACCGCCTCGGCAAGAAGGTCGGCCTTGTTCCTGAAGTTGCCGTAGATCGCACCGGTGGACAACCCGGCACGACGGGCTATGTCCTGCACCCGCGCTCGGTCGTAACCCTGCTCACCGAATTCGAGAACGGCCGCCTCGATCAGCCGGTCACGGATCAGCGCTCCGGACTGCCTTGCCAGGGAATCAGGCTCTGCCACGGCCCAAGACTAGCCGTGCAGGCAGGATCCAAGGGGCGCTCGGAGTACGGAACTTGGGGCGACACGGCTCTTGCGTTCCCCGTTGAGAATAGCCATTATTCTCGACCTGAGGCGTCGAGCCGGGAGCGTGCGTCATGACGTACGGCACCGAGCAACCCCCCATCATCGGCAGACAGGCCGAGCGCCGGCAGCTCGCGGCGGCGGTGGACGCCTGCCGTGGAGCCTGCGGTGGCGCCCTGCTCCTGACCGGTGACCATGGCATCGGCAAAACGACACTGCTGCGCTACGCATCCCAACTCGCCCACGACTTCCGCATGGTCAGGGCCGACGGGGTACCGGCGGAGCAGAACCTGGTGTACGGGGCGGTGCAGCGGCTGGTCAGGCCGCTGGCCACCGACATCCCTCAACTGCCGCCACAATCCCGTGAGGTGCTCCAGCTGCTGCTGCTCGGCCACGTCCCGCCGCCCGGGGACCGATCCCTCGTCGGCGTCGCCGTGCTGGCACTCCTGGCGAAGGCGAGCGGCCACAGCCCGGTGCTGGTCGTCGTGGACGACCTGCACCGGGTCGACGCCGCGTCACGGTACGCGCTCGGCTTCGTGGCCCGCAGGATCAACGCCGAGAGGGTCCTGATGCTGGCCGGGACGGAGAGCCACGCGTGCACCGCCGGGTCGGGAGTGCCGGTACTCCGTCTGGCGGGTCTGAACGACCAGGACTGCCTGCGGCTCATCGCACGGATCCGGTCCTCGCCGATGGCCCTCCCGGTTCGCGAGGTGCTTCTCCACGAAGCCGACGGAAACCCCCTGATCCTGCTGGAGTTGTTGCGGACGCTCACCCCCGCGGAGCTGAGCCAGCTGTCCCGGCTACCCGATCCCCTGCCCCTCGCACCTCGCCTGGCGCGCCTTTGGGCCGCCGAGTTCCGCCGGCTTCCCGAGGACTGCCAGAGACTGCTGTTGCTGCTGGCCGCGGAGCCGGGACTGGAACCCCTGACCCTCTACCGTGTCGCGCAACGGACAAGCATCGACCCGTCGGCCCTGAAACCGGCCGAGACCGCGGGCCTGCTCACCACCTCCAAGACCGTGATCTCCTTCCGGCACGACGACATCGGCCGGGCCATCTGCCAGGGAGCGGATCTCGCCGAACGGCACTGGGCATACGACATGCTGGCGCGAGCCTTCGCCGACACGCACGACGATCGTCGTCGCTGGCACGAGGCGGCCCTGCTGTCGGAGCCCGACCCCGAACTGGCCGACGAGCTGGAGCGTCAGGCCGGCTGTGCAGGTCTGCACGGCAACCCTGCGCGTGCAGCGGGGCTCATGGAACGCTCGGCCCAGCTGACCTCCGAGGACGACCGCCGGGGCAGGCGCCTGGTCGCCGCCGCCGAGTGCAGCAAGCACGCCGGACGGCCGCGGCGGGCAAACCGGCTGCTGGAACAGGCGGAGACCCTGGTCGGTAGGGATCAGCCGGCCTTGCGGGGGCGCATTGCCTACCTGAAAGGCGTGATCTCGCTCCAGCACGCCGCAGCGCCGGATGCCTACGACGGCCTCCTGACCGCCGCCGACCTGCTGGCCGGTGACAACCCGTCGCTGGCCGTAAAGGCGCTGGTGGCAGCGGGGGAAGCGGGCCTGCATGCGGGAAATGCAGCCTTACCCCTGCAGGCCGGACGGCGCGCGCTGGCGGTGCTCAACGACTCGGCGACTCGGGAGGAGCAGCCGGCGAGCCGATTGGCGGTCGACGTTCTGCTGGCGGTCGCCGATTCACTGCGAGGACAGCCGGCGGCCGCGGTGCCCCGGTTGCGCGAACGTCTCGACACGGCGGCACAGACGGACGATCCCCTGCTGCTCGCATGGGCGTCGCATGGTGCGCTGTTCATCGCCGACGATGCCCGCGCGCGTGCGCTGGCCACCCGCGCGGTGGCGCTGGCGCGCACAGCAGGTGACACACCGACGATGGTGCACGCGATGCAGTACCTCTCGTACCCGGAATGCTGGTTGAACGGGCCGGACACCGCGACGCTCACCGCCACCGAGGCACTGCGGCTCGCCCGCGAAACGGGCCAGCTCAACTGCGTCCACAATCTGATGGGGATACTGATGCTCGCCGCCGGTGTCACCGGAGACGCCGGGAAGTGCGGGCAGTACGCGGACCGAGTCGTCGGCGAAGCGCAGGCACACGGCCTGGCCCTCGCCTCCGCCCTTGGGCTGTGGGGCCTGGCCCACCTCGATCTCGCCGCCGGGAACTGGACCGAGGCGGCTGCCAAGCTGCGCCGGCTCGTCCGTACGAGGCTCGGACATCCGGGTGTCGCGATCGAGGCCGTGCCCAGCTACGTGGAGGCCGCCGTGCGAGCCGGGGACCGGCGTCGGGCCGAGCGCGCCGCGGCGGCCTTCGCCCCCTGGGCGGAGGCGATCGGCCGAGGGTGGCCCACCGCGTTGGCGGCCCGGTGCCGCGCCCTGCTGGAAACCGGCGACACCGAGCACCATTTCCGGCGTGCTCTTCGTCTGCACCCGATCGGTGATCGGGAACTGGAACTGGCCCGCACGGGCCTGCTCTACGGCGAGTACCTCAACCGCGAGCGCCGACGCGCGGACGCCCGCGCCCAGCTCCGGGAGGCGGCCGACGTCTTTCGCAGGCACGGAGCGCGGCTGTGGCTCGACCGGGCCCGGGCCGAGCTGCGCGCCACCGGGGACGACTGGGACCCTGCGGAGAACGAGGACCATGCTCTCGAACCCGGCTCTTCAACCCTGACCCCTCGTCAGCACCAGATCATCCGGCTGGTCGCCCAGGGCGCGACCAACAAGGAGGTGGCAGCCCGGCTGTACCTGAGCCCACGCACAGTCGACTATCACCTGCGTCGCATCTTCGAGCGCCTGGGCATCACTTCGCGAGCCGACCTGATCCGCCGCTGCGCCGCCGACAACGCTTCCGGCACATGATCACCAGAACACCGGCCCGAGCGGCGGGCGCGTCCGCGATCCGCTCGGCGGCCGCGTCATGGCGGTGGGGTCCCCGACTCGGCGCTCGCCGCCGTCCACGCCACTGCGCCAGCAGTTGCTCGGCAACCGTCTCGGCGGCAGACCGGAGCATCATGACCAGGTCCTGGGTGACGTGTTCGGGGCGGACGCTGTGATGCGCAGCGCTGGTTCCACGACGTGCGTGCCGCCGCGGACCGGCGTACGGGGCCGATTCCGACGGCCGCTCAGGCCTGGGTGAACGGACGATGTATCGCGTGAACCCACTGCCGGTCCGCAGGTCCGTCGCAGTGCTCGCACCAGCACCGAGGGGTCCGGGCGAGCGTGCCGCTCTTGGGCGGCGTGCCGGGGGAAGGCGAACGGCGCGGCAACTCCCGTCGCCACTGCTGCGCACTTGCCCATGAACTGACGCCTGCCCGAGTCCATACGCTTCTCCTCACACTGCACCGACAACTCTGCGACGAAGTCGATTCGTCACGGATCGCGTGCCGGTGATGTACAGCAGGCGTTGCCATCTCGTTCTCGTTTTCCACATGCCTGACAGGAACTCCGTCACGCCAGGTCGAACGCGGCGCCGCCAGGTGTCGCACAGGGCACCACCCCTTGCCCCGACGCGGCCCGACGGTGCCGGTGCGCGCGCTGGCGGCACCGCCGGGCCCAGTGTCCTGTGTGGGTCTACTCGGTCACCTTCAGCAGCTTGTTGGGCGTTCCGCTGCTCGGGTTGGTGATCTTGTCGCCGGTTGCCGCGCCGGTGAGCGCGGTGGCGACCTGATCGGGAGTGGCGTCCGGGTGACCGGCCAGGTAGACGGCGGCGGCTCCAGTGACGTGGGGGGCGGCCATGGAGGTGCCGGAGATCGTCTTGGTCCCCTGGTCGCTGTCGTTCCAGTCGGAGGTGATGTCCGAGCCCGGCGCGTACAAGTCCACGATCGAGCCGAAGTTGGAGAAGTCCGACTGGGCGTCGTCCTTGGTGCTGGACGCGACCGTGATGGCCTCGGGGACCCGGGCCGGTGAACTCTGCCCCGCGTCCGCCGACTCGTTGCCGGCGGCGACCGCGAAGGTGACACCCGAGGCGATGGCCTTCCTGACCGCCTCGTCGAGAGCGGGGTCAGCGCCGCCGCCGAGGCTCATGTTGGCCACCGAGGGACCCTGGTGGTTCTCGGTCACCCAGTCGATGCCGGCGACGACCTGCTCGGTGGTGCCCGAGCCGTTGTCGTCGAGCACGCGAACCGCGACGATCTTGGCTTTCTTGGCCACCCCATGGGAGGCGCCCGCGATGGTTCCGGCCACGTGGGTGCCATGGCCGTTGCCGTCGTCGGCCGTGTCGTCGTTGTCGACGGCGTCGAACCCGGAGGCGGCGCGGCCCTCGAAGTCCTTGTGGCTGATGCGTACGCCGGTGTCGATGACGTACGCGGTCACTCCTTCCCCGGCCTTGTCCGGGTAGGTGTACTTGCTGTCGCCGGCCGTGTCGTTCTGGTCGATGCGGTCCAGGCCCCAGGACGGCGGGTTGTCCTGGGTGGCATCTATGTGGAACCTCTTGTTCTGAACCACTTTCGACACCGCGGGGTCGGCCGCGAGGCGCCTGGCCTCCGTCTCGGTCAGTCTGCCGGCGGAGAAGCCGTTGACCGCCGAGCCATAGGTACGGCTGATCTTGCCACCGTACTCGGCGGCAAGATCCCGCTTCTCGGCCGTGGACGCCTTCTGGTCCAGGAGGACGATGTAGCTTCCGGCCACGGCTCCTTCGGCATTCAGACCGTAGACGGTGCCCTCCGCGGGCTGTCCCGCCTGAGCAATGGGGGACACGTAAAGGCCGGTGCCGACGACGGTTGCGACGGCCGCGATCGCGGTGACGATCTTGGCCTTGCCTGAGCGTTTGTGATGCGCCGTCAAGAGGGGTCTCCTCGTGAAGTGGGGGGATTTGCGTTCGAACGGCAGCGCTGCGCGTGCTCAGGAGAGTGCCGACTTGTCGCGAGCAGATCAATCGCTTGATGGGGCCCGACGTCCGACGGATGGTCGATCTCCACGGGATTCACGCACATTCGAAGCAACCCGAGCCCAAATGTGCAGCGCTGAACGCTGGTTGAATCACCAAGGAACAGTCCAGGATTATCTGTGCCGATTTCTTCACCGTCTGCTCACGTGCGGTGGCGTTGAGCGTCACCGTGCACAGCGCGTGCGGTGTCGCGGACAAGGAGCAGAGGCGGCATGGTGGTCGCGGTGGGCCGACGCGTACCCGGAACCCGGCACGCCCCATACGTGATCGCGGAGGCACCGACGCAGTCCTCGCGCCCCCCGGCGCGGAGTCGGGGCCAAGACCGACTCATGGGCCGCCGCGGAGCGCTGGAACCCGCGGCATGCTGGAGACAGCGGGGTGCAGCCGGATGCGCTAGAGGCACTGTTCGGCCGGCTCCTGACCCGTCTACAGCTGTGGGAGCACCTCACCGGCGATGAGTTCCAGGTGGTCGAGGCCAGATGACCGTACACGAGGTCCGCGCACTGGCGGCCTCCCTCAGGGAAATGGACGAGGCACTGGCAGCGCCGACCGACACCTGACCTCGCAGAGCGCCCCGCACCGGCGTCGGCGTCCTGGACAGGCAAGCCGTGCGGTCACCCGCCGATCGTCGCTCTTCACGAGAGTCATGCCCCGTGACCAGGCCGAGCATCCCGCTTCCCACGCACAGCAACCCATTTGACCTGCGCATGCAAGTTGGCGCAGGCTCAATGACGTTGAACCTTCCCCCGGCTGTCGTGCCGCCCCGTGCCGCCGGTGACCGCACGGGGCGAACATCTGTTACTCAGGCGGTCTCCAGCAACGGGAGTGAGTTGCTCCTGGATTGCCCCGCTCTTCACTCATTGATTTCAGAGCATGATGAGCAGACGTGTATTCGGCTTGAGCTTCCTGTTCACCGAACGGCTCTGTACGTATACCTCCAACTTGGGGTTGTTCCCCGCTTTCACGGAGACGGTTCCCTGCACGTCCGTGCCGAAAAGAAGGCTGCGTGCCGCGTCGCCCGTATAGGCTCGGTCGGTGTCCTTTTCAACCACGATGACTTCCTTGTTCTGCTGAACCTGTGCCCGGGCGCCCAGCTGGTAGTAACACGAACCACGTTCGTACGTCACGCCTGGATGCGAGTTGACGAAGGGGCGTATCTCGACCTCCTTGTCGACTTTCAGGAGCCGGTACTTGTCGGCCGGAATCGGTTCGAGGTTCGCACGCACCTCGTCAACCGATATGTCCTGACCCACGGCGAACAGGTTCTTCGTGCCGCGCACCCCGTGCTCGCGCCCGCGGAGGAAGCTGGTGGCGGCAGCACGCACGGTGCCGATCGCCTCCTCGACGCCCTTCTGGGAATCCGCATCCCAGATGGCGATGTTCCCGGCTGGGAAACCGTAGTTCTGCGCGGTCCGCTTGGCCAGGGAGTTCGGAACAAGGATCGCGGAAGTCCAATGGCCCGGAAGCCCGCCCATCTTCGCCGTGATCCTGTCGAGCCAGGGGCCAAGGATGGCCATGTCGCCGTCGTGCCGCCTGTCGCCTCCGGAGGCGTTCTCCTCGCCGTCCGTCACAACGATCTGGAGGAAGCTGTGCTCGCCGTATTCCTCCCAGATATGGCCCAGGTCGTCGAGGGACTTCAGAGAAGCCTCGATAAGGGCCGTAGCGCCGTTGTTGACCTGGTACAGCCCCCGCATGGACGGCAGATGCTTAACGTCCATGTCCCAGACCAGATTCTCCACCTTGTGGTCGAAGGAATAGAGGCTGATCCGGGTCTCATGGCCGAGGCTGTCCGACTCGGCCTTCAACCCTGCCACGAACTCGTCCACAACTCGAATGAGTTGACTCTGGTGCGGGCGCATTGAACCCGAACAGTCCACCACCAGCGCGACGTGATTCACCTTGTGCTGGATCTTGTTTGCGGACATGCTTGTGTCCCCCTCTGAGGCTCCCCAAGTGATGTCTCCACTCTATGGGGAGGCACTGACAACGGCCTTTGACGCTCAATCACCTGCCTGCAGCCAACGCTGCGTCCGGCATCCAGGAGACGCCCGGCGATCCCCCATGGCAGCTCACCGGGGGAAGACCGTGGTGCTGCTTCCAGCCTGATGGCACCGACATGACCAAGATTCGGACCAGGCACGGACCAACTCGGCCTCGCATGAGGCGATTCCACCCCCGTTACCGCAGGTCAGAAGCGGGGGAGGATGTGTACCGCAAAGAGACGAAGAACCTGCTGGGCCGACCGCGCACCGCGCTCACTCCCGACGGCCCGCCCACCCCCGCCGAGCCACGAGCCGGACGGTCGGCCTTGGCCTTTTCGATCCAGTCGCTGTTGCAGCGCAACTCTGGACCGATCCACCCTTCTTACCCGAGTTCTACAGAGCGGTAGTCAGCACGGGTGGGACGAACACAGGTGATGACTGTCCTCCTCGAGCGTGCACGAGCCATCTACGAGTACTGCAAGATCTGCGGATGGTGGACAAAACCCTACTGTGGACACTGACGCTCCCCTGCAAGACTGAGACCAGGCCCCGTCGCGGAATCCCCCGTCGCGACGGGGCCCTCGCCCTCCGTCCCAGGCTCCACCCGTACCTGCGAGCCGCCGTGGACCAGCTGACAGGCCCCAGCGACCTCCGCAAACCCGTGGCGCGCGTCCGGCCTTTGGTCGCGGGCACGGACAGCTCCGCGTCGTCGGTGAGCACGGCCGTGACGGAATGCCGCTCGGCCCGCACGGAGTTCATGATCCGCTCTGGCTGCGGCGCCTGAGCGGGCAGCGCCTCAGGCGCCGGCACAGTCGCCCGGTCCGGGTCATCGTCATCACCGGACCGGAACGCCGTCGTGGAGCAGCACCTCGACGGGCGCGCGGCGCGACGTGCGCCACGTGCGGGCCGCACGGCCGAGGCGCAGGACCACCTGCGGGAACCGGCCGCCGACGAGGTGTGTGCGGATCTCCGCCCGAAGCGGGGGCAGTTCGAGGGGCTTGGTGTGGAAGGCCGCCACTACGTCGTGGGCAGCCGCGTGGAGGAGGACTCGTTGGAGAGCCTGCCCCGACCGGAGCCAGTCGGTGCGGCTGTCGTAGGAGGTGGACAGCACGACGACGGTCCCGGTGAGTCCGGTCCATCGGCGGTGCGGGTGGCTCCAGTACGGGGCGAACCCGAGGTAGTCGCGGGCTGCGAGCAGGGTGGCGTCCGGGTGGCGGGGGCAGGCCTCGACGGGCACCCCGTCCGGGCCGGCGGACCGGATGATCTCGGCGGCGTGGCGAGGAGACGCGCGGTGGAAGTCCTCGACAGTGCGCACCAGGTCCGCGAGCAGCCGGAGCCCTTCCGGTTCGTCGACGATCCGGAGGTCGGCGCCCTCGGCTTCGGCATGGGGGCGCAGCTCGTCGAGAAGCGTGTCCGGCACGGGGTCGGGTCCGAAGTGCCCGCGGTGGGTGTGCCGGTGGGGCATCGCGCGCACCATCAGAGTCTCATCCGGCGTGGCCGGGGCGTGGGCCGCGCAGCCCACGTGCGCCAGGTAGCCGGGGTCCCCGAGCGCCGGCAGGAGGTCGACGGCGGGCCGGAAACCCAGTTGCCGTACGGCGATCCGCACGTTGATCAGGTCCGCTCCGCAGGCGATGACCGCCTCCCGGCCACCGGGATCGGTCAGGATCATCTGCCGCCTGCCGTCCAGATGCACCTCGAAGCCGTGGTCGTGGCCCTCCTCGGCGAAGTGACACGGCTGGCTGTTGTGCGGTGAAGGCGCCAGGGAGGCGGCGCGGGCCAGGTGGAGAGCAGCACGACCGGGGCTCACACGGGAAACGCGGCTGGGGCTCTCGTACGACAGTGACATGGTGCTGCCACCCTTCGGGAACGTTCGTGACCCGCGAATGCCTGCTCAGCCCTTGGTGACCAGTTCGTCGGCGACTGTCCGCGCCCAGCCCTCGATCTGGGCGAAGTCCCGGAAGTCGCCCCCCTTTCCCTTCTTGAGGATCATCCCGGCGACCCATCCCTTGGCACCCTCCTCCAGACAGCCGCCGAAGGTGACGTGCCCGTTGGCATCGAGCCGCGTCATGGCCCGCTTCAGGCCGGGCACGGGCGGGATGTCCCGCTCGGCGGCCGAGGCGTCCAGCGGGCCGCTGCTGAACAGCCACAGCGGGCGAACCGCCAACTCGCGGCGGTGCCGGCGCAGGAACCGCCGGGCGTCCTTCTGCCAGCGTCCGGCGTACAGTCCGCCGCCGACCACGACGGCGTCGTAGGGCGACACGTCGGCGACAGAGCCGGCCGGCAGCGCCTCGGCGGTGAGTCCCTCCTTGCGCAACACCTCGGCCACGGCCTCGGCGATCTGCGCGGTCGATCCGTTCGTCGTCCCGTAGGCGACCAGCACCTTGGTGGTCATGGTGCTCCGCCTCCTTTCACTTGTTCACAGCTTGCGCAGCCAGTCGTCGGCGACGCCGTGCAGCGCCTGCTCGTCGGGCCGGACGTGCGAGTCGTCCAGCCGGTAACTGAGCTTGTCGACGACCGCGACCACGCCGTCGATCTGCCGGGTCATGGAGACGGCGATCTCCGTCTCGCTCTTGCGCTCCATCTGGCCCAGGAGCGTGACCACGCCCTCCGTCACGGAGACGGCGATGCTGCGCAGCGGCAGCCACAGCGCCCGGACCAGTACCTCGTCGACGACCTCGGCGCGGATGTCCGCGTCGGGACGCAGGAAGACCTGGAGCAGGTCGCGGCGGGTGACGATGCCGACGAGCCGCTGCTCCTCGTCGAGGACGGGCAGCCGTTCGATGTGGTGCTGCGCCATGGTCCGGGCGGCCTCGACGATGGTGTCGTCGGCGTGGACCACGATGGGCGGCTCGGTCATCAGCTGGCCGGCCGTGCGGGCCCGAGCCTTGGCGGCCCGCTCCCGGCCGGCGCGCGTCAACCGGTCGAAGCGGAAGCGCTTCTTCGGCTCGAACGGGTCGGGCGTCTCGGCCTGCCGGACCATCATGTCCGTCTCCGAGATGACGCCGATGACCTTCTCGTCGTCGTCGACCACGGGCAGTCCGCTGATGCGGTGGTCGCCGAGCAGCCTGGCCACTTCCTTGAAGGGCGTGCCGTACTCGGCGCGGACGACCTCCGTGGTCATCACGGAGCCGACCTTGTTGTGCTTCATGGTTGTCCCTCCTCAGCGGAGTCGGCGCAGATACGGGTCCTGGGGCCTGCGGGGCAGCAGGCGTACGCGCGCATCGAGCACGGTGACTCGGCCCGGTGTCGCGAGAACGGGGTTGAAGTCGGCCTCGGCCAGCTGCGGCAGGTCACTCGCCATGCGGGACAGCCGCAGCAGCAGTTGTTCGAGGCCCTGGAGGTCGACCGGGCGTGCGCCGTTCGTGCCGAGCAGGAGCGGGGCGCAGCGCGGGGCCGTGATCAGGTCGTGGACGTCGTGGTCCGTGAGCGGGGCGAGCCGTGCGGCGTGGTCGGCGAGGACCTCCGTCGCGGTGCCGCCGAGCCCGAACAGGACGAGAGGACCGAAGACCTGGTCCTGGACGACACCGGCGAACAGCTCGGTGCCGCGGTCGGCGAGCGGCTGAATGACTACGCCCTCCAGCAAGCCGGCGAACCGGGTCTCCAAGTCACGGAAAGCGGCTCGGACTTGGTGGTCCCCGCGGAGGTCGAGGTGGACTGCGTGCTCGGCGGTCTTGTGCACCAGTCCCGGCCAGTAGCCCTTCATCACGACCCGGCCGTCGGCGCCGCGCAGCCGCTCGGCGGCGAGGACGGCGTCGTCCTCGGTGTCGGCCCAGCCCCAGACAAGCTGGGGAATGCCGTAGCAGCCGAGGAGTTCGGCGCATTCGCGCGGGTCGAGCCAGCCGCCGTCGGGGTGCCGGTCGAGGTACGCCTCGACGACGGCATGGGCGCGCTGCGTCTCGACGCCGTCGAGGTCGGGGACCGTCCCGGCGGGCCGGGCCAGCCAGGCGGCGCGGCGGGCCGCGTGGGCCAGCGCCCGGGCCGCTGCCTGGGGTTCGGCGTAGGAGGGGATGGTGGAGCCCTCGGCAGCGGGCAACAGCTCGACGGGCAGGCCCTGTTCGAGGCGTACCGAGACGATCGGCTTGGGGCGCTGGCCGGGGGCCGCGTGGGTGAGGGCCCGGACCAGGTCGTCGCCGGTCGCCGCGGCGACCGCCGTGGGGACGAGAGCCACGAGGACGGCGTCAGCGGCGCCGTTCCTCATGATCCGGTCCACGCAGTCGCTGAGCTGCTCCTCCGTGACGGCGGCGGTGGCATCGACGGGGTTGCCGATGGCGGCGCCCTCGGGCAGCACGTCGAGCAGGTCGTCGATCAACTCGGGGCCGGGCGACGGAAGCTCCAGCCCGGCCTCGGCGCAGGCGTCGGCGGCGAGGACGCCGGCTCCGCCCGCGTTGGTGACGATGGCCACTCGGGGTCCGGCGGGCAGGGGCTGGGAGTGCATCAGGGCGGCCGCTTCGAGGAGCTCACCGACCGAGCGGGTGGCGGTGATGCCGGCCTGGGTGAACAGGGCCCCACGGGTCATGGTCCGAGTGGCGGCGGCCGCGGTGTGGGAGGCGGCGGCCCGGCGACCCGCGTCGGTGCGGCCGGCGTCGACGGTCAGGACCGGCATCCGGCGGGTCACGCGCCGGGCGGTGCGGGAGAAGGCGCGCGGGCTGCCGAAGGACTCCAGGTGCAACAAGGCGAGGTCGGTGCGGCCGTCGCTCTCCCACCACTGGAGCATGTCGTTGCCGCTGACGTCGTACTTGTCGCCGAGGGAGACGAAGGAGGAGACGCCGACGCCCAGCCGGGACATCCCGTCGAGCAGGGCGATGCCGACCCCGCCGGACTGCACGGCGACGCCTGCCGTGCCGGGGCTCGGGGGGCCGGCGGCGAAGGTGGCGTCCAGGCGCAGCTTCGGGTCGGTGTTGGAGATTCCCAGGCAGTTGGGGCCGACGAGGCGCATGCCGTGCGCGCGGGAGGCCGACAGCAGTGTCCGGGCCTGGTCGGCGTCGAGCCCGGCGGTGACGACGAGGAGTGCCCGTACGCCCGCCTTGCCGCACTCCTCGGCGGCGGCCGGGATCGCGGCGGCGGGTACGGCGAGCACCGCGAGGTCGGGGGACCTGGGCAGGGCGCCGACCGACGGATGGCACGGCACCCCGAGAATCGAGCTCGCGGCGGGGTTCACCGCGAACAGCCGGCCGGCGTAGCCGCCCGCGTGCAGTTGGTGCAGGATCGCCCGGCCCACCGAGCCCGGCCTGCGTCCGGCGCCGACGACGGCGACGGACTTCGGCCGCAGCAACGGTTCGAGGCTGGCGACGTCGGCGGCGCGGCCGCGTTCCTCCACGGCCGTCAGGTAGGTGTCGCTCGGGTCGAGGGCGATGGTGCAGCGCACCTCGGGGCCCTCGAAGCGGCGGGCCGTGCGCAGGCCGAGGTCGGCGAAGAGCTTCAGCACCTCGTGGTTCTCGCTGAGCGCGTCCGCCGTGAAGCCGGTGATGCCCTCGGCGCGTGCGGCGGAGACGAGGTGCTCGATCAGGAGGGTGCCGACGCCCCGGTGGTGCAGCCCGTCGGCGACCGCGATGGAGATCTCCGCGGTGTTCCCGGTCCCGCCGCTGTCGTACTCGGCGAGGCCGATCACCCGGCCGCCCGTCTCGGCCAGCAGCGACCGGTATCCGGGGTGCGGCTCGGCGCAGGCCCGGTCGGCGGCCATCCCCGCGGAGCGGAGGCTCATGCCGAAGAACCGCAGCCGCAGGGTCTCCGGGGACATCTCCTCGTACAGCCCCTGCACCTGGTCGTGGTCCTCCCGCCGCACGGGACGGATGCACACCGTGGTGCCGTCCGCGAGCAGGGCGTGGACCGTGGGCCGGCTGAGCGTGTCGTCCGTCATCGCCGATCTCCTTCGAGTCTTCTCGTCACTACGAGGGTCCAGCGAAACGGGCGGCGGTTCCATGGGCTGTCCGGACGGTGCGGGTGGGCCGGTCGGCCCTCAAATGGCGTCCAGCGTTCGCAGCTCGTCGTCGGTCGCTGTCCTGGTGTTCGAGCCCGGGCATGGGTGACCCGTAGGTCATCGGAGACGCGGTCCACGGGGGGCGACGGGCCGGGGGCGGCATGGCCGGCAAGAATGCGGAGAAACTGCCGCGCTGGGCGTGCGAGAAGGAACTGCTGAGCCTGCAGACAGTGTTGGCGAAAGCGCAGGAGTGGGGGCGCGAGGCGGGCGCCCGTCTCGTCGTCATCCTTGAGGGGCGGGACGTGGCGGGCAAGGGCGGCGCCATCAAGCGGGTCACCGCACGCCTCAACGCGCGGGGGGCAGGGATCGCGGCCCTGCCCAAGCCGGCCGGGCGCGAACGGTGCCGGACCTGACGGAACGGCCCGGGTCGACCGGCTACCGGCGGCCGCCGCGCGATCCGCGGGCGTACGCCCCGGACCACGCGGCGAACCTTCGAGCCGGGCACGGCGCTCACACCGGCTGCGGTACGACGGCGACCGGGCTGGCGGAGTGGTGCAGGGCCGCGTGGGCGACACGGCCCAGCTGGAGCCCGAGGTGGCCGGTGCGGCGCTTGGCGCCGACGATCAGGAGGTCGGCACCGTGCAAGGCGTCCACCAGCACGTGGCGGGCGTGGCCCTCGACGGCCCGGCGGTGCAGCTCCAAGCCCTGCGGGGCGTCCCGCAGGGCCTCGGCAAGGGTCTCCTCGGCGTGCTGCTCGTGCAGGCGGAAGGGCGCGTCGGCGAGCAAGGGGTGGTCGGTGGTCTCGCGGGCGGGACACCGCCAGGCTCGTACGGCCTCCAGGGGGACCCCGCGGCGCCGGGCCTCCTCATAGGCGAAACGCACGGCCGCCGATGCCTCGGCGTCCTCGCCCACGCCCACCACGACACGTCCGTGAACCGAGGGCGTGGCCTGGTTGTCGTGGCTGCCACGCAGCACGACCACCGGGCAGTGGGCGTGCGCGGCCACAGCGAGGCTGACGGAACCGAGCAGCGCCTGGGCGAGTCCGCTGCGGCCGCGGGTGCCGACGACCAGCGCGGAGGCGTTCCGGCTCTCGCGTATCAGGGCGTACTCGGGCTCCTCGAACACCACGTCGGAGGTCACCTTCAGCTCCGGGTGCCGATCGTGCGCCCGCTGGGCGGCGCCCGCGACGACCTCCTGGGGCATGACCTGTGCGCTGGGCTTGCCGAGGTCCCTGGCGAGCGAGGCGCCCTCGTAGCGCTCCCACAGGCAGGCATATACGACATTGAGCGGGACCCCACGCAGCACGGCCTCGTCGGATGCCCAGTCCGTGGCGCGCAGGCTTGGCTCGGAGCCGTCGACTCCGACGACCAAGGGCAGGTCCATCGCCGTCACCGCCCCGCGCCGAGGTCGAAGACGATGCGGGCCTTGACCTGGCCGCGCAGCACGTCCTCGATGGACGGATCGTCGGCATCGGGGCGCTGGCCTTCGACGTCTCCTGGGGCGATCCGGTCGCCGCCGGGGTCCTGGTCATGGTGTGGGCGTTGGTCGGCACGGGCGCCGGTGTGCTGGCCGGGGCGCTGTTCCGGACACCGGAGCAGGTGCACGCGGTAGGCCCGGCGCTCGGTATCGGCCTCGGCATGCTGGGCGGCTGCATGTGGCCCCTGGCACTGGTCCCCGACTGGCTGCGCACGGCGGGACACGCGGTGCCGCATGCCTGGGCCGTCGATGCGTGGACGACGCTGCTGTCCCGGGGCGGGGACCTGCCCGCGATCCTGCGCGACGTCACGATCCTGGCCGCCTTCGCCACCGCCCTTGTCGCGCTGGCGTCCCTGGCCCTGCACCACCGGCTGACGACCGCCCCCGGGGCGTGAGGCACGGTCGCGACGCCGATCGGCCCTGACATCGGGACGGTTGGCACCTGCGCCGGGCAACTTCGGTGGAATGTACTGGAGTTGAGGGACCGTTCGGTTCCTCCGTCATGAGAGGGGCAGGGCATGACAACATCACGCACATTCCGCCGTACCACAGTCGTCGGTGCGGTGGCGGCGCTGGGCGCGTCGGTACCGGCGGTCGCGAGCGACGTCCGGGCGGACAACCCGGCCACCGTCACCACGGTCACCGCTCCGGCCCGCAGCGGGAGCCCGGCGAACACCGTCGACCGGGTCGCCGACTTCTACGGCGCCTACATCGACGTCCTGTTCGACTCCGGGCGCGGCCACCTGGCCAACTCCCTGCGTGACCACTACCTGACGCCGAAGCTGCGCAGCAGCCTGGCCCGCTGGGAGGCCGCCCACCACAAGGACGGCGTGCTGCGCGCCAAGGGCGTGCCGATCTCCTGGGAGGTGGTCTACAACGACAGCGGGATGGGACACTGCTGGACTCGCACCACACTCACCTGGCAGGACGCCGGGAATCGCGTCCACCGGACACAGCTGATGGTCCAGTCCGACCTGGCGACACAGCTGATCTCCGGAATCAAGACCGCCTAGGACAGAGCCGCTCTTTCCACTCCCGGGCGGCAATCCTCCCGGGACCGTCGCCCGTAGCCGAGGCCTACACGGGTCCACTGCCGTACTTCCTCATGTCGTTGCGCGCGGCGTCCGCCGGCGCGTCGTCACCGCCTGCGGTGCCGGTGAAGGTCACAGTGGCCTGGTAAGGGTCGGCCGGTTCGGGGACGAGCGCGGTCCCAATGCGCCAGGCACATCGGGTGGCGGCGACACGCAGGTTGAGCAAAGCCGCGCCGCAGCCGATGTCCAGTGCCGGACTGTGGGGTCCGTGTGCGGTATCGCCCGGCCCGGATCGGAGCGCAGTTCGAAGGTGCGGCTGCAGAGATGCAACGGACCCGCCACGGCTGCGCGTTGTGCAGTGGCAGAGCGGCCCTGGCGGCGGTCGCCCAAGGTCGCGGGTTCCAGTACACCGCGGACCGCTCCTCTCAGGCCTGCTGAGGCTCGGCTGAGCAACGCGCCCGAGGGTTCGGAGCAGAGGGCTGTCAGTCCGGGAGCTCCAGCCGGGTCGTCTCCCCGGGTTCGACGCCGGCCGAGCGCCCGGGCAGCCGTACGTCGATCGGGGACGCGTCCGACGACGGCACCGCGATCTCCAGCCTCCCTCGCTCCAGCCGCAGCCGTACGCCCCAGTGCTCCTGGTAGCGAAGGGCGAAGCCGTACGAGGACAGCTCGGGCAACGGCACGGGGTCGAGCCACAGCGCGCCCTCCCGGGTCTCCAGGCCGGTCAGCCCGCGCTGGACGAGGTCGAGGGTACCGGCCATGGCGCCCAGGTGGATGCCCTCGCCGGTGGTGCCGCCCTGCACGTCGGCGATGTCGCCCTGAAGGGCCTCCTGGCAGAACTTCCACGCCTCGGCGCGCCTGGCGCGGGCCAGGACCCAGCCGTGGACCAGGCCGCTGAGGGTGGAGCCGTGGCTGGTGCGGCACAGGTAGTAGTCGACGGTGCGGCGCCATGTCCCGTCGTCCAGTTCAAGGCCCAACCGGTCGAATATGCCCGCGAGTTCGGCCGGGGAGAAAAGGTATCCGAGCATCAGGACGTCGGCCTGTTTGGAGGCTTTGTAGCGGTTGACGGTGTCGCCCTCCGCCTCCAGGATCCGGTCCAGCCGACGGATGTCGCCGTAACGCTGCCGGTACTCCTCCCAGGGGAGTTCGGCGAGTTCGCCGTAGCCCGCGAACTGGCTGATGACGCCGTTGTGGAAGGGGACGTGGAGGGTGCGGGAGACGTCCTCCCACTGTTCGAGCTCGCCCCCGTCGAGGCCCGTGCGCTCGACGAGTTCACGCAGACGGGGCTCCGGCAGTGCACCCAGCAGTTCCAGCGTGCGGGTGAGCACCCAGGCGGCCGTGACGTTGGTGTACGCGTTGTCGTCGAGGCCGGCCGTGGTCGCGCCGGGATAGGCGTCGTGATACTCGTCAGGGCCGACCACACCCAGGATTCGGTGCCGTCCGAGGCTCTCGTCGTAGGTGGCCGAGTCCGCCCAGAAGCGGGCGATCTGCAACAGCGTCTCGGCGCCCTTGGTGTGCAGGAACTCCCTGTCTCCGCTGGCCTCGCAGTACCGCCACACGTTGTACGCGATCGCCGAGCCGACGTGGTGCTGAAGATGCGAGTAGTCCGGCAGCCAGCGTCCCGAGCGGGGATTGAGGTGCAGTTGCTGCGTCTCCTCGCGCCCGTCGCTGCCGCTCTGCCAGGGGTACATCGCGCCGCGGCGGCCCACTGCCAGGGCGGCGGTGCGGGCCTGTTCGAGGCGCCGGTGGCGGTAGCGCAGGAGGGCACGGGAGACTTCGGGGAAATGCAGGTTGAGGTAGGGCAGGACGAACAGCTCGTCCCAGAAGACATGGCCGCGATACGCCTCGCCGTGCAGCCCCCTCGCGGGCACGCCGACGTCCAAGTCCGCGGTGTGCGGGGAGAGGGTCTGCAGGACGTGGAAGAGGTGCAGCCGCAGGATACGGCCCGACTCGCCTGCGACGTCGAGTTCGGCCCGGCGCCAGAGCTGGTCCCAGGCCGTGAGATGGGTCTCGAGCAGGTCATCGAAGCCGAGGGCCCGGCCCACCCGGTCGACGGCGGCGTGCAGCGCGTCGCTGATCGCCGGGTCGCGGGAGGTGTGCAGGGCGACGGTCTTGTCGACGGTGACGATGCGGCCTTCCGGGAGGTGCAGGCGCGTGTGCTGGGTGGCGCGAGGGCCCTTGTTGCGGATCATCACAGGCGCGTCGGCGGTCAGCCGGGCGGCCATGCCGATCCGGATGTCCGACGTTCGGGTGCGGCACCGCAGCCACACGGTGTCCGGGGCGGCGATGCCCGCGTGCACATTGGTGAGGTGATGGCCGTCCAGGTCGCGGTAGCGCGGCACACCGGCGTTGGTGACGCCGCCGTCCAGGGATGCCTCCACCTCGAGTTCGCCGGAGAAGCCCTCGGCCGTGAACTCGGTGCGCAGCGCGGCCAGATGCGGATCTGCCATGTGGACGATCCGCTGCTGACGCACCGACAGCACCCGTCCGTCGTCAAGGTCGTAGCGGGTGCGCCGTTCGAGCATGCCCGAGGCCAGGCGCAGGTCCAGGCGGTGCGTGAGCACCGTGGCGGTGTCGGGGGTGAGCCAGTGCCCGTCACGCAGGCGGAAGCGCAGCGGCAACCAGTTCGGGACGTTGACCATGTCCTCGTTCTCGACCCGGCGGCCCGCGACGTCGGAGGTGAGCCGGTTGTAGATGCCCGCGATGTAGGTGCCCGGGTAGTGGATCTCGTCGGCCGCGCACTCCGGTAACGCGCCCCGGGTGGCGAAGTAGCCGTTGCCCAGGGTGCACAGGGATTCCCTCAGGCGTTGTTTCGCGGCCTCGTAGCCCTCGTACTCCCAGGTCCAGCTCGTCACTCCCACGCTCCTCACACGAGCAGTTCCGCCAGATCCCGCAGGACGATGTCGGCGCCGTGCCGTCGCAGCCTTTCCCCGGAGTCCCCGGCAGCTGTCCGGTCCACGCCGACGACGAGGGCGAACCCGCCGAGCCGCCCGGCCTCCACACCGGCCAGGGCGTCCTCCACGACGGCGGCCTGTCCGGCGGGGACGCCGAGCCGGTCGACCGCCGTGAGGAACAGGTCGGGCCGTGGTTTGCCCGGCAAACCCAGCCGGGCGGCCTCGCCTCCGTCCACGAGAACGTCGAAGAGGTCCAGCACCCGGGCGCGGTCGAGCAGTTCCCCGGCGTGCCGGGACGCCGAGGCCGCTGCGACGGGTACCCCCGCCCGGCGCAGGGCTCGCACCAGCCGCACCGTTCCTGGGTACGCGTCCACGCCGTGCTCGCGCAGCCGCTCGGTGAACAGCCGCTCCTTGTCGGCGGCGACGTCCCGCACCGTCTCCTCCGATGCCTCGATGCCGCGCGAGGCGAGGAAGGCGGCGGCCCCGTCAAGGCGCGACTTGCCGTCCACGTACCGCAGGTAGTCGTCCCGCACGTCGAACGGGCGCCGCTGCTCGTGGTCCGCGGGCGGATGCGCGCGCAGGAAGGCGTCGAACGCCGTCTTCCATGCGGCCGCGTGCACCCGCGCCGACTCGGTGATCACTCCGTCGGTGTCGAAGACGACGGCCCGGATGTCCCGTACCACCGGTGCGAGTGCGTCGAGAGGCGTCGTCGAGGTCAGGTGGCGCTCCACGGTCACTCCGGTTGCGGTACGACGGCTACGGGACCGGCGGCGTGGTGCAGCAACGTATGCCCTACTCGGCCCAGTTGGAGCCCGAAGTGGCCTGATCGGCGCCGCGCTCCGATGACGACGAGGTCCGCCGCCGCCGATCGCCTCAGGAGCACCCGGCGGGCCGGGCCCTCCACCGTGTCGCGGCGGATCCAGACCCCAGGGTGGTCCGCCATCGGGTCGCGGAGCACGGCGTCGAGCAGGGCCGACGCCTGTTCCTCCGCGTACTGTGCGGGCTCTCCGGCGTTCAGAGGGCGGTCGGCCCTCTGGTGCGCGGGAGCACGCCAGGCCCGTACGGCATCGAGTGTGCACCCGCGTGCCTCGGCCTCGCGGAAGGCGAACCGCACCGCCTCACCAGCGATCGCGGGGTCGGCCACGCCGAGCAGGATCCGCTCGTGGGTGCCGGCCAGACCGGCCTTGTCGCCGCGGACCACGATGACCGTCCCGTGGGCGCGGGCCGCCACGGTCAGGGCGACCGAACCGAGGAGGAGACCGGTGAACTCGCCACGGCCCCGTGATCCCGTCACCACGGCGAACGCGTGATGGGCTTCGCTCAGCAGCACGTCCGCCGCCTCGCCGGGGGCCACGTCGACGGTGACCTTCACGTCGGGATCGCGTCGGCGGGCGCGCTCCGCCGCGGTGGCGACGACGGTGTCCGCCATCGCCTGCTCGGACGGGCGCTCGGGCCGGCGGACCGCGCGCCGCCTTCGTATCGCTCCCACAAGGAGGCGTACACCAAGCGCAGCGGCAGACCGTGCCGCGCCGCCTCGTCCACGGCCCAGTCGACTGCCCGGAGGCTCGGCTCCGATCCGTCAACACCCACGACCAGGGGCAGTTCCATCACGCTCACCGCCTTTCGTCGGGCCAACAGCGCGGCGCGGCGCCGGTCCCACTCCACCGTCGCACGCCGACTTGGAAAGCCGCAGGGGTCGGTCGGCCCCACTCCGGTCCGTTGGGCCCAAGCGGGGGTGCACCTGAGAGGAGCGCCGTGTCAGGTGCGGCTCCGTGCTGCCCGCACACCGACGGTGAGGGCCGATCGGCCGACCGCCTGCCCGAGCGGCCCCTGAGACGGTCCGTGCGAGGCCTGGGAAACTGGAGGTGAGCCTCGAGGCTCGTCATGACCGGAGTCCGCGAGCGTCGGACCCGGCGCTCGGGACGGGACCGGGCATGCGAGGACGCAGTGATGGTGCCACTCATCCTGGTCGGCGCGGTCGGTCCCACCACCTTCATGGCCGCGTCGGGCATGGTCCGGCGTCCCGGTGAGTGGGAGGTCGTCATCGAGAAGCACTTCATCGGCAGCCACGACGACCACCGGCGCTACCGCTCGCGATCTCCACCCCGCATCGAAGGGATCGATCATGGCCACAGAACTACTGCACCCGGTCCACCCCGCCCGGCTGACCGCGGCACTCGACCAGCCGCTGTCGCGCTGGCTGTGGCTGGTGAAGTGGCTGCTCGCCCTGCCCCACTACGTCGTCCTCGTCTTCCTGTGGGTGGCGTTCGTCGGGGTGAGCGTGGTGGCGTTCTTCGCCGTTCTCTTCAACGGCCGCTACCCGCGTGCACTCTTCGAATTCAACGTGGGTGTGCTGCGCTGGAGTTGGCGCGTGGCGTACTACGCGTACGGCGCTCTCGGCACCGACCGCTACCCGCCGTTCACGCTCGCCGACATCCCCGACTACCCGACCCACTGGGATGTGGCGTACCCCGACCAGCTGTCCCGGGGCCTCGTCCTGGTGAAGTGGTGGCTGCTGGCCATCCCGCACTACCTGGTCCTGGGGTTCCTCGTGGGCGGGGCGCGGGTGGTCTGGTTCTCGGGCGGTCTCATCGGGCTGCTCACCCTGTTCGCCGGCATCGCGCTGGCCGCCACCGCGCACTACCCGCGCGGGATCTTCGACCTCGTCCTCGGCCTCAACCGGTGGGCGCTGCGAGTGGCCGCCTACGCGGCCCTCCTCACCGACGTGTACCCGCCCTTCCGGCTCGACCAGGGCGGCGACGAACCGGAGTCCCTGCCGTAATCACCGCGCAGGTGTCGATCTTCCTGTTTGTGCACGGCCGCGTCCATCGGCCGTCTGGCTGCCGCACGACAGCACCGAGCAGCCCCTTCGCCCCTCGGCACTCCTGAGCACTCACCTCGGCGGGGTCGTCGCCAGTGCGGCCACCGCGACACAAAGCAGCGGCTGCGCCACCGCTGCGGTCCTCGCGGCCTCACACGGGAGTCATCGCAGCCCTGGGGATGAGCGGAGTCCCTCGGCCCACGCCCGCCTGGTACAGGGCACCGTGGAAGCAGAGGCCGTCCAGGGAGGCATGACCGAACACACCGGTGGAATCGTGGTGAGCGTCGACGGCTCCGAGGCCTCCGTGGCCGCGCTGCGTGGGCTGCGGAGCAGGCTCGAGGCTCGGCACGTCGGTCCTCGCCGTGCAGCCTGGGAACCGGTCACGCGGCCGGGTTCGCGTCCTACGCGCGTGCGGCGGCGGCCCGCCCTACGGCCGCGGATCAGCGCGAGCGGGCCGCCGAGTTGCTTGCCTCGACCGTTCGACCGGCCTTCGGTCCACGCATCGACATCGACCTGCGGGCTGTTGTCGAGGAGGGGGCACCCCCGCGGGTACTCCTGGGGCATGCGCGCGCACGGTGGCCCGCGAATGCCCGCGGCACGCCACCGTCCCCGTAGTGATGGTGCCCGCCCTGCCCGGCAGCCGACCCCGTTGCGTGCCAGAACATCGGCCGTCGTCCGCAGCGGAGCCGCATAGCCGGGCGGCGCGCGGCCAAGGCGGGCCGACATCGAGGCCCCCGAGCAGATCAACCCAGGCAGAGGTGAACGTCATGGATGTCCTGGTGGGATACGCGACTGCACACGGCTCCACCCGTGGGGTGGCCGAGCGGCTGGCCGCCGGCCTGGGCCGAGCGGGGCTGAAAGCCGACGTGCGCCCCCTGGAGGCCGTCGACGACGCCGACGCGTACGACGCGTTCATCCTCGGCAGCGCCGTGCACAATCAGACCTGGCTCGACCCGGCCCGGAAGTTCGTACGCGAGAACCTCGACCTGCTGGCGTCACGCCCCCTGTGGATCTACAGCGTGGGAATGCCAGGGGCGCTGCGGGGGCCGTGGAAGAGGCTGGGGCCGATGGAGGCTCCGGTGATCGTCCAGAGCCTGTCGGCTGGTCTGTCCTACCGGAGCCATGAGCTCTTCTCCGGCGTCATCCGCGCCTCCCATCTGCCGCTCGGCGGACGGATCAGGTTCCGGCTGCTCGGCGGCCGGTACGGCGACTTCCGCGACTGGGCGGCCATTGACGGCTGGGCGGCCGGGATCGCCGCGGAGCTGCTTCGCGGCGATCCGACTCCCGCCATGGGGGCGGGGCCCTGACGAGGCCGTCCGCACGTTTCCCAGCTGATCGGTGCGCTGCTCTGAGCTGTGGCGGTGTAGTGCTCTGAGGTGTGGACGGACGCCTCACACATGGACGGACGGGCGGTGGTCCCCGGTCCCGGGCCGGTGCGGGGCCCGTGTCGGCTTGTCCGGCTTGATCGTCGGCCGGTGCGCGCGGCGGTTCTGCCTGCGCAGCGCGCGTGAGTCGAAGAGCGCGGCGAGGGCGAAGGCCACTCCCGTCGCCGCGAACAGCAGGAGCGCGAACCGCTCCCAGAACTCCGGTGTGAGACTCGTGCCCACGGTCCTCTCCCCCTCGGGTCAGTGCCATTCCCCCGTGCTTCCAGCCAACTCCGATATGACCGGCGGCACATGAGCCATACGGCCCGAAGGTAGGGCTGGAGCGGCCCTTGCACCGGGACGCCAACAGCAGAGCCGGCCGAAGGTGAGCCGGGTGGCCGTCCGCAGACCAGACCCCCAGCAGTTACGGATCCGGTCCGCAGCCAGTTCCAGCTCCGCGGCCTTGGTTCCCGGTGCACCGTCACCACCCGCGGGCCACGCATGCAGTGCAGGACGCACTGGCCGAGGGCCGATCCGTCCCGCGCTACCCGGAAGGCGGGCTCTCGCACCGCATGGTGGCCGCGCGGCTCGTCACCGGTCCTTCCATCCGGACCTCTTCGCCGTCGCGTGGTCGACCGGCGCCCGCAGCTCTCGGACCCTGCCGAATGTTCGCTGCGCGGCATCGAAACGGGGTGGTCCCAGGGCCGGTCGCACTGGTCGCCCCTCCCACACGGCCCGCACTTGTCCGGCGGGCTCCAGACCGACCCGAAGGCGGGACGGAAGTCCCCACGAGCAAGCCGCCTCGTTCCTGCGCTGGTCGAGTGGCCACTGTGGATCGAACGGAGGGAGGCTGGATGAAGGAGAAGCAGGCGATCCATGCGCCCCGACAGCGGTCGCGATCGCCGAGAAGGCCCGGGACCGGGCGGGGCGATCAGCGGATGGGAGAGAGCCCATGAAGGTCGGAGTGCTGACCGGCGGCGGTGACTGCCCCGGCCTCAACGCCGTGATCCGCAGCGTCGTCCGCAAAGGTGTCCAGGAATACTCCTTCGACTTCGCCGGCGTCCGGGACGGCTGGCTCGGTCTGCTCAAGGGTGATGTCAGGCCGCTGGACATCTCCGGCGTGCGGGGGATCCTCCCCCGCGGCGGGACCATCCTCGGCTCCTCCCGCACCAACCCGTTCAAACACGAGGACGGGCTGCGACGCGTACAGGACACCCTTGCCGCGCACGACATGGACGCGCTCGTCGTGATCGGCGGCGAGGACACGCTCGGCGTGGCCAGCGAGCTGAGTCGGCAGGGAATCCCCCTGGTCGGCGTGCCGAAGACCATCGACAACGACGTCTCCGGCACCGACTACACCTTCGGCTTCAACACCGCCGTCGGTATCGCGACCGAGGCCATCGACCGCCTCCACACCACTGCCGAATCGCACATGCGCACCCTGGTGGTGGAGGTGATGGGGCGCCACTCCGGGTGGATCGCCCTGCACGCCGGCATCGCCGGTGGCGCCAACGTGATCCTCATCCCGGAGCGGCCGTTCGACGTCGATCAGGTCTGTGAGCAGGTGAAGAGCCGGTTCAAGATCAACTATGCGCCGATCGTCGTGGTGGCCGAAGGGGCCGTCCCCAAAGAGGGCCAGATGGTCCTCAAGGACCAGTCGCTGGACGAGTTCGGCCATGTCCGGCTGTCCGGTATCGGCGAATGGCTGGCCCGGGAGATCTCGGAACGCACCGGTAAAGATGCCCGCACCACGGTCCTGGGTCACGTCCAGCGCGGCGGCACCCCGAGCCCTTTCGACCGGTGGCTGGCCACGCGCTTCGGGCTGCACGCCATCGACGCGGTCAAGGACGGCGACTTCGGCGTCATGGTCGCCCTGCAAAGCACCCGGATCGTCCGCCTGCCCCTCGCCGATGCCACAGCGAAGACCAAGCTGGTCGACCCGTCGCTGTACGACGAGTTCGAGGTGTTCTTCGGCTGACCTGCCCCGGCGCTCGCCGAATCGCCGTGGGACCAGCCGCTCCGAGCCAAGTCCCACCACGCCACCAGTCTTCTGGCCGGCCGTCATCCGGCGTGCGGTACGACCGCCACCGGACAGCGGGCGTGGTGCAGTACGGCGTGCGTGACCGGGCCCAGTCGGCCTTCGGCCGCCTGCGGATCGGTGCGGCGGCCCACGACGAGCAGGACCGCATCCCGGGACGTGTTCAAGAGCGTTTCCGCGGGATGGAGCAGCACGACATCGGTGCGGACTGTCACACTGGGGTACTTCTCCCGCCACGTGCGCAGCGCATCGGAGAGCTGCAGGACCTCCTGATCCTCCCAGGTGGCACGGTCCTCCTCGGTCACCACCAGCGTCGTCGGCGAAACGGCCTCGGCAGGAAACGCCCACGCCTGGACCACCCGAAGAGGTGCTCCGCGTCCCTCAGCCACCGAGAACGCGAAGTCCGCCACCTCACCGACCGGGTGATGCCCGTCGAACCCCACAACGATCTGGGCGGCGCCGTGTGCCGCGTGCGTCCCTTCCTCGAAGGTGCCTGGTCGTTGGGGCACCAACACGACAGGACAAGGCGCTGCCGCCGCCACCCGCAGGGCCACCGACCCGACCGCGAGACCGTCGAACCCGCCTGTCCCCCGTGTGCCGACGACGAGAAGCCCGGCATCGCGGGCGGCGGCGAGGAGAGCAGCGGCCGGGGCTTCATCGGTCTGCTCGCCCCGCACTTCGACGTCCGGGTAGCGTTCGCCGAGGTCGGTGACCACCCGCTGGAGCGTCCGCGCACCCAAGTGGTGCAGCCTGTCCACCGCCGGGCCTGGCACGGCAGTGCCCGGAAGCGGTGGAGAGGCATGTACGAGGCGCAGTGGAACCCCACGCAGCGCGGCCTCCCACGCCGCCCAGTCAGCGGCCGCCGCACTGCGATCGGACCCGTCGATACCCGCCAGCACGGGGTCACTCATCGTGTCCTCCTTCGCCCGGCCTGCACCTCCGCGGCCGCCACACGGCCCGTGTCTCCTCTCTTCCACTGTTCCACGGAAGGACCGGTGCGGCGCCCGAATGGGATGCTCGGTCCCCGAAGATCCCGGCGATCACAGCTGGATCCACCAAACCGCTAACGCAGAGTCGGCACCCAGCAGCGGGTCCGGCGTGCGGTGTCGTGATCGGGCCTGCCACAGGCCACCACGATCGAAGGAGTAAGGCCGGCGTACGCCGCGGACCGTTCGGCCGACATCCGCATCCTGCAGCCGCCGCTCGTCGCGCCCCACCGCCGTCGTCTGCTCCCGTACATGGCCCGCGGCACCACCACGCTGCACGTCCTCAGCTGCGCCCCGTCACCCCGTTGTGGAGGGCGTGCACCAGGACCTTACGTTTGCGCGCGTCGTCTCCACGGCTGCCTCGGCCGTGAGGCGATCCTTCCACAGTTCCAGGCCGCCGCGGCAGGGTAAGTGGCCGGGGGTCAGGACGGTCGGCGGACCGGCGGTGACGCCGCCGTCCAGGACGAACTCCACCGCCCGTCGATGGCTCATCGCGGTGCGCACCGCGCCGGGGTGGACCGAGCAGACACGGATCCGGTCCGGGGCCAATTCCCAGTGCCGCGGCCTTGGTCAGGCCGCGCACTTCACGGGGCCGTAGGCGCCTTCGGTCTTCTCGGTCTTCGCCATATCGACCGCGCCCTCGCGGTGCTCGATCAACATGGTCAGGAACATGGTGTCGAAGCCTGTGCCGGAGGCGTTCTGCAACTCGCCCATCCGCTGGTCGTCCATCATGCCTGGCATGCCGGAGCCGTCGTGGTCCATGCCGTCCATGCCGGTGGGGACACCTCCTCGTCCCAGGATTTCAGCCAGGTGGACATGGTGGTGATCTCGGGGTCCTGCGCCTTCTTGCATCAAAGGGAGTGCCAGGGCAATCGACCCCTCAGTCCGCAGTGGCCGACGCCTACGCGACCTTCCACGCCCGGCCCGTTCTTGACTTCGTGCCGGTCCTCGTCGAGGTCAGCCGCCTCGGACAGGCTCGGGTTGGTCAGCCGACGAGCCTCCTGCCATTCGCGTCGACCCGTGGGACCTCGCCAGACCCGCAGCCAAGTGCCGTGCCAGGGCGGTCGAGGAGCCGTCATGCCCGTCGGTCGGGAAGTTCGATCTCCGCCCAGATGGTCTTCCCCTCGGCACGATGGCGCGTACCCCAGCGCTGGGCGAACTGGGCGACGAGCAGCAGGCCGCGGCCGCCCTCGTCGAAGGTGCGGGCCCGTCGCAGGTGCGGGGCGGTGCTGCTGCTGTCGGACACTTCGCAGATGAGCGCGGCCTCGCGGATCAGACGCAGCTGGATGGGCGGCTGCCCGTAGCGGATCGCGTTCGTGATGAGTTCGCTCACCACCAGTTCGGCGGTGAACGCCACATCGTCCAGGTGCCACGCGGCCAGCCGGGCCAGTACCTCCGCACGGGCGCCGGCCACCGCGGCGGGGTCGGACGGCAGGTCCCAAGTTGCGACGCGGCTCGTGTCGAGGGCCCGGGTGCGAGCGACGAGCAGGGCGACGTCGTCCTGGGGCTGTGCGGGCAGCAGAGTCCGGATCAGGTCGTCGCAGGTGGCCTCCAGCGACCGGGCGGACTGCTCGAAGCACCGGCGCAGCAGCGCGAGGCCGCTGTCCAGATCATGCTCCTCGCCCTGGACGAGGCCGTCCGTGTACAGCGCGAGGAGGCTGCCCGGAGGCAGTTCCCACTCGGCGGTCTCGAAGGGCAGACCACCCACGCCCAACGGAGGGCCGGGAGGAACGTCGGCGAAGTCCACCTTGCCGGCCGACGTGACGACGGCGGGCGGCGGGTGGCCCGCGGTGGCGGCCGTACAACGGCGCGAGACCGGATCGTAGATCACGTACAGGCACGTGGCGACGAGACCGGTGGGGAGGTCGACGTCGGGATCGTGGCCCGCAGCGTCCTCCTCCTCGGCCGCCACCTGGGTGACCAGGTCGTCGAGCTGGGTGAGGAGTTCGTCGGCCGGAACGTCGACATCAGCCAGGGTGCGCACCGCGGTCCGCAGGCGTCCCATGGTGGCCGATGCCCGCAGCCCGTGGCCCACCACGTCGCCCACGACCAGCGCGACCCTGGCGCCCGACAGAGGGATCACATCGAACCAGTCGCCGCCCAGTCCCGCCCGTGTACGGGCCGGAAGATAGCGATGAGCCACCTCGACCGCTTCCTGGGCGGCGAGCCGGCGGGGGAGGAGGCTGCGCTGCAGGGCCAGCGCGGTCTCGCGTTCGAGGGTGTAACGGCGGGCGTTGTCCACGGCCACGGCGGCCCGCGCACCGATCTCCTCCGCCAGGAGCACGTCGTCGTGGGTGAAGGTCTCCTCGCGCCGGTGCCGGGCGAGGACCGCGACGCCGAGGGTGATGCCGCGGGCGCGCAGCGGAATGACCATGACCGAGTGGATTCCGAACGCCCGGACCACTTCCGCCCGTTGGGGATCGGCCTGCTGCCAGTCCTCGTAGTTTTCGTCCACGGTGCGGTGTACCGAGGGCCTGCCGGTCGCCAGGCAGCGGACGGGGGGTGTGTAGTCGGGGTACTCGTCCACGTCTCCCGGCCGGGCCAATGCCTCCGGTACGCCGGACAGGACGGACTGTTGCGCCGCCCGGCGCAGGGCCACCGTGCCTGTCGCGGAAGGCGTCGGCTCGACTCCGCGGAACAGGGAGTCCAATAGGTCGATGGTGACGAAGTCGGCAAGCCGGCCCACCGCCACGTCGGCCATCTCCTGAGCCGTACGCATCACATCCAGGGTGCTGCCCACCTGTGCGCTGACGTCGTTCAGCAGCGCGAGCCGCTCCCGGGCCAGGTGCTGCTCGGTGACGTCGAGGGCGGACAGCTCCAGGTGCCGCACCTGCCCTGCCGGACTCCTGAGCGGGGACACGGTGATGGACCAGACACCCTCGCGGGCTTCCGGCCGGGCTCTGCCACGCACATGGAACTGCTCGGCCTCGCCTGTCATCAACACCCGGCGCATGCCGTCCTCGACCGCATGGCAGATGTGGGGCGGCAGGATGTCGGTGACGCGACGACCGCGCATCTGCCCCTCGCTCAGGCCGAGCTCCCGTTCGGCGCCGGTGCTCGCCCGTACGGCTCGCAGCTCGGAGTCGTACACCATCACAGGCAGATGGCACTGCGCGAACGCCTCCTCCGCAGTCGCCGGGTCGGGTCGTGGCCGCTCCGGCGGCGTCGCCACGACGAGCTGTTGAGTACGACCCTCGCCGTCGAACCACGGATACGCCCGCAGCTGCACCTCCACGTGCCGACCGTCCCGATGCCGGACCGGGGTCGTCGTGCTCCGCCCACTGAGAGCCACGCGAAGTCCCCTCACCATGTCGGCGTCCACACCGAGCAGACGGATCACGGAGCGCCCGATGGCCGCCTGACGCGGGTAGCCGAGCAGGCGCTCGGCCTCCGCACTCCAGCCCGTCACGATCCCCTGGGCGTCGATGACGGCCGTGGCGGATTCAGCCGGATTCGGCACAGTGCCGGAGTCGTCGTCGAGCGGGGTGGCATCGCGCATGTCGGTCATCGCCCGTTCTGCCTCTGGGGACACCTCTCCGTGTGGCCCCCCGAACCACTTCTGTCGGCCCCTTACACCACTTCTACCGTTCTTCGCTCGTGATCGCGCGCCAAGGAAGGAAGGACGCAGATGATGGCCGGTGAACGTGGCCCCGGCCGCGTTCGGCTGGATGAGAGCCCCTTTTGAGCAAGCGGAAAGGCAGGACTCATGACCGAGACGACGGACCACATCACACAACTGACGGATTGGGCGAAGCACGCACAAGAGCAGGTAGAGAGTGCCATCGCTAAGAACCGGGAACAGTTGTCGGCCGCGGTCGAACAGGCTCGGCAGGAGGCGGAGCGGCGGGCGGAGCAGCTCCGCCGCGAGGCAGCCGAACAGAAGGCCGCTGCCGCTGAGTCGCTGGAAGAGGCACGGAACAAGTGGCAGGAGCATGTGGCGACCGTCAAGAGCCGCTTCCAGGAGCACAAGGCCGAGCTTGACGTAAAGCGCGCCGAGCACAACGCGGACGATGCGAAACACTATGCGTTGTTCGCGATCGACTACGCTGCCGCGGCGATCCAGGAGGCGGAATCCGCATCGCTGGAGGCGTTGCTGGCCCGTGCGGAGGCCGAAGCCCTGGCCAGCAGGTAGAAGCAAGATCGGCGCAGCGGCTGCGGGGCGGAGTTGTCGCGCTGCTGGCCGTGGCGAGGCTGGCGGTCTTGATGCTCGGCCTGGGGGCCCTGGGCGGGGTCGAGGACGTGGCGGGAGGCTGGAACGGGCCGTCGCTGGGGTTCGCCGCCTTCGCGAGCATTCTCGTCGTCTTCGGCTCGGTATGGTTGCTTGGGGTGGTGCAGCGGCGCCTTGACCGGCCGCTGCGATGGATCGGTCCGGTCGTCAGCCGCAGTGCCTATGGAGCTTTCATCGTCCAGGAGCTGGTCTTGATCGGGCTCGCCGTCGCCCTGCGTCCCGTCCCCGTGCCGGCCGAGGTGAAGGCCCTTGTCCTCGTCGGCGGCGGCATCGCGGGCTCGTTCGCGCTCGCCTGGGTCTTCATCGCACGCGTTCCCGGCGTGGCCCGTGTCCTCTGACAGCGCCGCAACCGGAACTGCGCGCTCGGGGTCGCCGCTCAGCAGACAGTGGCATCCGACGCGGCGCAACGCGGCAGAGCTGTCAGGTCACTGCAGCCGTCAGCGGAGTCGGTGCCGCCGGGCACCCGCACGCACTACTCGAAGATAGCTGCCCCAGGGATCGTGGCGGGCGGGGGTGAGTTTCCGCCGAGCTCCTCGGCGTGTGCGCGCATGTTGGCCATGCCGCGGCGACGCGTGATGGCGGGGCGGTGCGGCGTCCGTTGCCTCATGTCGTCCATCCCACAATCACGCACGCCAGGCCGTCGCAGCGATGCCCTGTGACCATGGCCGTTTCCTGCCTCGGATTACGGCGAGGGCAGAACGGGTTGGCGTCCTCCGTGGGTTCACGCCGTCGCACTGACGCGCCTGCGCAGGTTGTGGAACTGGCGGGCCTGCATGATCAGGTGGGCGGGTTCCCAGAACAGCACGTCCAAGGGTCGGGTGAGGGGCCGCGGGCGGCTGCGGCCCCGCGCGCGGACCACCAGCCGGGTCCTCCCGCCGGGCGCCGGCCGAAGGTGGAAGCCCCAGATCGAGTCGGCGTACGCACGCGGCGGTGACTCGTCCAGCCTGTCGAAGGGGCGTCCGGATGGCAGTGTCGTCTGCGAGCGCAGGACGAGTGTCCGCTCCGGGTCCAGGACCGCGACGGTGAACCAGACCTCCCCGCTCGGCAAGGAGTCCAGGTGCTGTCCCTGATCGAGGCGCTGCCAGTCCGGGACGATGCTTTCCGCGCTCGGGTGTCCGCCGTTGTCCAGGCGGTCCCAGCTGTACCAGCCGCCGCGGTTGCAGCCCATCTGCTGCAGCCAGGGCCAGACCTCTTCGGGCGGCGCCGGCAGGGTCGTGGCCATGGTCGACGATCCGTCGGGGTTGGTGATGAGCTCGTCGCCTGGGTAGCTGTGGCGGGCTTCTTCATCCGTCGCGCCCCAGGTCAGCATCCGCGGTCTCAGGAAGATGCCGTACGGAATCAGCGCTGCGGCCGCCAAGCCCAAGGTACGTCGCCCAGCCGTGGGCCGGTGCTCGCTCATGTTTTCAGCGTCTCAGCTCCGTCCTGCTCGTACCACAGGAACGCGGAAGCGTCACCGAGCACGCCGGCAGACTGCCCCGACACCTGTCAGGTCCCGTCCGGCGAGGTGCTGCGTGCACCAGTCTCGGGCCTGGCCTCTTCCTCCGCCGCTGTCTTGATCGCCCGCAGCGCCGCGCGCATGACGATGCCAACACCGGGCGAGACGAGTGTCCAGTAACGGGCGAAGCGTCTGGTGGCGGCCTGGTCGGTGCAGGCCGTGCGCGCCTCGTAGGTCAGCAGGGACCGCCCGGTGCCGTAGGAGTGGACCACAATTGCCGCGGCGATTTTCGCCCAGCCGGGCTCCGCGAACTCTGGGAAGTCGCCGGGCTCGACCCGACGCCATTGGATGGACGGCTGCCACACCTTGCCGATAGCGCCGAAGACCAACTCCCGCCCAGGATCCTCGCCAAGTCCGACCCACGGTTGCTGTTGCTTGTCCTCCCGCTGCTCCTGGTCGTGCCGGTCCTTCTCGACCGTGTCGAGGAGATCGGCCAACCGCATCGACGCCGGCCGCGGAGCGGGGTTGCCACGCAGCCGGTCGGGCAGGACGCGTGCCCGGGCGATCAGGTCGAACAGTGGAGAGTGGATCGTGAGGAGATCGAGGTCGCGCGCTGCCCGGTACGTCGGCGACGGCCCGACAGCGACGGTCGTGCACTCCAGACGTGTGAAGCGGAAGTCCGACAGTGCGCTGTCTAGCAGCAGTGGTCGGGTACCGGTGTGCCTGTCCATCAGAACCTCCTCCGGCCGGCACCTCCAGTGTGGTCGGCGTGCGTGCCCCCGGCGCGGCGGTGAGTCGGATGGGCCGGTGGCTGCGCAGACGCAGGAAGGCCGTCTTGGTCTCGTACGACGGGTCTCGCACAAGGGGAGAGGTCTGCCCGCTCCACCGCCTCCGACACCACACGTTCGACCATGATCTGGACTCCGCCCCCCCCGGCGGGCCAAGCGGCGACGGGCCCAAGGGCGGATGCATCGCGGGCCACGTGATCGCATGGATCACCCGCAACCCCGCCCCGCGCAACCATGCCTCCCGCGCAGCCGACTCCACCGCGGCAAGACCCGACGCTGAGCCGTCCACGCCCACGCCCACGCCCGCGCCCGCGCCCACCAGACCACCCACGACGCCTCGCGTGTCCGCACGCGTTGTCTCTCACTCCAGGTTCACTCCGGGGACACCCCGCTGCCATGGGATCCAGTGCCACCACGGGGCCATGTGACGCCGCTGCCGCTGGCGTCGCAAGCAAGGGGAGTGCCGGAATTGCGGCCTCGTGCGGCCGCCGCCACGATGAGGGCATGGCTCCCGTTGGTCCCGTGGACCGTTTCGACGCGTTCCGGGCCTTGGACGCTCGGCGTGGGCGGCCGGGAGGCCGGCTGATCAAGTCGCTGGCCGAGGTCAGGGCCGGTACGGCGGACAGCCCCGAGGTCTGGGCTCCGTCGGCGGCCGTCGGCGTCGGTCTGCCCGCTGCAGCCGCCCTGGGACCAGCCAGTTACTACGCGGACCTTGCCGCTCCGCACGGCCGCCGTCATGTCCGGATCTGTGTGGCGACGGCGTGCTTCGCCGCGCAGTCCGGACGGCATCTCGGCGATGTGGAACGCGAGCTGGGTGTCGACGCGGACGCGGTCTCACCGGACGGGGAGACATCACTGCAGGCCGTCCGCTGTCTGGGGTACTGCTACGCGGGTCCCGCCGCGCTCGACGGACCCACACCCTGCACGGGCCCGACGCTGGCCGGCCAGGTCGCGGGACGTGAGCCCGCGCGGGCGCCGGAGATCCCGGCGGCCGACGACACGGGCGACCCCGTGCTCCTGGGCGGAGTGGTGGCCGGGGAGCCCACGTGGCAGGTGTGGCCGCGGATGGTGACGGCCGGTTCCGCGGACGCGGTCCAGCTGGAGGTCGCCGCATCGGGGCTGCGGGGCCGTGGCGGAGCGGGGTTCCGGGTGGCCGCGAAGTGGGAGGCGGCCGGCGGGGCACCCGGCACCGTGGTGGTGGCCAACGGAGACGAGGGCGACCCTGGTTCCTACGCCGATCGGCTACTCATGGAGGCGGAGCCGGAGCGGGTGCTGGAGGGCCTGGCCCTGGCCTGCTTCGCGTGCGGGGCAGAACGCGGCGTGATCCTGGTGCGCTCGGAGTATCCGCGCGCGCTGGCGCGGATGCGGGAGGCAGCCGAGCGGGCATACGCCGACGGGCACTTCGGGCCGTCCGTTCATGGCACGGACATCACCCTGGACGTGGAGGTGGCGGAGGGCGCCGGGTCGTATGTCGCGGGTGAGGAGACCGCATTGATCGCGAGCCTGGAGGGGGACAGGGGTTGTGCCCGGCCGCGTCCGCCCTACCCGACCCAGCGCGGGCTGTGGGGCGCGCCGACGGTGGTGAACAACGTCGAGACCCTCGCCTCCGTCCCGTGGATCGTCTCCCGTGGCGGGGAGGCGTACGCCCGGCGCGGGGTTCCAGGTGAGACCGGGACGAAGCTGGCCTGCCTGTCCGAGCGGTTCGCCCGGCCAGGGGCATACGAGGTTGAGCTGGGCACCCCACTGGTACGGATCGTCAACGAGCTGGGCGGCGGCCTGAAGGCGGGTGCCGAGTTGAGCGCGGTGCAGGTCGGCGGACCGCTGGGGGGCTTCCTCTCCGCGGACGGTCTGGATGTCCCGCTGACCACCACCGCCCTCGCGGCCCGGGGCGCCGCACTCGGCCACGCCGGACTGGTCGCCTTCGACCAGCATGTGTCCCCGGAGGAACTGCTGCGGCACATCTGGCAGTTCGCCGCTGCCGAGAGCTGTGGTGCCTGCTCGCCCTGCCGCGTGGGCTCGCGCCGCGGCCTGGAGCTGGCGTCCGCCGGGCGCCCGCCCGGACGGGAATGGGAACGGCTCGGGCGTGTTCTGGCCGAGGCGAGCCTGTGCGCCTTCGGACGGCACATTCCGCCTGCGGTGCACAGTCTCGCCCGCGCCTACGGTGACCGCCTGCGGGGATGGGAGCCGTGATCGAGGTCGAGGTCGACGGGGCGGACGTCTCCGTTCCCGAGGGGGCCTCCCTGCTCTCGGCAGTGAGGGCGGCCGACGCCGAGCTACCCGCCCTGTGCTCCGACGACCGGCTCAGCCCCGCCGGCTCCTGCCGTACCTGTCTCGTACGGGCCGAGGGCCAGATCGTGGCGGCCTGCGTGACCCCGGCCGTTTCAGGTGCGCGTGTCGAAACCGGCACCGACGAAGTCCGGCAGTTGCGCCGGGACGCGGTGGAGCTCATCGCATCAGCCTTGCCGCCCCACGCACTCAACGCGGACAACCCCAGCGAACTCGCCCGGGTTTGCCGGTCGTTGGGCATCAGCGCCGAGACGGCCCAGGGTGCGGGAGGGCGGGGTGGGGACCACACTCATCCCTACGTCCACCTGGACCGGGACCTGTGCATCGCCTGCGGCAGGTGCGTCCGCATGTGCTCCGAGGTGCAGGGCACCTTCGCCCTGACCCTCACCGGCCGGGGCGGCGACACTGTCGTAGCCCCCGGCACCGGCGGGCCCTGGGCCGAGTCGGACTGCGTGGCCTGCGGCGGCTGCGTCGACACCTGCCCCACCGGCGCGATCACCGAGCCCGGCCCGGGGCGCGGACTCACCTCCGCCCATCGGCCCGCCGCGACCCGCACGACGTGCGGATACTGCGGTGTCGGCTGCGCCCTGGACGTCATCACGTCCGACGCCGAGGTCGCGGCGGTCCTGCCGGCCCGGGATGGCCCGGTCAACCAGGGCCACGCCTGTGTCAAGGGCCGCTTCGCCCACGCCTATCTCACCTCCCCCGAGCGTCTCACCCGGCCCGTGTTGCGCCGCGACGGGCGCCTGGAACCCGTCGGCTGGGACGAAGCGCTCGGCCATGTGGCGCGGGGCCTGAGAGAGGCCGCTGACACCGGCGGGCCCGACGCCGTGGCGGCGATCTCCTCGGCCCGCGCCACCAACGAGGAGAACTACCTCGTCCAGAAGTTCATGCGAGTCGTCATCGGCACGAACAACGTCGACAACTGCTCCCGCCTTTGCCACTCCCCGTCCGCTGCCGGCCTGACCGCCTCCTTCGGGCTGTCCGGCGGCACCGACAGCTTTGACGACGTCGAGCGGTCCGACTGCCTGCTGGTGGTCGGGGCCAATCCGGTCGAAGCCCACCCGGTGGTCGGAGCACGCCTGCTCCAGCGGGTGCTGCGCGGGGCCAAGCTGGTCGTTGCCGACCCCCGCGCCGTGGGCCTCGCTCTGCAAGCCGACGTGCACCTACGGCCCCGCCCCGGCACCAACGTGGCGCTTTTCCACGGTCTCGCCCACGTTCTGCTCGCCGAGGGACTGATCGACGAAGGGTTCCTGCGCGAGCGGGCCACCGGGCTGCCGGAGTTCGTCGAGCTGCTGGACGACTACCCGCCCGACCGGGTCGCGGACATCACCGGGGTGCTCGCCGCGGACTTGGTCGCCGCGGCGCGGCTGTACGGCCGTGCCCGGCGGCCCGCGATCCTCTATGGTCTGGGCGTCACCGAGCACCTGCACGGCACGGACGGGGTACGGTCACTGGCCAACCTGGCGATCCTGCGGGGTGCCGTGGGCAGCGACCGCGGGTACGGCGTCAACCCCCTGCGCGGCCAGAACAACGTCCAGGGCGCCTCCGACATGGGGGCGCTGCCCGACCTCCTGCCCGGCTACGGAAAGGTGACCGACCCCGCAGTGCGGTCGCGGGCCGAGGCGGTGTGGGGTGTAAGGGTCCCCGAACGGCCCGGCATGCGGATCCCGGACATGTTCGCTGCGGCACGGGCCGGGGAGCTGCGGGCCCTGTGGGTCATCGGTGAGGACGTCTGCGCCACCGACCCCGACGCGAATCGGGTGGCCGAGGCCCTGGAGGCGTGTCCGCTCGTGGTGTGCAACGAACTGTTCCTGTCCGAGACCGCCCGCCACGCCGACGTCGTGCTGCCGGTCGCGTCCTGGCTTGAGAAGGACGGCACCTTCGTCAACTTCGACCGCCGGTTCCAGCGGGTCCGCCCGGCCGTGCCCCCGCCGGGTGAGGCGCGCAGCGACTTCGACGTCGTACGCGCCCTCGCCGCGCTCATGGGAGCTGACCTGGACTGCTCCGCTCCGGCCGACGCGCTGGCCGAGTGCGGTCGGGTCGCCCCCGTCTTCGCGGGTCTTTCCCACGAGCGGCTGAACCGGGAGGGCGCCGTGCCGTGGCCCTGCCCGGACGCCGGCCGACCGGGTCAGGCCAAGCTCTACGCGGAACGGTTCGCCACGCCGGACGGGCGGGCCCGCCTCGCCTCGGCGCCCTATCTCCCACCCGGGGAAAACCCCGACGACGACTATCCGCTGGTCCTGGTCACCGGGCGGCGCTGGGCGCACTACAACTCCGGCAGCATGACCCGCCGCAGCGGCAATCTCTCGCTCGACCCGGTCGACTTCCTCGACCTGCACCCCGACGACGCCGTCCGGTACGGCATCCGGGACGGGGCACAGATCGGAGTGGAGAGTCGGCACGGCCGGGCCCGGCTCATCGCGAGGGTCAGTGAACAGACAGCTCCCGGGCAGGCGTTCTGCTCGTTCCACTTCCCCGCGAGCGGAGTGAACCGCCTGACCTCCGACCACGCGGACACCGTCACATCCTGCCCCGAGTACAAGGTCACGGCGGTACGCGTGACGGTGGGGTGAACGCGTCCGCCGGTCAGTGGGCCGCGCAGACGACCTCGACGAAGTGGCCCACCTTGTCCTCGGGCAGGTGACGGGCGAGGTCCGCCTCGCTGATCATGCCGACGAGGCGATGGTCGTCGATGACGGGCAACCGCCTGATCCTGTGCTCTTCCATCGCCCGGAGGACCTGGTCGGCATCGGCTCCGGCATCGATCGTGACCGGCTTGCCCTGTTCGAGCTGGCCCGCGGGCACGGTCCGGGGGTCCTTGCCCTTGGCGAGGCACTTCACCACGATGTCGCGGTCGGTGATGATCCCATGGAGCCTGTCGTCCTCGCCGCAGATCGGGAGGGCGCCGACGTCCAGTTCATTCATCATTCGTGCCGCGTCCTGAAGCGTCTCGTTCTCCCGGATGCAGGTGGCACCGGTGTGCATGATCTCCCGGGCAGTGGTCATGGTCGTCTCCTTCGAGCATCGGTGTCCGCGCGGGGAGAGCCCAGGGAGACTGGCCCGTCCCGGCCGGTACTCCTCGAGTCCAGTGTGGGCCGTTCGCATCCCGTGTGCATGCCGGGGAAGGGGCGGGCACGTCACCCGAGTGGTGGCGGCTCCATGTCCATGGGCCGCCGAACGGCCCGCGCGTGGGTGCCGTTCCGGCCCAGCCGTACCTGCAACCGCATGACGAAATGGCCGAGGTCTGACAGTGCGGTGGCGAACGCCACCTGGTCACCGCCCCCAGTGACGCATCCCCGCCATCTCGGAGTGCACCTTCGCTCAGGGCTGCCCACGGCCGCGGCCATGGTCGGTGGCGTACGCGGCGAACACCTGCGCCGGTGGTCCTCCCGTATGGAGGAAACGCTGGTCGAGGATGGCGGCGAGGTCGGCCAGTGCACCGGCGAGCAGGTCACCGGCCAGTCGTACCTCCGGCCGCCGCGCTGCCTGTCCGCGCTCGGCAAGGGCGGCGGCGTAGCCGACCATGGCCGCCAGGGACGAGTGGTCCTCACCGTCATGGAAGTAGTACGCCTCGGCGTACTGGGTGAAGTCGAGGCGAACGCGTACGACTTCGGTGGCCAGGCTGTCCAGGAGCAGGGCCCCAGCAGTGGTGTCGAGTTGTCCGGAAGTAGGGTCCGCGTCGCGCAGCAGCGCCAGCCGGATGGCAAGGACCCTCCTGCGGGTCAGCGCCGGGTAGATCTCCAGCACCCAGGAGACCGTCGCCGTCAGGAGGGCGAAACCGACGAGGGCTTCCAGCGGTGAGACCAGGCGGAGCCAGCCTTCGCCGGGTGCGATGTCTCCCAGGCCCAGGGTGGCCACCGTGACGAGCGAGAGGTACAGGGAGTCGAGCAGCGCCAGCTCCTGTGCCGCCTTGGAACCGGGTGAGAAGGCGAACGCGTCCGGCATATGCGGCCAGTAGACGATGGCCCATCCGATGATGACGGTCCCGGCCCACATGCCCACCACCGTCACCATGGCGAGCGGTCCGACGAGCCCGACCACCCGCCTGGGCGCACGAAAGCGTCGGGCCAGCCGCCACAGTGCCGTCATCACGATGCGGCTCAGGCCGCCGTGGCGGGTGGGATGCCAGAGCGTGTGGAACAGGTCCCGCAAGCTGACCATGACGAGCCCGGCACCGACCAGCGAGACAAACCACTTCATGCACACCTCCCACAGCACTGTCACCCGGCGCGAAACCCCCGCTTTCGGAGCCCAGGCCCCAAACTGACGGATCATGCGGCGGACGCGGGGCCCGGCACGCCCACAGGCGTGGATCAACTCGCCGGCAGTACGAGCGTGCATGTCTCCCCGGGCGCGACGGTGACGGCGCGGTCGGCCAGCACCACGCGGATCGGTGACTCCTCCGAGTCGGGCACACTGATCTCCAGCTGTTCGCTCCGGCGCCGTATGCCGACACCCCAGTGACCGCGGTAGCGCAGCGAGAATCCGTACTCGGAGAGCGCCGGAAGAGGCACCGGGTCCAACCACAGCGCGTCCTCGCTCGTCCCCAGTCCCGTCAGACCGCGCTGGACCAGGTCGAGGGTTCCGGCCATCGCCCCGAGGTGGATGCCTTCGCCGGTCGTGCCGCCCTGGATGTCGGCGATGTCGGCCTCCAGGGCCTCCTGGACGTAACTCCACGCCTCTCCTCGCCTGGCCCTGGCGAGGACCAGGCCGTGGACGAGCCCGCTGAGTGTGGAGCCGTGGCTGGTGCGCCGCAGGTAGTAGTCGACGGTTCGGCGCCAGACCTCGTCGTCCAAGTCGTACCCGAGGTGCCGGAACAGGGTCCGCAGCTCGGCGGGCGAGAACAGGTGGCCGAGCATGAGGACGTCGGCCTGCTTGGACGCCTTGTAGCGGTTGACCGTGTCGCCCTCGGCCTCCAGGATCCGGTCCAGCCGTCGGATGCTGGTGTGGCGCGCCCGGTAGGCGTCCCAGTCGAGCTCGGCGAGGTCGTCGTAGCCCTCGAACTGGCTGATGACGCCCTGGTGGAACGGCACTCGCAGCCGCCGGGAGACCTCCTCCCACCTCGGGAGTTCGTCGCCGTCCAGGCGGACGCGCTCGAACAGTTCTTCGCGGCGCCAGGCGGGGAGGCGGCGCAGCAGGTCCAAGGCGCGGGTGAGAACCCAGGCGGCGGTGACGTTGGTGTACGTGTTGTCGTCCAGTCCCGGCCGTGCGGCGCCCGGGTAGGCGTCGTGGTACTCGTCGGGGCCGACGACGCCGCGGATGCGGTAACGGCCCGTGCCGGGGTCGAAGTCCGCGAGGTCCGCCCAGAAGCGGGCGATCTGCAGCAGCATCTCCGCGCCCTTGGTGTGCAGGAACTCGGTGTCGCCGGTTGCCTCGCAGTACTGCCACACGTTGTAGGCGATCGCCGAGCCCACGTGGTGCTGGAGCCGGGAGTGGTCCGGAAGCCAGCGCCCCGAGCGGGGGTTGAGATGCCACTCCTGGGTCTCTTCGCGGCCGTCGCTGCCGCTCTGCCAGGGGTACATCGCCCCGGCCCGGCCGATCGCGGCGGCCGCCCGGCATGCTCGCGGGAGCCGCCGGTACCGGTAGTTCAGCAGTGCCTGGGAGACCTCCGGAAAGTGCAGGTTGAGATAGGGCAGGACGAACAGCTCGTCCCAGAAGACATGCCCCCGGTACGCCTCACCGTGCAGTCCTCGGGCCGGCACGCCCACGTCCAGATCCGCGGTGTGCGGGGACAGCGTCTGCAGGACGTGGAAGAGGTGGAGGCGCAGGACGCGGCCGGCCGGGCCGGGCACCTGGATCTCCGCTCGCCGCCACAACCGCTCCCACCCGGCGAGGTGGGAGTCCAGCAGGGACGAGAAGTCCGGAGCCGTGGAAACGCGGTCGAGTGCTGCTTCAAGCGGGTCGCTGATCGCCGTGTCGCGTGAGGTGTGCAGCGTCACGGTCTTCTCGACAGCGACGGGACGGCCGGGAGCGATCGGGACCACCATGCGGTGGACGGCACGGCGGCGGGCCGCGCGAAAACCCGACGAGGCCGCGGACCCGTCCGCGAGTACCGTCCGGGCGGCCATGGACACACTGATGTCCGAACGACTGGTGTGGCAGCTCAGCCAGACCGTGTCGGGCTCCTGGGTCCCCGTCCGCACACGGGTCACATGCCTGCTGTTGAGAGCACGGTAACGGTGCACATTGCCATTGATCACCTCGCCGTCGAGACAGGACTCGATCTCGATCTCTCCGGACCAGTTCCCGGCCGTGAAAACCGTCCGCAGCGCGGCGAGATGAGGATCCCCCGCGTGCACCAGGCGGGTCTGTGCAACGCCGAGCACGCCGACCCCGTCGTCCCGGTGGCGGAACGCGCGGGTGAGCGTGGCACGGCGCAGGTCCAGAGTGACCCGGTAGTCCAGGAGGACGTGCGTGTCCGGGGAGAACCACGGGCGCCAGGCTCCCTCGGCGGTGCGGACACGGAACCGCAGCAGCAGCCAGTTGGGGAGGTTGACCAGGTCCTCGTTCACCACCCGCCGTCCCGCGACGGTCGACTCCAGGCGGTTGTAGCACCCGGCCGCGTAGGTTCCCGGGTAGTGCACCAAGCTGGCCCGGCACTCGGGCGCCGCGCCGCGCGTGGCGAAGTAGCCGTTGCCGAGCGTGCAGAGTGATTCACGCAGCCGCTCGGCAGCGGGGTCGTAGCCCTCGTACTGCCACGTCCACTCCGACATCTGTCGCCCAACGCCGGATCAGGCCCGCTGCGGAACGACGGCCACCGGGCATTCCGAGTGATGCAGCAGGGCGTGGGCGGTCCTGCCGAGTTGCAGACCGAAGCGGCCCTGCCGCCTCAGTGCACCGACGACCACCAGGTCTGCCTCGGCCGAGGTGTCCAGGAGAACCTTGTGCGCGGGGCCTTCGACGACTTGGCGATGCACATCGACCTGCGGGTGATTCCTTACGGCGTCGCGCAGTGCGCCGGTGAGCAGAGCGGAAGCCGGCTCCTCGTTGGCACTGGCGGCATCGTCCGCGATCAGAGGATGGTCCACGTCCTTATGGGCGGGGCGGCGCCAGGCCCGTACGGCAGTGAGGGCGCACCCGCGCGCCTCGGCCTCGCGGAAGGCGAACCGCACCGCGGCCGAGCCGTCTGCGGAGCCACCCACGCCGACCACCACCCGGCCGAAGGAGCCCTGTCGGCTCCGCTCCCCGCCGCGGACCACAATGACCGGGCACACGGCACGGGCGGCCACCGTGAGGCTGACCGATCCCAGCAGCAACCCGGCGATCTCGCCGCGGCCGCGAGAGCCCGTGACCACGGCCGAGGATTCATGAGCCGCGTGCAGCAGTGCGGACACGGCGTCGCTGGGCAGCACTTCGCTCGACACCTTGACCTCTGGGTTGCGCAGTCCGGCGCGTTCCGCGCAAGACGCGGCGATGTGCTCGGCCATGACCTCTTCGGCCGGACGGTCGGCACGGAAGGAGGGGCGGCTTCCCTCGTACCGCTCCCACAAAGACGCATGGACGAGCCGCAGAGACAGCCCGAGCCGCGCCGCCTCGTCCACCGCCCAGTCCAAGGCCTGCAGGCTGGAATCCGATCCGTCGACACCCACCACGAGCGGGAGTTCCATGGTCACCACCACCTTCCTGCCGGGCCACTGCCGGAAACCCCCTGTCAATACCGTCGCACCCCCCTGGGGCCATCGCGACACGTGGACCGACTCTCGTCAGGGCGCCTCGGCCCAGGTTGCAGTGTGTCGATTTGCGACGATTGTGGAGACAGGTGAGAGAGCGGGGCGGGGTGCCGCTCTGCGCATCGTCACCACGGCCGTCTCATCGGCCTGATACGAGCCCGCCTCCGCTTCGGGGTCATGGTGAAGGGGAGGCGACTGTGATTGCCGGGTCCCGTGTTTTCAGCGCCCTGACCAAGGAGCATCAGGAGCGGCTCATGTCGCTCGCTCATGAGGTGTCGTTCGCCACGGACGAGCGCGTCTTCAACGAGGGCGGCAAAGCCGACCGCTTCTGGATCATCCATACGGGCACCGTCGCTCTCGACGTCCACGTGCCCGGCCGCCGCGGCGGTCATGGAGACCCTCGGTGCCGGGGCACTGCTGGGCTGGTCCTGGCTGGTCCCGCCCCATCACTGGCACCTGGGGGCCCAGGCCGCCAGCCCGGTACGTGCCTACGAGTTCGACGCGGCCGCGGTCCTTGAGCTGTGCGAGAACGACGCCGAGCTGAAGCAAGCGCTGTGGACCTATGTCGCGGGAGTGATCGCAGGGCGGCTCAGGTCCTCCGGGTGCGGCTGCTCGACCTGTACGCGCCCCACGGCGCCGGCGAAGTGCCCTGACGAGGCAGCACGAGGAGGCCCGAAGTGCCTGAGACCCCGCACATCGTGAGCGATGTGATGACGCAGACGGTCGTGGCCGTCGGGCGCGACGCCCCCTTCAAGGAGATCGTCCGGACCATGGAGCAGTGGAAGGTCAGCGCCATGCCGGTCCTGGAGGGAGAAGGGCGTGTCATCGGCGTCGTCTCCGAAGCCGACCTGCTGCCCAAGGAGGAGTTCCGCGACAGCGACCCGAACCTCTTCGAGCAACACCGACGCCTCTCCGATCTCGCCAAGGCCGGGGCAGTGACGGCGGAGGAACTCATGAGCACTCCCGCGATCACGGTCCACGCCGACGCCACCCTGGCCCAGGCGGCAAGGATCATGGCCGTCAGGCACGTCAAGCGGCTGCCCGTGGTCGACGACATCGGCATGCTCCAGGGCATCGTCAGCCGCGCCGATCTACTGAAGGTCTTCCTGCGATCGGACGAGGACATCGAGGAGGAGATCCGCCGCACCGTGGTGTCCTACCTCTTCCCGGCCCTCAGCCACGGCATCCACGTGAACGTCCATGAGGGAGTCGTCACCCTTCGCGGACACATCCACGACACGTCCCTCATCTCGGTCGCCGTACGCCTCGTGCGCGCCGTGGAAGGCGTCGTGGACGTCGAGCCCCATCTCACCGGTCAGTCAGCCGACCGGGAGGCCCCCGAGCAAACTCAGTGAGCGGTTGCCCGTCGCGGACGCCGACTTGCTGCGGTCCCCTGGCGCGTCAGGGCCGGATGTCGAGTACCTCCGACACCGGGCGGCGCGGTGTGCCGGGGCCTTTGGGGCCGTAACCCAGGCGCAGCAGCATCTGCGTGTAGCCCGTCCCGGACACCGGGTCGCGCAGCGGCCAACGCAGGTCCGTCCATTCGACGGGCTGGGTGGCGAAGGAGCTGGACACACCTTCCAGGGTGGCAAGCAACAGGACGCGTTCCATGGCCTGGCCGGCGCGCAACCAGTCCTCCGGGTGGTCGTGGATCGTGCTGACCAGGGCCAGCTGAGGGTTCCGCTCGAAGTCCGCCGCGTCCCGTCCCGCCACCTGTCGCGGGCCCGCGAAGTCGCGCATCGGAGCCTTGCCCCCGCGCTTGCGCGGCCCGAAGGCATAGTCCGGGACTCCGTCGTCGGTCATGTTCACTGACGGGGCGTCAACACGGGTCCATTCGGTCAGATCCTGGTCGGTGCCACGGTCGGCGAGGTTGCGTGCCTCGGCTTCCTGGACCATGTCCAGCACCTCCTGCAGATGCCATGAGGTCGGGAACGTCAGTACGGCTCCCTCAAGGCGAGCGGCCTCGCTGAGCGCCCTCCGCACGGCATCAGGGATCTCCGTCTCCTCGAACGGGAAGCGGCTGCTGTGCCGCTCGTGAATCGCCGGATACAGCCCGCCGAGGTCACTCTCCCCGCTTCCGGTCTCCCCGCTTCCGGGTCCGCTCAGCCGCACACTCGCGAGGAGCGCCGGGTCGGCCGGCTCGTGCAGCAGCCGGGTCTGCGGATACCAGCCCTCGTGGGCCGCCGCGACCCTCAGGTTCAGCAGCGCGGCGCCGCAGCCGATGTGAAGGGCGCGGGTTCGGGGGTCGGAGTGCGGCATGGCGCGCTCGAAGTCGGCGCGCATCTCGAATGTGCGGCTGTGCCGGACGTAGCGGAAGCGCCAGGGCTGTGCGTTGTGCATCGACGGGGCGGCGGCAGCGTCTTGGACCAGGGCCGTCACGCGTTCGTCGGACAGTGCTTGTTCGCTCACCGGATCCTCCTCTCGCGAGTCGGCGGCACCCCCCGGGACGGGATCAGTCGGTCACTCTTCGCTTGGTGACGGGTGCGCGTAGGGCGGGCCGCGTCCCGGGGCCGCTCACTGGTCGGCAGGAGTGATGCGCCGGCCCGTGAGGCTCGCGGGCCGGATCGACACCCACATCTCGCGTGGACCGCCCGCCCATGGCTCGGTGTGTGCGCGCTGGGCGAGCCCACGCACGGCGTCGGGCTCCGTAACGACGTTCGCAGGGCCGACTGCGAGCACACTCCAGCCCTGGCTCATCGCCTCATCCACGTGGTCGACCTCGAAGGCGACCTCCGTTCCGACAGCCGCCGCGGGCACGGAGTCGGGCGCGGTCCGGAAGACGATCGCGTCATCCACGACTTCGTAGTTGACCGGGACGACCGCCGGGCGGCCGTCTGACGCCAACACCGCGATGCGACCCACACCGTGCGTGGAGAGCAGGGTGCGGCATTCCGCCGGGTCGAGGTCCCGCAGCTGAGGGTGGAGCAGGGCGTGGCCCTGACCGGGGGGCAGATCGATGCCGCCCCCGCGCAGGGCGGCGACGGTAGTGCCCAGGGCGTCGGCCAGCCTGATGAGAGTCGCCACGGTCGGGTCGGCGGGTTGTTCCTCCAGGTACGCGAGATAGTCCGGCGACATGCGGGCGCGACGGGCTGTTTCCCCTCGGCTGAGCCTCTGCCTCTGGCGTTCGACGGCCACGCGCCGGCCGATGTCTCCGGGGTTGGGCGTCCCGGTCGGCGAGGCGGCCGCTGGCGCGGCCCCCACATCACCGTGTTCGACGTGGCGGATGTGTGCGTCGGGCCCGGGGAACACGAGCGTCACTTCGTCCGTGTCCGACCAGCGCACATCGTAGGGGGGTGTTCCATCCCCATGGTGGAGTCCGACGATCTCGCCGTCGCGCCTGGTGACGCCGGTCGCCGGGCTTTCGATGACGAGATGGTCGCCGAGATGAGCTCGCATGATCGCCGCCCTCTCCTCAGACTGGTGCTGTATCCAACCTGCCACGTACGACACACCGCCGCATGGGCCGACAGACCCCCTTTCCGCACGCAGGATGGGCCGTGCGACTGGCTGTCACGTCCCGGAAGGAGAGCCGACATGCACCACCGAACGGTCGCGGAGCTCATGACCCGAGGCGTCGTCCGAGCGCGGCGTGACATGCCGTTCAAGGAGATCGTCAGGCTGCTGACGGAGAACGACGTCACCGCCGTACCCGTGGTGGACGATCTGGACCACCCCATTGGCGTGGTGTCCGAAGCCGACCTGCTGCGCAAGAGCGCCGACCGGGCCGACCCGTCCGGTCGTGTCCCGGTTCCGCACCTGGAGGCATGGGAACGCGCCAAGGCCGAGGGTTCCCGCGCCGAGGAACTGATGTCGGCTCCCGCGGTGTGCGCGCGCCCGGAGTGGAGCGTGGTCGAAGCCGCCCGACTGATGGAGGCCCACCACGTCAAGCGGCTGCCCGTGGTGGACGAGGCGGACCGCCTCCTGGGCATCGTCAGCCGCGGTGACCTGCTGCGGATCTTCCTGCGTCGGGACGACGCCATCCGCGACGAGATCACCGAGGACGTGCTGTGGCGCACCATGGGGCTTGCTCCCTCAGAAGTGACCGTCGAGGTGCGCGACGGGCGGGTCGACCTCGGTGGCTCCGTAGAGGTCAGGAGCCTGATCCCCGTCATCGAGCGGCTGTGCCGGAGTGTCGACGGCGTGGTCTCGGTCGCCGAGCACATCGCGTACCGGACCGACGACGCCCGGCGGCCCTCCACCGACAGTTGAGCCCTCGCACGACCGTGGCCGCGCGAGGGCCTGCGGAACGGATCCCGGTGGCCGGTCGTGCTGATGTGCTCGGTGTCGGAGTTCGGCGGCAGAGTCGTGCGGTAGTCGAACTGGCCGAGGCGGCGGGTGTTTCTGCGGACCACCCCAGTGTGCTCCTTCTTCCGGATCTCACCGTGGATGTCGAGCGCTCCCTCGTCCTCCCGCCTCTGCTGTGTCGTGCGGGATGTGACATGGGTGCTCCTCCTTGCTTCTTGCCGGACTCCCGATCCGGCATCGGATACCGGAGGTCGTGCGGGTCGGCCGCGCCGTCGTCGGTCACAGGGGCCATCCAGCGACCTGGCGAGAGCTCGGTCGGTTTGCGCCCACCCCCTCGATGTCGCGCTCGGCAGCGTTCAGCAACTGCTGGGCGAGGTCGTGCATAGCGCGGCCCGCCGCCAGTTCGTCACCGATCTCCGGCACGTTCGTGTCCGCCGGATGACAGTGCGCGGCCCCGTGGCCGGTGAGCGCCGTGGTGCCGGTGTCCAGTACCACGCGCGCATTCGTCGTTCCCTCGTCGTCTTCGAAGAGGTGGAGGCGAACCTTCCATTCGCCCGTATGCGGCATCACTTTGCTCTTCACTTCGGTACGGACCGATGTGATCCGGATGCGGTTCGTTCTGAGACCGAGCGCCGTGCGGAGACGGCCTGCATCTGCTCCTCGATACGCCGCCGGACTCGGACGGCGAGTGCGCTCAAGTGCTCGGAGGCCGTCGCCCGAGGCGCGACCGGCGCTCGGATCCGGCGGGCCGCCGAGGGCAGCCCGCCCAGGTCCGCGGCGAATCTCTCCCGGCACACGTCGAGCGTGGGCCTGGCGCCGGTGCGCTGCCCGTTCCGCATCACCGTCTCCAGCAATGGGCTGCCGTCGTCGGGTGGTTGCTCATCGGCGAGACCGATCACGTCGGCGCAGCCGGCACGGCGGAACACCTGCTTGGAGCCCGGTGCGGTCACTTTCGCCGCCGAAAGCTTCATCACCGGGCGTCCGTCATACTCCACCAGCTTGTACGCGGAGTCCAGATAGGGTGCGTCGGCCGAGACCCCGACGCGGGTGCCGACGGCGTACATGTCGATCGGGGCTCCGGAGCGGACCAGGTCGTCCACGGCGTACTCGTCGAGACCGCCGCTCGCGATGATCCGTACGTCCGGCAGATCCTCGTCCTCGAGGACGGAGCGGGCCCGGGCCGCCAGAGCCCCGAGGTCGCCACTGTCCAGACGTATGGCGGAGCCGGGTCCGCGGTCGAGGTCCTTCAGGACCCGCGCCGCGACACGGACGCCCTCCACGGTGTCGTAGGTGTCCACCAGGAAGGTCAACGAGCCGGGGTGGGACCGTGCGAAAGCACGGAACGCCTCTTCCTCCGAGGGGAACGCCTCCACGAAGGAGTGGGCCATCGTGCCCACGGCAGGTACACCGACAGCCGTTGCCGCGGCCACGTTGCTGGTGCCGGCGAACCCGACCATCGCACCGAGACGGGCGGCCTGGAACCCGGACTGCGTCCCGTGGGTCCGCCGCAGGGAGAAGTCCACGACCGGATGCCCCGCCGCCGCGAGCACGCACCGCGCGGCCTTCGAGGCGATGGCCGTCTGATGGCTGAGCTGGTTGAGCACATACGTCTCGGCCAGCTGCGCCTGCGGAAGCGGCGCGGTCACCTCCAGCAGGGGCTCTCCCGCGAGCACGATCCGCCCCTCCGGCACCGCCCGCACAAGGCCGGTGAACTCGAGCCCGAGCAGGGGCTCCAGATCACCCCGCTGCCGGTGCAGCGCGGAAGCGAAGGCGTCGACGTCCTCAGGGCCGACGCGGAAGCCGGACAGGTAGTCCAGGGCCGACTCAAGTCCCGCGGCGACCAGGAAGCCGCGCTCAGGAGGAAGGTCGCGGACGAAAAGGCTGAACGTCGCCGGGCCGGTCGTCCCCTCCCGCAGATAGGACATGGCCATCGTCACTTCGTACAGATCGGTGGTCGTCGCATCGGACATCGACGTCGCCTCCTCGGTTCACGTCCCGTCACCGGCGGAAGCGCGCGGACCACAGGGGCTCCACCAGATCCCACTCCGCGTCCCACTGCGCGTACCTTCTCCGGTCCAGGACGTGGTGCATGCCTGCCTTCACCGCGAAGAACCCGCAGGCCACGCCGAGCCCCGCCAAACCACCCACGAACCAGCCAGTGGTCCTCGCGTTGAGCTCGCTGTTCGGCGGACCAGTGATGGTTCCGTCCCTGTCCACCCACACCGGCACGGCGGCGCCCTTGGGCGTTCCCGACTTCACGAGGGTGGTCGCCATCCGTACCGTGCCGTTGTCGTCGGTCCAGCGGACCCGCACCTGTTGCTTCCCGCTTGCGGTGACGTCCTTGCCCTCCGACGTCAGCCGGGCGGTGACCTCCTGCCGCTCTGCCGACTGCGCTCGCACGGTGCGCATCGACGACTCGTACGCCGTCAGCCCCGCGCTGAGCGCGGCCACCGGCAGGCCAAGGACGAGGAGCAGCATCAGGAAGCCACGGAACCAGGACTCGAACCTGTCGGATGTACGTCGCAGAGGGTTCGCCTCCTTTGACGTGTGCTCCTGGCGCGACGGGTGCGGGCCGGACGCGTACGGCGTGTCTTCTGCGCTCATGAGTCGGCCTCCAGCAACTTGCTGGTCCGTTCCCCCCGCTTCGTCCCACCATCCGACGGCAGCGGCCTCCGGTCACAGGGCCGAAAGTCCCTGCGGGGCCGACTTCCGGCCCAGCGGGCGCCGGCCGTCGAAGTGGTCCGTCTCCCGTTGTCCGCGGTCACATCTGGGGAACGATCGCGATGGGACACGGCGCGTGATGCAGTACCGCGTGATTGGTCAGGCCCAGTTGCAGGCCCAGGTGCCCCTGTCGTCTACGGGCGCCGACGACCAGCAGGTCCGCCTCCGACGCGGCCTCCAACAGTGCCCGGCGTGCCGATCCCTCGACCACCCGCCGGCTCACCGAGGTGTCGCGGTAACGCTCCGCCGAGTCGCGCAGGGCGTCGTCGAGTACCTGCGTCGGCGGGCGGTGATGGGCCTCCAGGGCGTACCACGAGGGCGCTTGAGGTGAGGTGAGAGCACCGTACTGTGCGCCCCAAGCGTGCACCGCGACCAGCTGACATTGCCGGACATGGGCCTCGCGGAACGCGAACTGCACGGCCGTGCCGCTGCCCTCCCCCTCCTCGACACCGACGGCGACACTCCCGAACCGGGCACCCCGGTGCTCCGCCGTGCCACGCACCACGACCACCGGGCAGTCCGCTCGTGCCGCCACGGCCAGACTGACCGAGCCCAGGAGCATCCCGGCAAGGTCTCCGAGCCCTCTAGATCCGAGCACCAGAGCGAAGGCGTTGCGCCCCTTGTCGACCAGCGCGGACGCCGCGTCCTCGTGCAGCACCTCGCTCGACAGCCGCACCGCGGGAACCCTCTCCGTGGCACGTTCCAAGGCATGACCGATCACGTCGGACACCTCGTGATCCCGCACCGCCGCATGCAGAAGGTGCAGGGGCACCGCGTGCCGGACTGCCTCGTCGGCGGCCCAGTCCACCGCCTCCAGGCTCGCCTCGGACCCGTCGACGCCGACCACCAGGGGAATCGTCACCGCCCCTGTCTCCTCTCGTGCCGGACGCCGCGCACCCATAGGTCCACATGCGCCGAAGAGGGGAATGGGGTACTCCTCGAATGAGGGAACGCCCCACGCTCGGCATGTCGGCAACACCCGACCAATCCGGCAAGCAGACTCATCAACCGTCATTTCCAGCTTCCTACGAGACGGAGGCAGCCGCCATGCAACCCGTCCTCACCGTGGGCCTCGACGGCTCACCCGAGAGTCTTGCCGCTGCCCGTTGGGCCGCCGACGAGGCCGAGAAGCGGGGGCTCACCCTGCGCCTGCTGCACGCCTGGCCGCTGCTGGCGCAGGAACCGACCAGCGTCCCCTCCGAAGTCGATCAGAACTACTGGGCGAAGCGTCTCGTCCACACCGCGCGGGCGGAGCTCCAGGCACGCCACCCCAGCCTGTCCGTCGTCGAGAGCCTGGTCGCCGACGACGCGCAGAACGCCCTGCTCCAAGCGGCGTCGGAGTCGGAGATGATCGTGCTCGGCTCACGGGGGCTGGAGCCCGTCGAGAGCTACTTCCTGGGCGACGTCAGCCTGCCCGTCGTGGCACGGGCCGAGCGGCCGGTGGTCCTGGTCCGCACCGAGACCCCGGAGGAGGGACCGGTTCCGGCATCCGCGAGCCGCGTGGTCGTGGCCCTCAAACTGCCCGGGTCCTCCGAGGACCTGCTCGACTTCGCCTTCCACGCCGCTGCGGCCAGGGACATCCCTCTCCTGGCCGTCCACGGCCGAAGCGTGCCGCTCCACGCGCGTGTGCCCTGGGGTGTGGACCACGACGCCACCGAAGAGATGACGCGGGACGCGCAGGCGCAGCTGAGCACGGCGCTCCGCCCCTGGCGCGAGAAGTACCCGCATGTGGAGGTGGCCGACAGCATCCGTCTCGCAAGCCCCGCCAAGGCCGTCGTACAGGCGGCCGAAGGTGCCGCGCTGCTGGTCGTCGGCCGACGGGAGCACCGTCGCGGCCTCGCACCTCACTTGGGTCCCGTCGCCCAGGCCGCCATTCACCACGGTCGCTGCCCCGTCGTCGTCGTTCCTCATGGCTGAGCCTGGGCTGCGCAGGAAATCGGTGGGGTGGGCCGACTCGTCCGTCCTCCGGTCCAGTGCCGACCACGACGGCGCGCCGCTGCCACGCGCGGAGGTACGCGAGACCCACACGGCGATTGTGTTCTTCGCCGGCGACCGCGTCTACAAGCTCAAGAAACCGGTGGACCTGGGATTCCTGGACTATACGACGGTGACGGCTCGCCGGGCCGCGTGCGAACGCGAAGTCGACCTCAATCGGCGCTTCGCCCCCGACGTCTACCTGGGCCTGGGCGAGATCCACAGCCCCGACTCGGAAGAAGCCGAACCACTTGTAGTGATGCGCCGCATGCCGGCGGACCGCCGCCTTTCCCGCCTGGTACGAGAAGGGGCAGCCGTCGACGACGTCCTGCGGGCCGTCGCCCGACACCTCGCCGCATGGCACGCGGATGCGCCCCGGAGCCGGGAGGTGAACGAACAGGGCACGCGGGACGCTCTGTCATCGCGCTGGGAATCCAGCTTCGCGCAGGTCCGAACGCTGACCGACGACGCTTTCGTGCCCGACGGGGTGGCGGAGGTCGAACGGCTGGTGCGCCGCTATCTCGACGGCCGCAAGCAGTTGTTCGACTCCCGTATCGAACATGGGCGGGTGGTCGACGGCCACGGTGACCTGCTCGCCGAGGACATCTTCTGCCTCGACGACGGTCCCCGCGTCCTGGACTGCCTTGAGTTCGACGACCACCTCCGCTATGTCGACGGCCTCGACGACGCGGCCTTCCTCGCCATGGACCTGGAACAGCTCGGCGCCCCGGAAGCCGCGGCCTACTTTCTCGCCCAGTACAGCGAGTACTCCGGCGACCCCGCACCCCCCTCCCTGTGGCACCACTACGTCGCCTACCGTGCCTTCGTCCGCGCCAAGGTCTCCCTGATCCAGGCACGCCAAGGCGCGCCCGGCGCTGAGGCAGTGGCGCGGCGCCTGGTCTCGACGGCGCTGCGTCACCTGCGCACCTCCGCCGTCGGCCTGATCCTGGTCGGCGGGCTGCCAGGCAGTGGGAAGTCCACCCTTTCCGGAGCTCTGGCAGACCGGCTGGGGGTCACGCTGCTCAGCAGCGACCGCCTCCGCAAGGAAACGGCGGGCATCCCCGCCGAGCAGTCGGCGGCGGCCGGCTACGGCGAGGGCTTGTACACACCCGAGTGGACGTCCAGAACCTACGCCACCCTCCTCGACCGCGCCTCCACCCTGCTGTCCTCCGGCGAATCCGTCGTCCTGGACGCCACCTGGTCCGACGCGACACAGCGTGAGGCGGCTCTGCGCGTGGCTGAACGCACCAGTGCCGAACTCGTAGCCCTGCACTGCCACGTACCGGGCGAGGTGTCAGCGGCCCGCCTGAGCGCGCGTGCCCCCGGAACATCCGACGCCGACCTCGACATCGCCTCCGCCATGGCGGCCGCGGAACCGCCGTGGCCCGAGGCTGTCGCGGTCGACACCAGTGGCCCGTTGGAGTCCGCAGTCGCCCAGGCACTGGCAACCGTACGCCCGTGGACCACCAGCCAGGCCCCGGTCTTCCGCCGGCCCTACATGGAGCCGGACTAGGGCGCGTATCGGGTCGTGATCAATCTGCGGGATTCTCCCTCGTGGCGGGGCCTGGACCGGTAGATCTTCTTGCGAGACGCGAGTGCAACCGACCGACGGGGAATCTGGAACAAGGGCCTCACGAGAACTGCCCTTGCCCGCAACTCCAGGCGCGCCCTAGGCGGGTTGTTGCGAAAGTGGTTCTCGGATGAACCTCCCCCCACTATTCAAATTTGATTAGATTGTTCGCATGGGTGAAAAGACCGTTCCGATCCTGCCGTGCCGCACCATCCAGCCTGTTCTCGACTTCTACGGCGTCCTCGGGTTCGAGGTGACCTTCCAGCAGAAGAACCCCAATCCGTACGCAGTCGTGACACGCGGCGGCATCCATCTTCACTTCTTCGGGATGAAGGGGTATGAACCGGACGAGTCCTACAGCACGTGCTACATCGAAACCGATGACGTCGATGGGCTGCACGAGGCCTTCCGGACCAGACTCAAGGCGGCGTACGGCAGAGTCCCGACCCGCGGGCTGCCGCGCATAGGGGCGCTGAAGGACACGTCACACGGTGTGCGGCAGTTCCTTGTGACCGATCCGGGTGGCAACTGCCTACGGATCGGGCAGCAGACAAGCCAGGACCACCACCACCGGCCTGCGCCCAAGGAGACTTTTCTCCGCGCTCTGCATCACGCCGCCCTCCTCGCGGACTTGAGGGACGACCCGGCGGGCGCAGCGAAGGTCATCGACCGGGTGTTGCGCATTGAGGACGAGCGACCCACGTCCGTGCAGTTGCTTCGCCTTCTCGTGTTGCGTGCGGATGTCGCTGGGCGCCTCGGTGACGAGGAGACCGCGGCGTCCACGCATGCCAAGGCTGCCGCTGTCCACCTGACCGCGCAGGAGCGCGAGTCCATGCGCGACGACCTCGAGCGTCTCAAAGAGCTACGTAGCTAACCAGGAGCGATCTTCCTCGCCGGCCGCCTCCACCTGCGTAGCGGCAGTGGCGGGGGCAGTCAGATTGATCACGACCTGATACGGGCCCTGGAAGAGCGGGGAAGCCTCCCGAGTTCGCGCGACGTGGCGCATTCCCGCACGGTGGGAGTACGGCGGAAGCCGACCGGCCTGGCCTAGGCAGCAGAATTGGGCGCCGTACGCCTGTTACGGCCCTTCGGGAGGAGGCCACCATGGGCGCCACCACGAGTGAACAGACACCGCTCGCCTCTGGCGATGCATGGCGGGCCGTGGCCGCATGCATTGTCCCCAGCTTCGCGCTGCTCGCGCGGCACCGGGTCCACCTGTCGAAGAAACGGCTGGGGATGCGACTCTGCTTCGCCGACGACACCTCCGCCCGGGTACCGGGGGTCCAGCCAAGGTGAGCCCAAAAGGGGCAGTGGGATGATCTTGGCGAATCAGCAGTGCGGTTCGACGAAGGCGTCCTCGGTTGGGTCCTGCTCGTCTTCCTGGCCGTCCTGATCGGTCCAGGCTCCGAAGGGCCCAGGCAGGCCGGGCTCGTCGGCGCCGAGCAGGAGGGCCCCGCCCTTGAGGCCCTGTTCTCGTATAGCTACGGCGAACGGACATGTGGCGCTACGTGCTGTCCTGCCTCGTGCCTCCTTGCTGGACACCTCACTGAGCAGAACGACGTGCCCGGTGTGCGGATGTATGCCGGGCACGTCGTACTGAACCGAATGGCCTGACAGCCCGCGCGCCACGGACTTACTTCCTCCTATAGTCGAAATCGATCATGGAGGTGTCGCTTCGGCGCTTGGCTGTCGAGACTGTCATCGACTGCACGGACCCGGTCGACTACACGACCGGACGCACGGAGGAATGTGGCAACGGGTCGCGGCCGCTTGTGCGGTAGCGGCTCACGTGCTTGTGGCCAGAAGAGCCCAGGGCCTGAGAATTCTGACGTGGGCTGGCGCAAGACTGCGAACGCGTACCGCCTTGTTGACCGGGAGAGAAATATGACCATAAAGGACATCGGGCCGGAACCTCAAAGCTTCGACCTCGAGAAGGCGACGCTCGAGAACACGAACTATCGCGCGGTCGCCTGGTCCGGGAAGTACCTCCAGTTGACCCTCATGTCGATCCCGGTGGGTGAGGACATCGGCTTGGAGGCCCACCCGGAGACTGACCAATTCCTACGACTCGACGCGGGCCGGGGCCGCGTCCAGATGGGCCGCACGAAGGATCGGCTCGACTTCGACCGGGAGGTCAAGGATGGCTGGGCGATCTTCGTGCCCGCCGGCACGTGGCACAACGTCACCAACATCGGTGACGAGACCCTGCAGCTCTACGCCGTATACGCGCCGGTCCACCACGCATCGGGCAAGATCCATGCGACAGCCGCCGACGCGGAGCGCGACGAGGACTCAGTCAACGACGAGCCACCAAGCTGGTCGGTCCAGCCTGCCCAGCAGCCATCGGACGAGCACGCTTGACCAGCGAGGGCTTACAGCAGTTCCTGCCCCGAGGCGAGTTGAGAGGATCACGATCCTCCCTTCTCCAGCAGCCTGTCCGTCCTGAGCCACGCCGTCGAAATCCTCGGCCAAGCCCGGGCCCCGGCGGCTTTCCTGCCGAGGGCCCTGCCTAGCCTCCGCTTCATGGCTGGAATCGGGCCCCAGCGAAACCGAGCCGGGTCGCCCAGGACTTGTTCCGCACCCTCTTCATGTCATCTTTGAGCAGCGTCCAGACCTCGATCAGGTCCTCCGGCTCCCACTTCTGCTGCACCCGTACTCCTCCGCCCCGACCGAGATCACTCGTTCAGCTCAACGAGGCGCCCAGCCAGGGGAAACGAGGCCACGGGAGTCACACAGCGCTACATGTCCGTTCGCCGTAGCTATCCGAGAACAGGGCCTTGAGCCGGTGCCTCGCCGGGGATCACCGGCTGCCCGCTTCGAGCTGGGCCGGAATGCGGCTGGCCCTCAGCTCCTGCAGGTCCGGGATGTGGTTGTAGAGCGTGCCGGGGCTCACCCCGAGGAGCTTGGCGATCGAGGTGATCGAGTGGTCGGGGTTGGGCAGCATGTCGTACGACTTCAAGGGGCCAGCAGCAGCGCGAGCTGGTGCTCGTTGGAGTCCGTGGCCTCCTCCGCCCAGGATCCGGGTACGCGGTCCGCTCGATCGAAGTCATCCGGCTGGCGAACAGCCCCGGCCGCGGTCTCGTGGCCGTCCGTCCGGACGGGCATGTCGGCTTCCGGTGCGGGACCGCCGACCCTGCTGGGCTGAGCAGCTGGCTGGCATTGATCGGCGCAGCGGCATCTTCACACGTCCAGCCGTGAACACCGGGCTCATGAACACCAGGCCATGAAGTCAATGGTCCTGAGGAGTCCAAGGGCCAGACGGCCCCGGTTGCCCGGGTGCCCTTCCGGAGCGACGGTGGAGAGAGCCGGCCGAGTAGCCAGGGAGTGGGTGACCATGCGAGCCCTCGTCCACCACGGCCCCGGACAGATCTCCTGGGACACGGTCACGGATCCGGCGATCGAGGAACCGACGGATGCGGTCGTGCGCGTCGACGCCACCACCATCTGCGGCACCGATCTGCACATCCTGCGCGGAGACCTGCCCGAGGTGAAGCCGGGGACGGTCCTCGGTCACGAGGCAGTGGGCGAGGTCGTGGAGGTGGGCCGCGACGTCCACGACCTGACCCCCGGGAGTCAGGTGATCGTGTCGTCGGTATCGGCCTGCGGCCACTGTCCGGCCTGCCGTGACACCAAGCTCGGACAGTGCAGTGGGGGCGGCGGGTGGATCCTCGGCAACCAGATCAACGGGACCCAGGCCGAGTTCGTGCGGGTGCCCTTCGCCGACTGCTCCACCACCCAGCGGCCTTACGCGCTCCCGCTCGATGACGCGGTCCTGCTCTCCGAGCTCCTCCCCACCGCTTATGAGGTCGGAGTGCGGAACGGACACGTGAGCCCTGGAGACACCGTCGTCGTGGTGGGCGCGGGTCCCGTCGGTCTCGCCGTGGTGATCCTCGCACGGCTCTACTCGCCCCGTCGGATCATCGTGGCGGACCTGTCCCCCGCCCGGCTGCAAGCCGCGGCTCGGGTGGGTGCCGATGCCGCCGAACCACCGGGAACGATGATCGCTGATCTGTCCGAGGGTCCGGGCGCCGACGTGGTCATCGAGGCATCTGGGGAACCGGACGGATTCGTCCTGTGCACCCGTGCCGTCCGCGCCGGAGGGCACATCGCCAACATCGGCACCCACGGCAAACCGGTCACGCTGCACCTCGAGTCCCTGTGGCGCAAGAACGTGACGATCAGCACCGGCCAGGTGGACACGTCCTCAACGCCGTGGCTGCTGGAGCTGGTGCGATTCGGGCACCTGCCCGTCTCCGGGCTGGTCACCCACACCTTCGGCCTCGATCGGATGGAGGACGCCTACGAAGCGGCCGTGCAGAGCACCACCACGGGCGCCCTCAAAGTCGTGCTGCATCGTGAGTGAAGGCCGGTCGCAGAGTCCGGACAAGGCCGTCCAGTCCCTTGTCCCGGCCCGTTCGGCCCTACCCCTCGTCGGCCGAGGGCGGTGCCATGGAAGTGAGCCGAGGGCCACAAGGAGACACGGCGAAACGGAGCGATACCGCGCACCGTGCAATTCGGGCCCGCAAGAAGCGGGCGGCCCTCGGCGCCAGACACGTCGGCTGTACGCCGCAAGCCGTCCCCGTCGGGTGGTCTCCTGTGGCCGAAGTGCAGCCGCCGCCTGGCTCGGCGACCCTGGAGATCGGGGCAGTGCCGGGAGGAGCACCCATGCACTGGGAAACGATCCACAAAGACACCACACCGGCCGTCCCGCCCCGTCTCGCCGACTACGACCGGGCCTGCTCCGAATTCACCTGGGCGCAGGCCCGCACCGCTCTGACGGGGCTGCCCGACGGCGGGCTGAACATGGCCCACGAGGCCGTCGAGCGGCACGCGCCCTCGGACCACGCGGACAAGGTCGCACTCCGGTGCGTCGGCCGGGACGACTCCGTTTCGACCGTCACGTACGCGGAACTGGCGCGCCGTACGGCCCGCTTCGCGAACATCCTGCGGTCACTCGGCGTCGGCCACGGGGACCGTGTGTTCACCCTGCTCGGCCGCTGCCCCGAGCTGTACACCGCGGTGCTGGGCACGCTGAAGAACACCAGCGTGCTCTGCCCGCTCTTCTCCGCGTTCGGACGCGATCCGGTGGAGCAGCGGCTGCGTCTCGGCGATGCGCAGGTCCTGGTCACCACCGCGGCCCTCTACCGGCGCAAGGTCGCCGAGCGCCGGGCATCGGTCCCCGGGCTGAGGCACGTCCTGATCGTCGGACCCGGCGCGGAGGATCTGCCGGGCACCGCGTCGTTCGACGACCTGATGTCCTGTGCCCCGGACGCCTTCACCATCCCGCCGACGTCGCCGGACGACATGGCCCTGCTGCACTTCACCAGCGGGACCACCGGCACTCCCAAAGGCGCGGTCCAGGTGCACGAGGCAGTGGTCGCGCACTACGCCACAGCCGCGTACGCGCTCGACCTGCACCCCGAGGACGTGTACTGGTGCACCGCCGACGCCGGTTGGGTCACCGGCATGTCGTACGGGATCATCGCCCCGCTGGTCCCCGGCGTGACGCTGGTCGTCGATGAGGGCGACTACGACGCCCGGCGTTGGTATCGCATCCTCGGCGAGCAGCGGGTCACCGCCGAGTTGCTCGGCGCGGAGGTAACCAGCACCCGGCACCGGGTCCGTGTCCTGCGCCACCACTAGATCCCCCGCCTGCGGGAGGCACTCGACCGGGCCGACCTCGCCCTGGAGCAGGCCGAGCACGAGGACAGCGTCCGCCGGCGCTGGGCCGCGAGGACGGCGGGGCGGCGGGGCGGCGGGGCGGCGGGGCGGGCAGTGACCGTTCCGGCTTCCGCAGTGCTCCACATCCGCGGGCGCATCACTGGAACGCCGCGTGGATCTCCTGTTCTGTCGCGGAGTGCGAGACGAGGAGGAGTTCGTCGCCGGGCCTGAGCCGTATCGACGGATCCGGCACCGTGGGCTGTCCGTCGCGGACGACGGTGGCGACGACCGTCCCTACGGGCAGTCGGACGTCTCCCAGGGCACGGCCCACCGCCTTGGACTGCGGTGTGATGGCCGTTTCGATGACATCGACGCCCGCCTTGCTGAGCCGCAGCAGGGCGACCGTGTCGGTAGCGCCGGTGGCCTCCTCGATGAGGGAGATCAGCGGTGTGGCCGCGGGAACAGCGACGTCAACGCCCCAGCGCCCGTCGAACAGCCAAGCGTTGTCGGCGTCGTTGACCCGGGCGGCCACGCGAGGAACCGAGAACTGGCGCTTGGCGAGCAGACTGATGACGAGGTTGTCCTCGTCGTCCCCCGTGCTGGCGATGACGAGGTCGGCAGTCAGGGCACCCGCATGTTCCAGGAGCGCCGGTTCACAGGCGTCCCCGGCGACCAGCCGCACGGCGATGCGGCCCTCCAGTTCGGCCACGCGGTCGTCGTCGATGTCGATCAGAGTGACCTCGTTGCGGGCCGCGGAGAGCACCTGGGCGATCTGGGTGCCGAGCCGTCCCGCACCGGCGATGAGCACGTTCACGTCCCCAGCTCCTTGTCGAGAAAGCCGCGCAGCCTGCCCAGCGCGGTGGCGGAGACGGCGAAGGTGACCAGGTCGCCCGCCTGCGCGGGCGTGCCGTGTGCGGGAATCAGGGAGCGGCCCGCGCGGGTGACCTCGACGACGCGGATCTCGCCGTCGAGGTCGAACTCGGTCAGCCGCCGCCCGATGAGGTAGTCGGGCACCTCGGAACGGACGAGCAGGGTCTCTCCATTGCCGAAGCTGAGCTCGGGGCTCAGGTGGCGGTGCAGCAGCATCTGGTGGATCTGGTGCACGGTCCAGCGGACGCTGGCGATGGTGGGGATGCCGAGGTCGCGGTAGATGTCGGCGCGCCGGGGATCGTATATGCGGGCGAGGACGATCGGCACCTGATAGGTCTCCTTCGCCGTCCGCGCGCTGACAATGTTGCTGTTGTCCCCGGAGGTGACCGCGACGAACGCGTCCGCGTGCTCGATCCCGGCGGCCTGGAGCACGGCTCGGCTGTAGCCGTTGCCCTCGTGGAAGCGGATGCGAGGGCTCTCGGGCAGCCGCCGGGCGGCCTTGGGACGCCGGTCGACGACCCGCACGTCGTGCCCTTCGGTAGCGAGCAGACCGGCGAGCGTGGATCCCACCCGTCCGCAGCCGACGACGATCACCTTCACCGTGGGACTCCTTTCCGGCGGTGGGTGCTGCGACGCAGCCACGCCTTGCGGGCCTCGTCCGCGAGCAGGGGCAGGGTGCCGAGCCCGGCGAGGAGCGCCCAGTCGGCGGCGTCGAGCGGGGCGGTGTTGAAGACGGCCTGCAGAGGCGGCAGATAGCTGATGGCGGCCATGAGGGCGACGCCGAAGCCGCCCGCGGCCAGCAGAGCTGGGTTGGACAACAGTCCCACTTTCAGGATGCTCTGGCGGTCCGTGCGCACGGCGAGCGCGTTGAAGAACTGGCTGAGCACGATCCCGGCCTGGACCATGGTGATCGCCTCCTGGTAGGCGAGGGTGTCCTCGGTGAAGTCGTCGAACGGTATGCCGGAGGAGCCGATGTGCCAGAAGAACACGGCGCTCACGCAGACCGCCTGGATGCCACCGAGGAACAGGATCCGCCCCACGACGGCGGCCGAGAACAGGCGTTCCCGGCGGGAGCGCGGTGGGCGGTCCATCACGTCTGGCTCCGGCGGCTCCGCCCCCAGGGCCAGGGCGGGCAGCACATCGGATCCCAGATCGATCGCCAGGATCTGCACCGCGCTGATGGGCACCAGCGGGAATCCGACAAAGGTCGCCGCCAGGATCGGGACCAGCTCCCCGATGTTGTGGCTGAAGAGGTACACGAGAAACTTGCGGATGTTCTGGTAGACCGCCCGGCCGAGCCGAACCGCCGCCGCGATGGACGCGAAGGAGTCGTCCAGCAGCACCATCGAGGCCGCCTCCCGGGCGACGTCGGTGCCCGACGCTCCCATCGCCACGCCGATGTCGGCGTGTTTGAGCGCCGGTGCGTCATTCGCGCCGTCACCCGTGACCGCCACCACCTCGCCCCGCCGCTGGAAGGCGGTGACCACACGCATCTTGTGTTCTGGGCTGACCCGGCACAGCAGCAGCTCGGACGGTTCGGCGAGCAGCGCGTCGAGCGCCTCGTCGTCCATCGCGTCGAGCCGGGCGCCCGTCACCACGACCGGATCCGGTAGCCGTACGATCCCGACCCGGCGGGCCACGGCCTCCCCGGTCAGCGGGTGGTCGCCGGTGACCATGACAATACGGATGCCGGCCCGGCGGCAGGCGGCGACCGCGTCGGTGACCTCGGGACGCGGCGGGTCCAGCATGCCGACCAGTCCCAGCAGCGCGAGTCCGGACTCGACCTCGTGCTGCGCGGGGTGTGGCCCGTCCAATTCCCGCCGCGCGACGGCCAGCACCCGCAGCCACTGCGACGCCAGCGCGTTACTTGCCGCCACGACTGCCGCGCGGTCCTCCTCGGTCAGCGGACCGCGCCGCCCCTGCCACTCCATGTCGGTACACCGCGCCAGCAGCTCCCCCGGCGCTCCCTTGACGCACGCCTGGTAGCCCGCGCCGGTCTTGTGCACCGTGGTCATCAGCTTGCGGTCCGAGTCGAAGGGGAACTCCGTAACCCGCGGGGCCGCCGCCTCCTCCACGTCCAGTTCGAGGCCGGCCTTGGCCGCGACGACGAGTAGCGCGCCCTCGGTGGTGTCGCCGAGCGCGCGCCAGTGTTCCCGGCCGTCGGCGCCTTCGGGAGGAATCAAGCGGGCGTTGCAGCACAGGGCCGCCACCCGCAGCAGGTCACGCACCGGGGCAGCATCGGCGACCTCACCGCTCGGGGCGTACCCCACACCACTCACCGGATGCGGCACGCTCCCCGCCCACACCTGCGTGACGGTCATCTCCGCCTGGGTGAGCGTCCCGGTCTTGTCGGTGCACACCACCGTGGTCGACCCGAGCGCCTCCACCGCCAGTAGCTGCTTGATCAGGGCGTGGCGGCGCGCCATCCGCCGTACCCCGATCGCCAGCGACACCGAGAGGGTGGCGGGCAGCCCTTCCGGCACCAGCGCCACCATCACACCGAGGGCGAACACGAACACTGTCACCGGGGGCTCCCCGGCGGGCAGCCGCACGGCGAACATCAGTGCGCCGATCGCCAGGGCCGCTCCCGCCACCCGCCGGGCCATGGAGGCCACCTGGAGCTGCAGCGGGGTCTTCTGCCGGGGAGCGGCCGCGGCCAGTCGGTAGATCCGCCCGAACTCGGTCCTCGCACCGGTGGCGAAGACAACGGCCCGCCCCGCCCCGGCGACGACGTCGGTACCCATGAACACGCAGTTCCGGGCCTCCAGCGGCGCTCCGGGCGCCACCAGGTCTGCCGTACGGCCCACGGCGTTGCTCTCCCCGGTCAACGGCGCGTTGTTCACGGCCAGCTCGTGCGCCTCTACCACCCTGCAGTCCGCCGACACGGCGTCACCGGCCTCCAGCACGACCACGTCGCCCGGCGCCAGCTCCCGGGCGGGCACCTCCAGCCGCTGGCCGTCACGCAGTACCCGACAGGTGTGGGGCACCATCGCCTCCAGCGCCTGGGCCGTCCGCTCGGCCGAGTACTCCTGGGCGAAGCCGATGGCGGCGTTCAGCACGACGACGCCCAGGATCGCCACCGCGAGCTGGAGGGTGCCGATGTCACGCGGCTCTTCCAGCCCGTACGCCAGGAAGGTGATCCCCGACGCGACAATCAGCACGACCGCGAAGAGGTCGGTGAACTGCGCCCCCAGCTGCCGCCACACGGCGCGGCGCCGCGCAGGAGGCAGCTCGTTGGCCCCGTACCTCGCCAGCCTGGCGCGCGCCTGCGCTGCCGACAGGCCACGCCGCGACGTGTCCAGCGCAGCGAAGACCTCATCGGCAGCGAGTTGTCGTACGGCAGGACGCGGGCTCGCATCGGATGCGGCGCCGACCGGCTCGTCCCCCGCTCCGCCCGGTACCAGCGGGTCCGTGCCGGTACGCATCATCCGATCCCGTGCGGTGGCGCGATTCGCGTCACCGATGGAATCGGCCGGGTTGCGCGGAGGGCCTTGGACGAGGCTGCCATCACGTACTCCAGGGAGATCGGCGGACGTTTCGCCGGTTCACCACACTCGATGCGGCGGCGCCTGCTCATCGTCTGACGGGCCGGACGACGCCAACAGGGCCGTCCGGGGCAGAGGCCCGGGCCGTTGGCCCCTTCACGCCGGGACCGTGATGACGGTGCAGTGAGCGTGGTGCAGTACTCCCTGGCTCACCGAGCCCAGCAGCATGCCCGTGAAGCCTCCGTGCCCCCGGGTTCCCACGACCAGGCCCAGGGCATGTTCCGAGGCGCCCGTCAGGATCTGCACCGGGTGCCCGCGGACGACTTCATGGTGCAGCTCCACGTCCGGGTACTTCGCAGCTCGGCCCGCGACCGTCTCGGACAGCACACGGCGGGACTCCCGCACCACGGCGTCCTCGTCCAGCGCACCGAGGAGCGGGGGATGCCACACGTACAGGGCCCGCAGGAGCGCTCCGTGCAGGGACGCCTCCTCGAAGGCCATGTCCACCGCCGCGGCCGAATGCTCGCTGCCGTCGACGCCGACCACGAAGTACGGAGGCTTCTGAGCAACGTGTTCCGGCTCCGGTACGACGGCGACCGGGCAGGGAGCGTGGGCAGTGAGCGGGAGCGCCACCGAGGTGGCGGAGAACATCTCACGGCGCCTGCTCGGGTGCCAGGAGCCCACCACGGCCAGGGAGGCGGTCCGCGCCTCCTCGCGCAGGACCCAGGCCGGCTCACCCTCCGCCAGCAGCGTCGATACCTCCACCGTCGGCTGGCGCGACTCGACGAAGGCGACCGCCTCTTGGAGCACTTGGTCGCCGACGCCGTGCAGCGCCCGGTTCCATTCCTCCCAGGACGGCCGTGGCTCGCCCGACCGGTATCCCCGGGTCGGCATGCCCTGGGCGTGGACGAGCCGCAGCGGCAGGCCGCGGCGACCCGCTTCGTCGGCGGCCCAAGCCAGCGCCAGCCGCTTCGAAGGATCGGGGTCGACACCCATCACGATCGGCCAGCGCCCGTCCGCACCAGTCACGGCACCTCCAGGAGATCTCCGCGCCACCGTCCGTTCTGTCCTTCCAGCCTCACCCCTGCCGCCGAGTGCCGCCATGCCACGGCTTCGCGGGCTCTGTGCGGAGACAGGCGGGCAAGCGTCCCCGGACACCGCGGTAGCCGCTGCTGGTGGGCGGCTTCTTCCTGGGCATCGGCGGACGGCGTCCGGTGGGCGTGCCGGGCGGCTCGTGTCGCCGCTGGTGATGGGCTCGCTCTACGGCACCCTCGGCTCATACCTGCTGGGACTGGTGCTGGTCGCCGTCGTGGCGGCCGCCGCCCTGGTCTTCACCGCCACGGGCGTGCGCTGGGCGGTCGGCCACCGCGTCCTGCCGTCGCACCGCACTGAGCAGCGCCAAAGGGCCGTTCGGCCCCGGGCCAGGCCGCACTGGCCCCTGCCGGGGCCGCCGGTCGCGCGGGGATCCTGGTAGTGGAGGAGCCCACCGGCGCGCGGGCACCGACGAGAACTGGGGAGGTGTTGGCTGTGCTTCGACCCGTTGTGGTGGGACTGGACGGTTCCCGAGAGAGCCTCGCAGCCGCCGACTGGGCGGCCAGGGAGGCACTCAGGCGTGGCCTGCCGTTGCGGCTGGTGCACGCCTGGGAGGGCGGAATGCCGCCCGACGAGTCGGAGCTGCCCGAGCTGGAGGCGCCGCGCTACTGGGCGCGGCGGATCCTGCGCGGCGCCATGGACCGGCTCAACGAACGCTATCCGCAGGTCCATCTGAGTGCCGAGCAGATCTCCCGGCCCGCGGCCGACGCCCTGGTGGCGGCGGGCGACGAGGCCGAGCTGCTGGTCCTGGGCAGCCGGGCGTTCAGCGGCCTCGGCGGGTTCATGGCCGGCTCGGTGGCGCTGGCGACGGTCGCGCATGTGGCACGGCCCGTCGTGCTCGTGCGGGCCGACCACACCTGTGAGGCCGATCACGAGCCGGACGCGGAGGGCCGGCCATCGGCACACAGCCCGTACCGCGCCGTCGTCGTCGGCGTGGACCCGGCGCACTCGTGCGACGAGCTGCTCGCGTACGCCTTCGAGAGCGCGACGCTGCGTGCCGCTCCGCTGCGGGGGGTGCACACCTGGCAGCTGCCGTATGTGCCCCATGCGCTGGAGGCGAAGGCGCGCAGGGACGTGGGGGCGGCCGCCGAGCGGGCGCTGAAGGCCGTGCTCGGACCGTGGCGGGAGAAGTATCCAGGCGTGGAGGTCACCGAGCTGGTCGAGGAGGGCCGTCCGGCGCAACGCCTGCTGTACGCCGCGCGGGACGCCGGCCTGCTGACCGTCGGCCGCAAGATCCGCCCGACCAGGATCGGCGCGCACACCGGTCCAGTGGCGCACGCTGTGATGCACCACGTCCGCTGCCCCGTCGCGATCGTGCCGCACGAGTGAAGACATCCCTCCCGGTTCGGTCGGCAGGAGTCGGACCGGGAGGGGCCTGTATTCCCGGCTTGTGCCCGTCGGCCCCGTACGGGATCGTTCGGCCCCTGGGGCACGGCCCGTCGTAGCGGTACGACGGGAGGAGGACCTGTATGGGAGGGGGTGCCCGTGTTTCCGGCAACCGGCTGCTCGCCCCGGCATTGCAGAGCAGGGCCACGCCGATCCGGACCGGGCCAACGCGCTCAATTCCGGCCATCGCGCCTGCCAGGGCTGCGGGGAGACGCTCAGCGCCCGCTACGTTCTCGACGCGGCACAGCCACGGCAGTTGCGGGTTTCAGCCCGGCACCGCGCACCGTGCCCCGACAGAAGTGAAGGGCCCGCAAGAGAGGCCCGACGGGCCCATGCGCCCTCTGCCGCCTACTTCTCTTCCGCCGCCAGTGGCACCCTCCACACCAGCGTGCTACCGCCGCCCTCGGGGGTGATCACGTCCAGCTCACCGCCCAACTGCTGAGCCCGCTCGGCCAAGTTGGCCAGGCCGCTGCGGCGCCCCTCGGCCGGGATGCCCACGCCGTTGTCGGACACCGTCAGCCGCACCTCACGGCCGCTGGTCTCCAACGCGACGTCGACACGGTCGGCGCGGGCGTGCCGCCCGACGTTGGTCAGGGCCTCGGAGAGCACGGCCACCACATGGTCGGCGACCTCCCGAGGTACGTCGGTGTCCACCAGTCCCTCCATGCGCACGCTGGGCGCGAAGCCCAGCACGGGGGCGGCCTCACCGGCCACCCGGACCACCCTGGCCCGCAGCCCGGTCCGGGAGTCGCCGTCGCGGGCACGCAGGCCGAAGATCGTCGAGCGGATGATCTTGATGGTCTCGTCCAGGTCGTCCACCGCCCGGGCCACGCGGTCCGACGCCTCCTTGTGCTCGATGAAGCGGCCGGCGCTCTGCAATGTCATACCCGTCGCGAACAGCCGCTGGATCGCGAGGTCGTGCAGGTCCCTGGCGATCCGGTCGCGGTCCTGCAGCAGGGCGATCTGCTCCGCGTCCTCGCGGCGCTCGGCCAGCTCCATGGCGATCGCGGCCTGCGCGGCGAAGCCCCGGAGTGGCTCGATCTCCTTCTCGGAGAACACCGGGCGCGCCGCCTCGCGCACCAGCAGCACGACGCCGCGTACCCCGTCGCCCGCCCCGATGGGCACGGCCACGGCGGCCCCGAGCCCGTCGAATCGAGGCGAGGCGGACCGCACGCGCTCATCACGGGTGACGTCCGGGCTGGTGACGGGAGTGGCGGTGGAGAAGGCCTGGCCAATCAGGCTCTCGTTCATGGGCAGCACGAGCCCGCGATGGGCCTCGGCGCTCAGTCCGACGGCCAGTTCCACCCTCAGCGCTTCGGTGTCCTCCAGCGGCATGGCGACCACGGCGAGCGCCGCCCCGGTGATCTCCCTGGCGCGTTCGGCGATCATGCCGAGGGCCTCGCCGCGCTCGCTGCCGGACATCAGGCTCTGGGTGAGTTCCGCGTTGGCCTGCAGCCAGCGTTCCCGCAGCCGGGACTCCTCGTACAGACGGGCGTTGTCGATGGCGACGCCCGCCGCCACGGCCAAGGTCGACAGGACCGACTCGTCCTCCTCGTCGAACTGCGCCCCGCCCCGCTTCTCGGTCAGGTACAGATTGCCGAAAACCTGGTCGCGCACCCGGATCGGAACGCCGAGGAAGGTGTTCATCGGCGGGTGGTGCGCCGGGAAGCCGTACGAGGCGGGGTGCTCGGAGATCTTCGTCAACCGCAGCGGCTCGGGGTGGCGGATCAGTTCGCCCAGGATGCCGTGGCCCTCCGGATAGTGACCGATGCCGGCGATCTGCTCCTCGTCGACCCCGACGGTGTGGAAGGCGGAAAGCCGCTTGCCATCGGAGCCGATCACACCGAGCGCGGCGTACTGTGCGTCGACCAGCACGGCCGCGGCCTCCACGATGCTGTGCAGCGCCTGCTCGAGATCGAGCTCCCGGCCGACCGAAAGCACCGCCTCCAGGAGACTGTGCACCCGGTCGCGCGTGCCGCGGGCCGCGTCGAGGCGGGCCTGCAGCTCCTCCAGCAGTTCGTCCAGCCTCAGCTGAGGCAGCCTCACCCGGGCCTGCCCGGCATGCTCCTGGCTCTCCACCGGTGATCCTCCACGTCCCCGCGACCCGCGCGAAGCCGACCGTCGCGGTCAGTGTCACGGTAACGGTCCAGGGCGGAGGACGATACGGGATCAGGCCACGGGCTCAGCCATGCGGCAGCCGGGCGGCGACGTACTCGGTGAGGTCCAGCAGCCGGTTGGTATAGCCCCACTCGTTGTCGTACCAGCCGAACACCTTCACCAGCTCGCCGTGCGCCTGGGTCAGCGGGGCGTCCAGGACGTAGGATGCGGGGTCGCCCACGATGTCGCGGGGGCCTCGGACACCCGCAACAGGCCCTTGAGAGGCCCGTCGGCGGCCTCGCGGAACGCGGCGTTGATCTCCTCCGCGGCGACCGGCCGGTCGAGGAGCACGCTCTGGTCGGTCAGCGAGCCGTCCTCGACGGGCACGCGTACGGCGATGCCGTCCAGGGTGCCGGCCAGCTCCGGCAGGACCAGACCGACGGCCCGTGCGGCTCCGGTGGAGGTGGGGATGATGTTGACAGCGGCGCTGCGACCGCGCCGCAAGTCCTTGTGCGGGCCGTCGAGCACCACCTGGTCGTTGGTGTAGCCATGGATGGTTGTCATCAATCCCTTCACGATGCCGAAGTGCTCGTCGAGGACTTTCACCATGGGGGCCACGCAGTTGGTGGTGCAGGAGGCGTTGGAGACGACGTGGTCGCTCTGCGGGGCGTACGTGCCCTCGTTGACTCCCATCACCACGGTGGCGTCAACGTCCTTGCCCGGCACGGAGAGCAGCACCTTGCGAGCTCCCGCCTTCAGGTGCCAGCCGGCCTGTTCCCGGGTGCGGAAGCGGCCGGTCGACTCGATGACGACTTCGATGCCGAGATCGCCCCAGGCCAGTGCGGCCGGGTCGCGTTCGGCGGTCACGGCGATGCGGTGCCCGTCCACGGTGATCGAGTCGTATGTCAGCAGGTGCGCCAGTGCAGCCGGCGAGGTGATGTCGTTGACCGCCACGACCTCCACCGAGGTTCCGGCGGCGGTCTCCGCGCGCTGCAGGACGCAGCGCAGGTAGTTGCGGCCGATCCGGCCGAACCCATTGATGCCCACGCGCACGCCCATGTCCGTCGTCCTCCCGATCGGGGTCCGGTGCACCGCCAGCCTGCGGTCGGCGGATCCAGTGCGGGAGGGGCCGTACGGGGCTGAGGGACGGGACGTCCAGCCTCAATTCCGTCGCCGGCGGACCGCCCTTCAGTGACCCTGTTGCTTCAGCCGGTCCTGGGCCTGGGTGGCGATAACTGCGGCCTGGATGCGCCTTTCGACGCCCAGCTTGGCCAGCAGCCGGGAGATGTGGTTCTTCACCGTCTTCTCCGCGAGGAAGAGGCGCTCACCGATCTGCCGATTGGTCAGCCCTTCGCCGATCAGGGCCAGGATCTCCCGCTCCCGGTCCGTGAGACCGGGCAGGGCGTCCGGCGCCTCCTCCTTCTCCTGCCCGTGGCGCAGCCGGTCCATCAGCCTGGCGGTGGCACTCGAGTCGAGCAAGGACTGGCCCCGGGCTACGGTCCGCACGGCCGACACCAGGTCCGAGCCCTGGATCTGCTTCAGCACGTATCCCGAGGCACCGGCCATGATCGAGTCGAGCAGGGCCTCCTCGTCGTCGAAGGAGGTCAGCATCAGGCAGGCCAGCTCCGGCATTCGCGAGCGCAGCTCCCGGCACACGGTCACGCCGTCGCCGTCCGGCAGGCGCACGTCCAGCACCGCTACCTGGGGGCGCAGCGCCGGTACCCGTACCAGGGCCTGCTCGGCATTGGCGGCCTCGCCGATCACGATGATGTCCGGCTCGTCGTTCAGCAGGTCGTGCACCCCGCGCCGTACCACCTCGTGGTCGTCCAGCAGGAAGACCCGGATCGGGCCGTCGGTGCTGGGCTGTCCGCCATCCGTCATCGGATGCTCCTCGTCCTGTGATCCGTGTGCGCGTTTCGAGTACCCGTAACTACGGAGATGCTTCTCGCTTCCTCGTCTTCGGGCCAGGGCCGGTCGGCCCTCAATCCGGCTCTGCCGTGCGGAATGCCGACAGACGGACGGGCCCCACGGTCCGGGCCGCGGGGCCGGATGGCAGCCCTGGACCGGGCGGGGCCTCCGGGCGTCGACGGCACGGTACGGGTCGCCCGAGCCGCGCCGCGGCGCGGCGCGTCGAGCAGCCGTGGTCGGCGGCCGGCCTAGATACGAGTGGCCAACGCCCTGATAGTCGTGCACGCCAGCGAGGCCACAGCGCACGAACTCGCGGACCGCCTCCAGGACCGGCTCCGCGGCCAGCCGACGTGCGGCACAGCGAAGCGCAGGTCGGCGAGGCCGCCGCCGTGGCGTAGAGGGCAGGATGTGTAGTCAGGATCGGGCCCAGTCCCGCACGGCGCCGATCGAGGGGGCATGCGCGCAGACCGAGTGCCGCACAGGCTCGATCCCGTGCGGGGCCACAGACCGGGGTGACGGTACGTCAAGGACACTCCGGCGTCGTGCAGCATGCGGGCGGCCCAGTCGGCAGCGGCGAGGCTCTCCGGGGAACCGTCGAGGCCGAGGGTGACGGTACGGGACATGAGGGGCCTCCTTCGGTGTGTCCCCCCACACTCGTGTCCCGAGATCCGCGGCAGGAGGGACCACAAGGCCCCGAGTGCAGCCGATCGGCCTTTTGCAACGGCCGTCCTGACGGACGTGGAGGCGTCTGAGGAGACGGTGGCACCGGAGCGACAGGGTGTTCGCCGCTCAGCCGGTCGTCGGTACCAGCACCACGGGGCAGTGGGAGTGGTGCAGCAGGGTGTGGCCGACCGGGCCGAGCTGTGGTCCCAGCCCGCTCGCGCGCCGGTGTGCGCCAATGACGACCACGGCGGACTCACGCGTGGGCGTCCACCAGGGCGTGCCCCGGTCCGGTGCGCACCGTGCCGGCCTCGACGTCGACGGCGGGGTGTTCCTCCCGCAACCGGGCCAGGCTGAAGCGCGGTACGGCCTCCTCGGCCCGGTCGTCCTGGACGAGCCGCTGTTGCCCGGGACTCGTCGCGGGAATCAGCGAGGGCAGTTCGGGGGTGACGTACGGGTGGGTCGAGTGCAGGACCCGCAGCCGGACACCGCGCCGCTCCGCCTCGTGGAAGGCGTAGGAGGCCGCGTCGGCGTCGGAGTCACTCTCCAGGCCCAGCAGGACTTCGCGCCTGTCATCGCACCGGTGGTCGCCGCGTACGACGAGCAGGGGGCCGTGCACGTGCGCGGCCAGGCGCAGGCTCACCGAGCCGACCAGCACCCCGGCGACTCCGCCGAGCCATCGCGTGCCGACGACGGTGAGTTCCGCTCCGTCGCTCTCCCGCACGAGCGCCCCTACGGCACTGCCCGTGACGGCCCTGGTCACCACTGGCAGGCGGGGGTCACGTTCCCCGACCCGGGCGGCCGCCGACGCGAGGACGGGTCCGGCCTCGTCACGGTCGGGCACCGCGTACACGACACGCAGCTCGGCACCGCGGCGTACTGCCTCGGAAGAGGCCCAGTCAAGGGCTCGTACGGCGTTCAGGGAACCGTCCACTCCAACGACCACATGGTGGAGAACCATCTCCCTCTCCTTTCTGCTCCGTGCTGTCGATGCTCGTCCTTCCGCGACGTCACGAGCAGGGGCCACGCGAACCCGGCGACATGCCGTACGGCCCCAGCCGCACGACCATTCGGCCCCGCACCCGGACGAACGCGAGAGGTCGCAGAGCCAGTCAGGAGGAGAGGTCCAGTCCGTACATGCTGCGTCCGCCGACCAGTTCGCGACCGGTCACCAGCTCGGGCTCGATGCGGACGAAGACCTCGCGAGGCGAGGGCACCCAGGAACGCGGACCTGTGCGGGCCAAGCGCTCGTGCTCGTCCGGATCGGTGACCAAGGTGGCGGTACCCGTGACGACGACGCTCCAGCCCGAGTGTGTGTCCGCATCGACCTCGTCCGCCTCGAAGGCGACCACCGCGCCGTCGATCGCGCGCACCAGTTCGGACGTGGCCGCGGTGCGAAGCAGCACGGCGCCGTCGGTGTCCAGGCAGAAGTTGACGGGCAGTACCGCGGGCAGGGCCTGGCGTGTGTGCACGATCCGGCCCACTGGCACTTTCGCCAGCCGGCGCAGGCACTCCTGCCGTTCGAGTTCGCGGAATCCGTCGTTGCGGTACATGAGTCAGTCCGTCTTTCGCCTGATGCAGCGGTGCGCTGAGAAGTCCATCGTTCGCCCTGCAAGGGCTGCGGGCGAGGGCCATCAGTCCCGGACATGCCGGACAACAGCCCTTTTCACGCCGTGATCCGCCGCCCGGTGATATCAACGGGATCGACGCGCACCCACCGGTCGCGCCGCCCACCTGTCCAGGGCGCGTTGCATGCCTCTTCGTCGAGCCGACGCGCCTCGTCAGGGTCCGTCAAGGTCCGCGCGTGTCCCCGTACGAGCACGCTCCAGCCCTGGGCGAACGCCTCCTCATCGATGCGGTCGACCTCGACGGCGACCTGACAGCCGGCCGCCTGCGACGGTGTCGTGCCGAGGGCGCTCCGGAACACGATGGCACCGCCCACGACGCTGTATTTGACGGGAACGACGACCGGCCCGGTGACGGTGGGCGCGCCCGGGCGTCCGACGCCATGAGTCGACAGCAGAGCGCGGTACTCCGGCATGGACAGTTCGGTGATGCCGGGGCGGCGGGACGCCTCGGATGCGGTGCCGGGCAGCATTCCGATGTCGCCTCCGGTGGACTCCCTGACGGCCGCGTGGAGGATCTCCGCCAGCATGTGGAGCGCACCTGGACCCGGCACAGCAGCCGGATGCTCTTCCAAGTACCGCAGACAGCTCGGGGCCATGCCCGACCGGGTCGCGGCCTCCTCCAGGAAGTGGCCAGGTTCTGTGCCTCGCCGGGCGAGACAGCTCCCGAGGTCGCCCACGGGCACCGAATCGGTCGCCCTCGACGGGACCTGTTCGGTCATGGCCCGTCACTGCCCCTCGTCAGGCCGCCCGGACGGCGACCACGTCGTGCTGCTCCCCGGCGAGGACGACCTTCAGGGCACCGGTGTCGGCGGCGCGGCCGAAGACGTCGTAAGCCTCCTCCATGAGGTCCAGCGGGAAGGTGTGGGTGACCAACTCCGCGGTGGGCAGTAGGCCGGCGGCTGCCATGCGCAGCAGGGTGGGGGTGGAGTGGGTGTCGACGAGGCCGGTGGTGATGGTCACGTTCTTGATCCACAGGTCCTCGAGGTGCAGGGTCGCGGGTCGGCCGTGCACGCCGACATTGGCGACGTGTCCGCCGGGGCGGACCATCCGCGTGCACATCTCGAAGGTCTCCGGAACTCCAACGGCCTCGATGGCCACGTCGGCTCCCAGTCCGTCAGTGAGGTCGGAGATCAGTTGCTCGGGGTCCTCGCGGGCGTCGGCAACAGCGTCGGCACCGAGCTGCCGAGCCGCCTCCAGCCGGGTGGCGGCGAGGTCCACGGCGATGATCCGCGCGGGTGCGAACAGCCGGGCCGTGGCGATGGCGGCGAGCCCGATGGGGCCCACGCCGACGACGGCGACGGTGTCGCCGGGCCGTACCTGCCCGTTGAGCACGCCCACTTCGTAGGCGGTCGGGAAGATGTCGGCCAGCAGGACAGCGTCCTTGGCGTCCAGCGTGCCGGGCAGCGCATGCACGGAGAGGTCGGCGTGCGGCACGCGCACATACTCGGCCTGCGTGCCGTCGATCAGGTGACCGAGGATCCAGCCTCCGCCGCCCCGGCACTGACCGTACATGGCCTTGCGACAGTAGGAGCAGCGGCCGCAGGCGGTGATGCAGGAGACCAGGACCCGGTCCCCCGGCCGTACGGTGCGCACATCGGCGCCGGCCTCCACGACCTCGCCTACCGCCTCGTGCCCGAGCACCGTGCCGGGACGCACCTCGGGTACGTCGCCCTTGAGGATGTGCAGGTCGGTGCCGCAGATGGTGACGGTGTCGACGCGCACGATCACGTCGGTGGGGTCCTTGAGACCGGGGTCCGGGACGTCCTCCCAGGAGAAGTGTCCGGGACCGTGGAAGACGAAGCCCTTCATGACGATCCTTCCCTCATCGGTTGCCGCCGGGGCAGCGGCTCCGAGGCTCGGCCAGGAACACCGTTGCCGGTAGTACCCCTTAGGTCCAGTTTGGTTCCGAGCCGGGGCGCATGGCCTTGGGCCGGTCGGCCCCGATCGCCCGCCGGACGGGCCGCGGCGCGCTCTAGGGGCCGGTCGGCCCCGCGATACCGGGCAAACTGGGCCGACCGGCCCTTCCGCCCGCACCGCCGCAAGGCATTCGCTGTGAGCATGTCCGAGAACCACACCAGGTCCGCGCCCCCTCTCTCGGTGCGCAACGTCGCTGGTACGACCGTCGTGGAGCTGCGCGGCGAGATCGACCTCCTCGCGGCGCCGGCCCTGGCGGCGCGGCTGGATGCACTGACGGCCGGCATGCGCCCCGATCTGGTGCTCGATCTGCGTGCCGTGTCCTTCATCGACTGCAGTGGGCTCGGCGTCCTGTGCCGGGCCCGCAACCGCGTCCTGGCCCGGCAGGGCCGACTGCGACTGGTCGCCCACAATGCCCGCTTCCGGCGCGTACTGCGCCTCGCCGGTCTGGCGGACGTGTTCGAGATCCACCCCGGCTTGCCCACGTCCCTCGTCGCGGAGGTCGTGACCGTCGTGGCAGGCTGACGCGCCCCGACCGGCTACCCGCTCACCCGGCCGGCGTCGAGGACCGTACGCGCCGCGCGCCGCGGAGTGGCAGGTCCCTCGGGCCGTAGCCGAGACGGACGAGCATGTGCGCGTGATCGGACCCGGAGGTCACTGACCCGCGCAGGTCGGGCCACTCCATCGCCTGGTGCAGGAGCGAGGCGCGCAGCCCGTGAGCCGTAGCAACCAGGAGGACGCGTTCAAGGGCCTGTCCGGCGCGCAGCCAGTCGGTGCGGCGGTCGTGCTCTGTGGTCAGCGGGGCGACTACGGAGGTTGTCTCGTAGGGGCGGGCGAGGAGCTTGTTCGGCATGGTGTTGCGTGGTGACGTCGCGCATGGGGAGCCTTTCCCGGGCGTCCTGCCGGCCGAGTGCCGCCCACGGCAGGCCGGTGTCGGCCTCTGCGTACGGATCCCCGCGCACCCAGCGGCCGCTCTCTCACGAGCAGGCGTGCGGTCTCGGCGCGCTCGGGGAAGTAGAGCCGTGCGCCCTCCGCGTCCGCCGCGGCGGCGAGTTCGACGCACAGATCCGGCGGGATCGGCCGGTCGGAGAACGGGAAGCGGCTGCTGTGCCTGCGCCAGACCGCACCGTACAGGTCGATGTCGCCTCTACGGGCACGGCCGAGGGCGAGCTCGGTCGGGCGGACGGATGCGAGCAGGTCCGGTTTTCCTGGGCGGGGCAGGAGGCGGGTGACCGTGCCCCAGCCGGAGTGGGCCATCGCGATGCGGAGGTTGAGCAGGGCAGCGCCCACCTAGAGATACAGGGCCCGGCCTTCCGGGTCCGTGTGCCGCAGGCCCGCGACGGGGCGGCGCACACATGAACGGTGACTGTTTCCGGATCCAGCCGGAAGTGCCACGGCTGCGAGTTGTGAATCGAGGGCGCGGCGACCGCGGCCAAGACGCACTTCTCCAGGATCGCGGCGTCGAAGGACGTGGTGCGCATGGGGTCCTCCTCCACTCGCCCCGGAGTGGTGGTGTCCACCGAGAGTGAGCCGCCGGGCTCGGCACGTTGAGTGGCCGATGGTCCCTGATCAGGGCGGAACGGCCCGGCTTCGTGCACGACTTGGTCCCGGTCGGCCCCTCGTCGCCCCCTGACCGGCCCATGCCGTCGCCTGGCGCCGGCTGTCACCGTCGGGACAGCGAACACGCGGAGGAGGTGCGAACCGATGAGCGACGGCGCATGCACGAGGAAGCGGTTCTGGCGGTGGCGCAACAATCCGTTGCGGCGACGCGACGACATCGTCGAGGCATGGACCGTGCTGGCCGTCTGGGCGGCCGTCCTGATGGGCGGCACACTGGCCGGCCTGCTCACGGCCCAGGCAGCCGACGAGGTGTTCGCCCGACAGCGCACCGAACGGCACTCCATGCGCGCCGTGCTCCTCGCGGGCGTCCCGGACACCGCCGCATCGACGGCCCAGCGCGCGCTCGGGAAGGTCCGCTGGACGACGGCCGACGCCACGACGCGCACGGACACAACGCTGGTGGCCACAGGACAGAAGGCCAGCGCCAAGATCACGGTCTGGCTGGATGCCCGAGGCGAACTCGCCACCGAGCCATACGGAGGCGGCCGTCGAGGCGGGCGTCCTGGGCACGGCCGCCGCCCTCGGCCTCGCCGGCACGGTGTTCGGCGCAGGTGCGCTGATCCGGTGGCGGCTCGACCGGCGGCGTATCGACGCGTGGGGCCGAGAGTGGGACCTGGTGGGTCCCCGATGGGGCCACAAGACTGGATGACCCTGTCGCCACTCGACAGCCTCGACGACGTATTTCCAGGCGGGTCGCAGGCCTGCCGCGCCCATGCTCATGAGAGCCGATGCCCGATAACAGAGCGGACCGCCTCAGTCGTTCCACATCTGACATCGAGATCCTGACCATGTCCGGGCCAACAGCCCGCAGCCCACCTCCTCGTGTGCGATTTCAGCTCGCCAGAAACTTGCGAGCCCTGTACTGCCAGCAGACGAAAACCCTGCTGGGACGAACGCGCCCGCACCCGAACCCGGCGCCGCGCCCGTCCGCGCAGAGACCGAGCCGCAAGAACCGGCCTGGCCTTCCGGTCGAGTCGCCTGGTCCGGCGCAAGTCTGGGTCGATGAGCCCCAGATGCCCGAGTTCTACGGAGCGTAGTCAGCACCAAGTCAGCACGGGAGAGACGAAGACGGGTGATGACGTGGGCTTTTAGTCAGCACCAAACCAGCACGGGAGTCAGCACGCCACCATCAAATCACCCCTAACCAGGCTTTCCAGACAGCAGTCCCTTCGCCCCTCTACGAACCCCCGAAGCACCGCTCCGCGACAAGACATGGTGGCCCCACGCATAACCACGTCCCGAACTATGTTGCCCCACCACATGTGCGCCTGACCTGCAGGTTTCTACCGTGTGGCAGCACGTACCCGTCCCCACCGCACACGAGGAAGTGGCGCACATGGCCTCCGGAACCACCGCTCCCCCACCACCCGCGAACCTCCGTCGCATCGTCGCCGCCAGCCTCATCGGCACCACCATCGAGTGGTATGACTTCTTCCTCTACGGATCGGCTGCGGCCCTCGTCTTCAACAAGCTGTTCTTTCCCGACTCCGACCCGCTCGTCGGGACCCTGCTGTCGTTTCTGACGTACGCCGTCGGGTTCGCCGCACGGCCGTTGGGCGCGCTGGTCTTCGGGCACTACGGTGACCGGCTCGGCCGTAAGAAGCTGTTGGTGTTGAGCCTGCTGCTGATGGGTGGGGCGACCTTCGCGATCGGGCTGCTGCCGACGCACGCGACCATCGGGTCCGCCGCGCCGGTGCTGCTGACCGTGCTGCGGCTGGTGCAGGGCTTCGCACTCGGTGGTGAATGGGGCGGAGCCGTGTTGCTGGTGTCGGAACACGGGGACGCGCGCCGGCGTGGCTTCTGGGCCTCGTGGCCTCAGACCGGTGCGCCGGCGGGCCAGTTGCTGGCGACCGGTGTGCTGTCCCTGCTGACGGCCGTGCTGTCGGACAGCGCCTTCGGCAGCTGGGGCTGGCGGATCCCGTTCCTGCTCTCCGGTGTGCTGGTGATCGTCGGTTTGTGGATTCGTCTGTCTGTCGATGAATCGCCTGTCTTCAAGCAGGCGTTGGCACAGGCGCAAGCACGCAAGGTCGCGCCCACCGCCGCTGCCGAGGCCGAGAAGCTGCCGCTCGTCTCCGTGTTGCGGCACCACTGGCGTGATGTGCTTGTGGCGATGGGCGCGCGCATGGCGGAGAACATCAGCTACTACGTCATCACGGCGTTCATCCTCGTCTACGCCACGACCTCGGCCGGAGTCTCCAAGCAGACGGCGCTCAACGCGGTCCTCATCGCCTCGGCCGTCCACTTCGCGGTCATCCCGGGCTGGGGCGCGCTGTCGGACCGGATCGGTCGCCGTCCCGTCTATCTGATGGGCGCGGTCGGCGTCGGGCTGTGGATGTTCCCGTTCTTCCGGCTCATCGACACCGGTGGCTTCGGCAACCTGATCCTCGCCGTGACCGTGGGCCTGGTGATGCACGGCGCCATGTACGCGCCCCAAGCCGCCTTCTTCTCGGAGATGTTCGCGACGCGGATGCGCTACTCCGGTGCTTCGATCGGCGCCCAGTTCGCCTCGGTCGCGGCGGGCGCGCCCGCACCGCTGATCGCCACCGCGCTGCTGAACGACTACGGCAGCTCCACGCCGATCGCCCTGTACGTCATCGCCGCGGCCGTCCTGACGGTGATCGCGATCAGCGTGGCCAAGGAAACCCGCCACCGGGACCTGGCCGACGTCGATGCCTCGGAGCGAGCGGAGCCCTCGGCGGCCCGGGCGGCCGACGCGCACTCCGTCTGACCCACTCCTGGCCCGAACGGCCGAGTGCCGGCCACCGACCCCCGTACGCCACCGCGTGCGGGGGTCAGCGTTGCGACTGGGCGGACAACCGGTGCAGGCGCAGGGCCAGTTGGATCTCCAGGACACGGGCCGGGCTCTGCCAGTCGCCGCCCAGGAGGCGGCCGACGCGCTCCAGGCGCTGCGCGACCGTGTTCACATGGACATGCAGTTCGTCCTTGGTGCGGGCCGGACTCATCCCGCAGGCGAAGTACGCGTCGAGGGTGTGCAACAGATCGGTTCCGCGCCGTTCGTCGTATGCGACGACCCGGCCGATCGTACGGTCGACGAAGCCGGTGATGTCCCGGTCTCCGGCCAGCAGCAGCCCCAGGAACCCGAAGTCCTCGGCGGCGGCGCCGTCCCCGGAACGGCCGAGCAGGCCCAGCGCGTCGAGGCAGCGCCGGCTCTCCTCATAGGCGGCGGCCACGGCTTCCGGTCGGGCGGCCAGGTTCTCGACCGGAGCGGAGGCGCCGACGGTGACCGCTTCGTGGACGGCCGTGCCGAGGTGACGGGCGGTGCGGCGGGCCACAGCGGTGGCCGTGTCTCCCGTCTCGAGGGGCAGGAGCAGCACCGTGCCGCCGTCGCGGGCCACGGCCAGGCCGTGCCGGGTCGCAGCGAGGTGGGACGCGGCGGACCACAGGCGTCTGCGGGCGGCCGCCTCCTGGTCGGCGTCGGCCGCCACGGTGTCGAGGCGTGCGGCGAGGACGACGTGGGTGGCGTCGAGGTCGGCGTACAGCCGCGCCGCTCGTTCTCGCAGCAGCCGCGGGTCGCGGTCGCGGGCGTCGAGCAGGTCGTCCAACAGCTCGCCCCGGACGCGCTGTTCGGCCTCGGCGGCGGAGCGCCGGGCGAGGAGCAGGAGTGACGTGACCATCGCGGCCCGCTCCAGAGTGCGCTGGTCGACGGGGTCCAGGCCGGGGTGGCCGCGCAGGACGAGCGCGCCCAGGAGTTCGCCGCCTGCGACCACGGCGGCGATCCAGTCGTCGGCGTGCCGTACGGCGTGGCCCTCGGCACGGGATGCCTCCAGGGCCTCGGCCGGTGCGGTGATGGCCTCAGTGAACTCGACCGTGCCGTCCAGGACTTGGGAGACGGCGGCGGCCACGTCGTGCACTCCGCCACCGTGCAGCACGAGTTGGGCGAGGCGGTCGTGCACATCGGAGGCGCGCTCGATGACTCCGCTGCGGTCCCGGATGATCTCGTTGGCCCGCTCCAGGTCGGCGAGGGCCGAGCGGGTCTCGGTGAGCAGGTTCGCGGTGTCGATGGCGGCCGCGGCGAGGGCGGCGAAGGAGCCGAGTAGGGCGACTTCCTCCCGCTCGAAGACCCGGGCACGCCGGTCCGCCGCGAAGAGGACCCCGATGACATGGTGCCCCAGCATCAGCGGCACCCCGAGGATGGCGACCAGCCCCTCGTCGCGCACACCGGTGTCGATGGCTAGGGTGTGCTGGAAGCGGTCGTCCTGGAAGTAGTCGTCGGTGACATAGGGGCGGGCGGTCTGTGCGACGAGTCCGCCGAGCCCCTCCCCCATGCCGAGCCGCAGCTGCTGGAAGCGGGCGGCGACCGAGCCCTCGGTGACCCGCATATAGGTGTCGCCCCTGGCCGGGTCGTTCAGACTGAGATAGGCGACGTCCGTGCCGAGCAGCGACCGGGCGCGCTGCACGATCGCCCGGAGCACGGCGTCCAGGTCCCGCAGGCCGGCCAGGTCGTGGGCCGTCTCGAACAGGGCCGACAGCTCGGCTTCGCGCCGGCGCCGTCCCTCCAGTTCGGAGCGGACGCGCAGCGCGAGCAGCCTGGCCTGTTCGAGGGCGACGATCCACTCGGTGGATCTGCCCTCGGCACGGGCGAGCAGCACCGGCTGCTCATAGGCATCGGCGGACGCGCCCCGGGCCAGCAGCTCCAGGAACGGCGTCTCGGCGCTGCTCAGGGGCGCTCCGGCATCGACTGGGGAGCGCTCGGCGGGGTGCAGGTGATCGCGAGACATGCCGACAGGATTGCTCATCGCACCGTCACCCCGTCAGCCCTGTGGATAACTCGGAATTCCACCGACGCCCGGCCGGTCAGTGCGCGGTCCAGCCACCGTCGAGCACCAGCGACGTACCGGTCACGAAGGACGCGTGCGGGCTGCACAGGTACGCCACGGCCTCGGCGACCTCCTCGGGTTCGATGAGCCGCTTGACCGCACTGTCCTGCAACAGCACCTCGGATAGGACCCGCTCCTCGGGAATGCCGTGCGCCCGGGCCTGGTCGGTGAGCTGCCGCTCGACCAGTGGGGTGCGTACATAGGCGGGGTTCACACAGTTCGAGGTGACGCCGTGTGGCGCACCCTCAAGGGCGGCTGTCTTGGACAGTCCCTCCAGACCGTGTTTGGCGGCCACATAGGCAGACTTGAAGGCCGAGGCGCGCAGCCCATGTACGGAGGACACATTGACGATCCGGCCCCAGCCCTGCCCATACATATGGGGCAGGGCACCACGGATGAGCCGGAACGGTGCCTCCAGCATCACGGTGAGGACCGTGTGGAAGACGTCGGGTGGGAACTCCTCGATGGGGCGCACCAGTTGCAGCCCGGCGTTGTTCACGAGGACGTCGGTGCCGGCGGCAGCGAGTTCGGCGGCGTCCAGATCGGTGAGGTCGAGGACGTGCGGTTCGACGGCGCCCGCAAGGCCCCGGGCCCGCTCGGCGAGCTCCTCCAGGCCCGTGGAGTCGCGGTCGACCGCTCTCACCTTCGCCCCCGCGGCCGCGAGCCGCAGCGCACAGGCCCGGCCGATGCCACCGGCGGCACCGGTGACCAGGGCGGTACGACCGCCCAGATCGAGCGGAGAGGGCGAGGACGGGCCGTGAGCCGGGAGGGCGCTGAGCGGGGTCATGATTCGACCCTAGGCACCGCCCTCGCCAGGCCACATATGGTCACAACCCATACTTCAGGCCGAGGTCATAGGTTCGAACCACGTGGGTTCGTCGGACAGCGCCTGCTTGATCCGGAAGACCTGATGTTCGTTCATCATGGGCAGCGCGTCCACCGCGAACCAGCCCACCTCCACGGACTCGTCATCGTTGACGCGTGCCTCGCCGCCGACGGCCCGGCAGCGGAACGTGATGTCCATGAACTGGCACTTGTCGCCGTTGGGGTAGGTGACCTCATGGCCGGAACCGATGAGGACGACCCGCTCGACCACGCACTCGACGCCCGTCTCCTCGTGCACCTCACGCACGGCGCAGGCGGCGGGCTGCTCCCCGGGGTCGGGGATGCCGCTGATCACCGTCCACTGGTGGTTGTCCGCGCGCTGCCCCAGCAGGACACGTCCCTCGTCGTCGAAGACGACGGCGCTGACCCCGGGAAGCCACAGCAGCTGGTGACCGGCGGAGGCCCTGATCGTACGAATGAAGTCGGGAGTAGCCATGCCTCCGACCCTAACGGGCAGGTGGCGGCGCCCCCGGCGAGTTCCCGGGGGCGTGCGACCGGCGTACGGCTACACGTCACCGCCGCGTCGCGCGCGCACCCCGGCGCCGATCGCCCAGCCGAGACCGCCCGCGGCAATCAGCACCAGGGCGATCTCCGGCAGGATGCCCAGGCGCGTGGCGGGGGTCTCGGAGGAGCGCAGCGGGACCTTCTGGACGAGCGAGTCGGCCACGAACATGCCCGTCCGCTGCGTGATCGTGCCGTCCGGCATGATGATCGCGCTGACGCCGCTGGTCACCGGCACGGTGACGGTCCGGCTGTGCTCGACGGCGCGGACGCGGGACATGGCGAGTTGCTGGTAGGTCATCTCGCTGCGGTCGAAGGTGGCGTTGTTGCTCGGCACGGAGATCATCTGGGCGCCGTCGGTGACCTCGGAGCGCACCGCCCAGTCGAAGGCCGCCTCGTAGCAGGTGACGAGGCCGACCTTGGCGCCGTCCATGGTGAACACACCCGGCTCGCTGCCCCGGCTGAAGTCCTTGCGGACCATCGAGGTCCAGTTCTCGTTGATCGCCCCGACGAGCGAACGCAGCGGCAGGTACTCGCCGAACGGCTGGATCTGCCGCTTGTCGTAGGTGTCGACGGGACCCTTGGCCGGGTCCCACAGGATCTGCTCGTTGAGCAGCTTGCCGTCGCGCTCCACGACGCCGCCCACCGATATGGGCGCGCCGATCGCCTTGGCCGCCGTGTCGATGACGACGCGGGCGTCGGCGTTGGCGAAGGGGTCGATGTCGGAGGAGTTCTCGGGCCACAGCACGAAGTCGGGCTGTGCGACCTTGCCTGCCTTGACCTCGGCGGCCAGGCGCTCGGTCTCGCGCGCGTGGTGGTCCAGTACGGCCCGCCGCTGGGCGTTGAAGTCCAGCCCCGCGCGCGGCACGTTGCCCTGGATGACCGCGACGGTCGCCATGCCGCTCTCGGCCTCGTCGCTGACCAGCGGCCGTGCGGCCACCGCGCCCACCACGGGCACGGCCACGCTCAGCAGGGCCACGGCCGCGGCGGAGCGCTGGACGGTCCGGGTGCGCCGCCGTTCGATGACGAGGCGTGCGACTTCGTAGAGCCCGAAGCCGCACAGGACGACGGCGAAGCCGAGCACCGGTGTGCCGCCGACCGCGGCGAGCGGCAGGAAGACGCCGTCTGCCTGGCCGAACGCGATCTTGCCCCAGGGGAAGCCGTGGAACGGCGCACGCGCGCGTGCCGCCTCTCCGGCGATCCACAGCGCCGCCGCCCACACCGGCCAGGCGGGCAGTTTCGACACCACGGCGACTCCCGCGCCCACCAGCGCGACGAAGATCGCTTCGATCGCGACAAGTGCGATCCAGGGGCCGGGTCCGACCTCCACTCCGGTCCACACCAGCAGCGGCAGCAGGAAACCGAGACCGAAGAGATAGCCGAGGCCGAGGCCCGCCTTCCAACTGCGTCCGCGCAGCACCCAGCCGAAGACGGCGAAGGCGGGCAGGGACAGCCACCACAGGGTGCGCGGCGGGAAGCTGACGTAGAGCAGCACTCCGGAGAGCGCCGCGGCGAGGGCCGGAACCAGCCGCACGAGCCGTGCCGCGCGCGAAGTGGGCGCGGTCTGCGGCTCCAACTGGTCCGACTCGTCCACGGTGGTTGCGGTGACGGTCACTCCGGGAGTGTACGGCGGTTGACCTTGACACCGACAGCGCGGTCCGGCGGCGGAAGGCTCCTGCACGGGCCCACGCGATGCATATGGCCCGGGTGACCGCGCCCCCGGCAGGAAGCCCGGCCGACAATGCCGCCGACCGACACCTGCCGAGCGCCTCTGCCCAGCCTGCGAACGCCGTCACCCCCGGCTGTGTGGCGCTCCCCCGCTACTCTCGTGACGCATCGTTCCTGCACGAGACGTCCACAATCCGGCCATAAGCCGTTACGGTATGCCGGAGCCTCAGTCGTATCGGCCGGTCAGGTCCGGTGGCTGAGGCCCGTCACAGGTCGGGGGACCGGGTTCGGGGGGCGGGGTGGGTGTCGCGGGGATGACGTCTGTGGCAGGTCCGGGTGCGGCCGGCGACAGACGAAACGTTTCTGATGCGGCCGGCGTGGTGATCCTGGGGGCCTGCGCCTCCTGGTCGCTGATCTCGGCTGCCGTGCACGACGGCCGCCCCGAGGGTGTGCTGCTCGCGATTCTCGCCGTGGCCGCCGGTTATGCCGCCGGGCGGATCAGCGGGGCACTGCTGCCGGTCGCCGCACCCTGCGCCGGAGCCCTGGCCGGAGTGAGCCTGACGCTGACCGTTCCGCATCTCACCCCCGGCCCTCAAATCGTCGCCCCCTTGGGCCACGCGGGGGCCACCGCCGCCGTTCTGACCCTCTCCGCGGGCGCCGCGTGCTGCGCCGCCTGGGCCGCGTCGGCGCCGGTCGTGCGCCTGGGCCTGCGCGTACTGGCCGCCGCAATCGCGATCACCGCGGCGGCCCTCGGCTCGACCAGCGGCTTCATCACCTGCTCCGCCGTCCTGTTGTGCTCGCTCGCCGCGGGCCACCTCCGCCGTCGCGGGGTGGGCATCGCGGGACTGGCCGTGGCGGCGGCCTCGGTCACCGGCCTGACCTGGGCGGTCGCCGGCAACGCGGTACCCGGCGGACTGCTCGCCCGGCTGGAGGGCCGGCTGACGGGGCACCGGATCCAGCTGTGGCACGACGCGCTGCACCTGGCGCGCGAAGAGCCCACCCTGGGTGTGGGTCCGGGGCGCTTCGGCGAGCTCAGTACGACGGCGACCGGGACGCTGCTGTCCGACGGCAAGCCTCACTCGGCACCCTTGCAGCAGGCGGCGGAACAGGGGGTCGTCGGCGTGCTGCTGCTGGCGGCGGCCTTCTGCTGGATGCTGTTCGCGCTGTGGCGTACCGCCCGTCCCACCCCTGTCGCGCTCACCGCCGGTGCCGCCCTCACGGCCCTGGCGGTGATCGCCGCGGTCGGCAACGCGCTCAGCTTCACGATGGTGTCGGTGGGAGCGGGCCTGCTGGCGGGGCTGGCAACGGCACGCCCGATGGCCGGCGATTCTTCGCAGCCCGAGAACGACGTACGCGCGCGTGGCGATCGGTTGGCCCCATGACCGCGAGCCCGATGGGCTGAGGTCACCATGGCGTGCGGCGCCATGGTGTGCAGCACCATGATCTACGGCACCACGATCCGGTGTACGGCAATGTCGCCGACGCACATGGGCCCAAAAGCCACCCGCAGTGACGACCGCCTCGATGCCAATCCCTGGATCCGCCTAGATCCCCTGGATCGCCCTGGGCCCCACGGATCTCACAGATCTCATGGATCTCACAGATCTCACGGATCTCAGAGCGCCGTACCAGCCGCCCGAGACCGCAGCCGATCCCTGATGACGCCCACGGCCGCCTCGGCATCGTCCACGGTGATCGTGAAGGTGTGGCCGTCCCACAGCCGCAGCACCAGCCCCTCACCACGCCGTACGACGACGGCGGTTCCCTTGTCGGGCCGCCACCGGTAGCCCCAGCCGCCCCAGTGACGAGGAGTGACGTGCGGGACGAAGTCGGCACCCACGACCTCGGACAGCGGGATCCGGCGGCGCGGCACACCGATGTGGCCGCAGCGCACCTCAAGGCACTCCTGGTCGACCTTCAGGGCGACATGCACGAACGCCAGGGTGCCGAAGAGGACCAGCAGCCCGGCCGCGATACAGCCCACGACGGCCATGACGAGCGCGGCGACTCCGTCCGTCCACGGCGAGTCGACGGCCAGCTCGATCCCGAGCGCCATACAGGCGGCACCGACGAGCGCGAGCAACCACTGGACCCGGTTGGTCGCCCGCCCGGTCCAGACATCGGGATGCGGCTTACCGCTGTGGGGGTGGTCCCTCATGGCTATGAGGTTACTCAGGATTCGCTGCGCTGGTACCGCGTCGCGGAGTGTGACTGCGCCGACCGGACCACTGCGGACCGAGGTCGTCCGTTTTGCGGCCTTCCGTCACCGTGCGGGGCTGATCGTCTGGAGGAGACGGCCTTCGTCGTAGGCGAGAGCGGGCTCGGGCAGCGCGCCCTCGCGGCCACTCAGCAGCACGGTCAGGTTGCCGCTCGGCACGGCTGCGGGGGCGGGCTGCTCGCCGAGGCGGCGCAGCGCCTGTGCGGCGACCGCGCCCGCGGAGCCGTGCAGGACGAGCGGCGGGAAGCCGGGGCGCTGGACGGCGGCGCGGATGCGGTCGGCGACGAGTTCGTAGTGGGTGCAGCCCAGGACGACGGTCGTCACGTCCTGGGGGGTCAGCGCGGCGGCCGCGGCGACCGCGACGTCGGTCGCCGTGTCGTCCGCGTGCTCGACCGCTTCGGCCAGCCCGAAGCAGGGCACTTCGGTGACGGTCACGCCGTCGGCGAAGTCCTTGATCAGTCCGCGCTGGTAGGGGCTGCCGGTGGTCGCGGGGGTGGCCCAGATCGCGACGGGGCCCCCGCCGGCCGCGGCCGGCTTGATCGCGGGAACCGTCCCGATGACCGGTATGCCGGGTTCAAGACGGTCGCGCAGGGTGGGCAGCGCGTGCACGCTCGCGGTGTTGCAGCCGATGATCAGGGCGTCGGGCCGGTACGCGGCGGCCGCGTCGGCGACGGCCACTGCGCGCTGAGTGAGGTCTTCGGGAGTCCTGGGACCCCAGGGCATGCCGTCGGGGTCGAGTGAGAGCACCAGATCTGCGTCGGGTCGCAGCCGCCGTACCGCGGCCGTGGCCGCCAGCAAGCCGATTCCGGAGTCCATCAGCGCGATCTTCACCCGGCCACGATAGACGATGGGCCCTGGCGGACCCGTCCGGTGGGGCAGACTGCGCACGTGAGCGCCATCGCGTGGACCGCCGCCGCGTCACTCGCCGCCTGGCTGTGGCTGCTGCTCTGCCAGGGCTTCTTCTGGCGTACGGATGTCAGACTTCCGCGGCGGACGCAGCCGGAGGAGTGGCCGTCGGTCGGCGTCGTCGTACCGGCACGCGACGAGGCCGCGGTCCTTCGGGTGAGCCTGCCGTCGCTGCTCGCTCAGAACTATCCGGGGCGCGCGGAGATCTTCCTGATCGACGACGGCAGTTCGGACGGCACCGGGGAGCTGGCGCGCGAGCTCGCGCAACGGCACGGTGGGCTGCCGCTGACGGTGGACTCCCCCGGTGAGCCGCCCTCGGGCTGGACGGGCAAGCTCTGGGCGGTGCGGCACGGCATCACGCTGGCACGCGCGCGTGACCCCGAGTACCTCCTGCTGACGGACGCCGACATCGCGCATGCGCCCGACAGCCTGCGGGAGCTGGTGGCGGCAGCGCGCACCGGCGGTTTCGACGTCGTATCGCAGATGGCGCGACTGAGGGTGGAGAGCCTGTGGGAACGGCTGGTCGTGCCGGCCTTCGTGTACTTCTTCGCGCAGCTCTATCCGTTCCGCCGGATCGGTGAGAAGGGGACGCGGACGGCGGCAGCGGCGGGCGGCTGCGTCCTGCTGCGTGCCGAGGCCGCCGAGCGGGCGCGGATTCCGGACGCCATCCGGCACGCCGTCATCGACGACGTGGCACTCGCTCGGGCCGTCAAGCACGGCGGCGGCCACATCTGGCTGGGGCTGGCCGAGAGTGTGGACAGCGTGCGCCCGTATCCACGACTGACCGACCTGTGGCGGATGGTCTCGCGCAGCGCGTACGCGCAACTGCGACACAACCCGCTGGTGCTGGCCGGGACGGTCGCCGGGCTCGCGTTGGTGTATCTGGTGCCGGCGGCCGCCCTGGTCGTGGGTCTGGCGGGCGGGGATACGGCGGCGGCGGTCGGCGGCGGTCTCGCATGGCTGGTGATGACCGGGACGTATGTACCGATGCTCCGCTACTACCGCCAGCCGCTGTGGCTCGCTCCGCTGCTGCCGTTCACCGCGTTCCTCTATCTCCTGATGACGGTCGACTCCGCGGTGCAGCACTACAGGGGGCGTGGCGCGGCCTGGAAGGGCCGCACCTACGCGCGTCCGGACACGGTGCCCGACGAGGGCTGACTACTTGCGGCCCGGGGTCCAGTTCATGCCCCACCCGTAGGCGTAGTCGACCGTGCGCTGCGGGCTCACCCCGCGCTCGGGCACCAGGTAGCGGGCCTCACGCTGGACGACCAGGTCGTCGCCGGTGTTGGTGATCAGGGCGAGCGCGCACACCGTCGAGGGGACCGTGCACTCGTCGAGCGAGAAGTCGATCGCGGCGCCGTGCTGCGGCGTGAGGGTGACCGTGGCGTGCAGGTCGGCGAAGGAGCGCGCGCCCTCGTAGATGGTGACGAAGATCAGGATGCGCCGGAACGACCGCCGGTGGTCGAGATTGACGGTGAGGTTCTCGCCGCTGGCCACGGCACCGGTGCGGTCGTCGCCGTCGAGGTGGATGTACGGCGGCTGGTGCAGGGCGCCGAAGGCGTTGCCGAGGGACTGGATCACTCCCTTGCTGCCGTCGGCCAGCTCGTACAGGGCACACAGATCGAGGTCGAGGTCGTTGTGCATGGCGACCGGGCGGCCCAGCTTGCTCGCCCACCCGGAGAACTGCTTGCGCACCTCCCAGTTGAGGTTCACGCGCATGGCGCCCGAGGTGCCGCCCTGCTTGGTCAGCGAGACCGAGGGGGCCGCCTTGGTGAGCGTCACCTTGCTGAGGCTCACCGGCGGCGCCTGCGGCGGAGGCGGGGCGGCCGGCGGCATGGCGGGCGGCATGGTCGCCGGGGGCGCCACAGGTGGCGGGGTGGTCATCGCGGGTGTCGGTGCGGGTGCCGCCTGGGGTTCGTCGACCGTGATGCCGTAGTCGGTGGCGAGGCCCTCCAGGCCGCTGCCGTAGCCCTGACCGACGGCGCGGAACTTCCAGGCGCCCTGGCGGCGGTAGAACTCACCGAGTACGAAAGCGGTTTCGACCGTGGCGCCGGTGCTGTCGAAGCGGGCGACGACCGTGTCCTGGGCGGCGTCCTTGACCTCGATGTAGAGGTCCGGCACCTGACCGAACGATCCGCCGTCGGAGGAGGCGGCCAGGATGACGGTCTCGATGGCGGGCTCCACGCGCGCGAGGTCGACGAGGAGGCTGTCGGTCACCCGGCCACCGGCGTCCCGCTTGCCCTCGTGCCGGACGGCGCCGGAGGAGTGTGCGGGCTGGTTGTAGAAGACGAAGTCCCCGTCGGAGCGGACCTTTCCGCCGACGAGGAGCAGCGCCGAGGCGTCCGCATCGGGCACGCCGGGCCCTGAACGCCAGCCCAATTCGACCCGTAGTGCCGTCGTCGGCACCGGAACATTCGATCCCTTCGGCATTGACATGTCCGCCCCCATCACCTGCTCACCGCGCCAGGCATGTCCCGGCTGCCCACTGGGTTCTTCTACAGGGTCAACCTATTCCCCGCGCCATCGAAGTCCCACGAGGGGCATGCAAAGACCCGTGGTCAACCCGCGGTAACCCGCCCGGAACTCGGCATTTACACGATCCGCACGCTGATTGGCGTCCCTTTTTGCCGAGTTCGCTCGCATTGGGGATCCGGCGTCACCACGGACACATAAAACAACCCTCTTATCGGTCTCCCCAACCAGCACATCGTGGGCTTACCTTATGTGCCATGACCTCCCCCCGCTCCACCTATGGCGGCGGCTACTACTCCGCCTCCTTCCCGGACACCCCGATCTACGACAGGCTCGTCGCCGAGCGGGGCACCCCGCAGATCGCCCCGATCCGGGTCCCCGCCGCTTACGACATGCCGGGCGGCAATCTGCCCGCGCTGCCGTCGGCACTGCCCGCCCTCCCGGCGGCGCCGTCCCAGCCCTCCTACGGTTATCCGCAGGCCCAGCAGCCCTCTCCGCTGCAGCAGGCGCCCGCGGCCTACATCCCGCAGCAGGCGGGCGCGCCGCGCGGCTACCCGGGCCCGCAGGCACAGCAGCCTCGGCCGGTGGCGCCCGGCGGCATGGGCTACGAGGCGATGCGCCCCGCGGCTCCCCGCCCCGCCGCGGCTCCTTACCAGGACCCGTACAACAACCAGCAGTACCGCGGCTACTGACCCGTTCCCCCCGGGGTTGTCGGTGCCACCTGGCACGATGACCCCATGGGGTACGCACAGCTGCAGTCGATTCACGTTCATCCGGTCAAGGCGTTCCGGGGCACAGCGCACCCGGAAGCCGTCGTGGAGCCCTGGGGGCTGGCCGGAGATCGACGCTGGATGCTGATAGACGACGGGGGAAAGGTCGTTACACAGCGCCAGCAGCCACGCCTCGCGCTGGCCGCCGCCGAGTTGCTGCCCGGCGGCGGCGTTCGGCTGACCGCGCCCGGCATGGACCCGCTGACGGTGCCCGTGCCCCGCACGGTCGGCACGATGCCGGTGGAGATCTTCCGCGACAAGGTCGAGGCGGCCCTCGCCGACAACACCGCGCACGCCTGGTGCAGCGCCTACCTCGGCGTCGGTACGCGCCTCGTGTACATGGCCGATCCCGCCACGAGCCGGCCCGTCGACCCGGAGTACGCCCTGCCGGGCGAGACCGTCAGCTTCGCCGACGGCTACCCCCTGCTGCTCACCACCACCGCCTCCCTCGACGCCCTCAATTCCCTGATCGCACAGGGCGATCACGCGGACGAGGGCCCGCTGCCGATGAACCGTTTCCGGCCGAACGTCGTCGTGTCGGGCACCGCCGCCTGGGCCGAGGACGACTGGTCGCGCATCTCCATTGGCGAGGTCACCTTCCGCGCGCCTAAGAAGTCCGGGCGCTGCGTGGTCACCACGACCGACCAGGCCACCGCCGAGCGCGGCAGGGAGCCCCTGCTCACCCTGGGCAGACACCGCCGCATGGGCGGCAAGCTGCTGTTCGGTCAGAACCTGGTGCCCCTCTCCCGAGGCACGATCCGGGTCGGTGACCCGGTCACGATTCTCAGCTGAGAAGGATCCCCGCGGGTGACGGAGGGCGGGAACCTCGGCCGGGTGCCCGCGCGTTGGGCCTTTCGTGAGAAGTTCATGAGAGGCCCCGGGGCACAGGTGATTTCGCTCTCTCTTCGGCGGCGCTCGCGGGTGAACGACTCCGCCACGGGTTATCACGGAGCGGGAAGGGGGTGGCCGGACGATGCGCGCGATCAGCGGACTCTGGCGCTGGCGGCACAATCCGCTGCGCCGTGCGACCGATCTGGCCGAGGCCTGGGTCGCCCTGGCGGCCCTGCTGCTGATCCTGGTCGTGACGCCCCTGGCCGGCTCCCTGGTCGGCGGCCTCGCCCAGGACGCCCTGCAGCAGTCCGTGCGTGAACAGCGCACGTCCCGGCACCTGGTGACGGCGACGGTGGTCCGCGAGGTGGACGGCTCCCCGCTGGACGTGGACCCCGAGGCGGCCACCGGACGGGACATGCGCACCCGGGTCGTGGCCGAATGGACCGCACCGGACGGCACCGTGCGCCAGGGCCGGGTCATGGCGAGCCTCGACAGCCCGCGGCCGGGCGACCGGTTCCGGATATGGACGGACCAGCAGGGCCGCACCGTGGCCCGCCCGCTGGACTCCGCGACCGCCGCGACGCACGCCGTGCTCGCCGGATTCGGGGCGGCCCTGCTGACGGCCGGTCTTGTCGAGGGCGGCAGACGGCTGCTCGTCTGGCGCATGGTCCGTCGCCGGTACGAGCGTTGGGACCAGGCCTGGGACAAGGCGGGCCCCGACTGGGGCCGGACTGGCACCGGCAGCTGACGGCCTTCCAGCTCTGGTCAACCCACCGCCCGCGCGCACGCTACGGTGGACCGGCCGAACTCTTCGGCAGCAAACCCGCGTACTACGAGGTGGGGGCACATCAACGCCATGGCACAGGGCACGGTCCAGGTGACGCACACCGGCACCTCGCGGTGGCGGCGCCGCACGGGTGAGTACGCATCGCTCGCCGCCGCCCTGGAGGCCGCGGCCGACGGCGACGTCCTCACCGTCGCGCCCGGCACCTACCGGGAGAACCTCGTCGTCCAGCGGGCGGTGACCCTGCGCGGCCCCGAGGGCTCCCCCGGCTCGGTGCGGATCGCGCCCGTGGACGGTGTGCCGTTGACGGTGCGCGCCTCGGCCGTGGTGCAGGACCTGCATGTGGAGGGTCAGGACGCGGCGGCGCCCGCGCTGCTCGTCGAAGAGGGGGCCCCGGAACTCACGGACGTCAGGATCGTCACCCGGTCCGCGGCAGGGATCGAGGTGCGCGGCGGCGCTCGGCCGACCGTGCGGCGCTGCACCGTCGACAACCCCGCGGGCATCGGCATCGCCGTACTGGACGGCGGTGGCGGGGTGTTCGAGGAGTGCGAGGTCGTCGCGGCCGGTCAGGCGGGCATCGCCGTGCGCGGCGGCGGGCACCCCCGTCTGGAGCGCTGCCGGGTGCACCACGCCGCGGGCTCGGGGCTGACGGCCACCGGGGAGAACTCCTCGCTGGAAGCGGTCGGTTGCGAGGTCTACGAGGTCCGGGGCTCCGGTGTCCAGGTCACCGGCCGGGCCACCGCCCACCTCACGGACTGCGATGTGCACCGCACCACCGCCGACGGTGTCACGCTCGACACGGACGCCGTGCTGACGCTGGCGGACTGCCGGATCCACGACATCCCGGAGAACGCGGTCGACCTGCGCTCCCGTTCGGTCCTCACCCTGACCCGCACCACGGTGCGTCAGTTCGGCCGCAACGGCCTTTCGGTGTGGGATCCCGGCACACGCGTGGACGCCAACCAGTGCGAGATCTTCGACAGCACGGGCGACTACCCCGCGGTGTGGGTCAGCGACGGCGCCACCGCGGTGCTGGACTCCTGCCGGGTGCACGACGTGCCGGACGCGCTGTTCGTCCTCGACCGCGGCTCCCGCGCGGACGTCGTCGACAGCGACCTGTCCCAGGTGCGCAACACGGCCGTGTCGGTGAGCGACGGCGCCACGGCCCAGCTCGACGACTGCCGGATCCGGGACGCGGCGACGGGTGCCTGGTTCCGCGACCACGGCAGCGGTGGCACCCTCAACAACTGCACCGTGGACGGCACCCAGACCGGCGTGATCGTCACCAAGGGCGCCGACCCCGTCATCGAGCGCTGCACGGTCGACTCCCCGGCGGAGGCCGGGTTCTATGTCTCGGCGGGCGGCCGCGGCACCTTCCTGAACTGCCGGGTGAGGGGCAGTGCCGGCTATGGCTTCCATGTCATCGACGGCTGCCGTACGACGCTGCGGAAGTGCCGTACGGAGCGGTGCGCGCGCGGCGGTTACGAGTTCGCGGACGGTGGCCCGGACGCGGCCTCCGGGACGGGCCCCGACGTCGAGGACTGCACCAGCGACGAGAGCGCGGGCCTGAGGCAGCCGCCGCCCGCGCCGCAGCCCGTCGTGCAGACGGCGAGCCAGTCGCCCGGCCTCCTCGGCGCGATCCCCGGCCAGCGCGCCACCGAGCAGGAGGCGCTCGTCGCCGCCGCGCAGGCCGAGAAGCCGGCGCGGACCTCCAAGGACGTCCTCGGTGAACTGGACGCGCTGGTGGGCCTGGAGAGCGTCAAGCGCGAGGTGCGCGCGCTCACCGACATGATCGAGGTGGGCCGGCGCCGTCAGCAAGCGGGCCTGAAGGCGGCGTCGGTCAAGCGGCATCTGGTCTTCACCGGCTCTCCCGGCACCGGCAAGACGACGGTCGCCCGCCTCTACGGCGAGATCCTCGCCTCCCTCGGTGTCCTGGAGAAGGGCCACCTGGTCGAGGTGTCCCGTGTCGACCTGGTCGGTGAGCACATCGGCTCCACGGCGATCCGTACGCAGGAGGCCTTCGACAAGGCGCGCGGCGGTGTGCTGTTCATCGACGAGGCGTACGCGCTGTCGCCGGAGGACTCGGGCCGGGACTTCGGCAAGGAGGCCATCGACACGCTGGTGAAGCTGATGGAGGACCACCGCGACGCGGTCGTGGTGATCGTGGCGGGCTACACGGCGGAGATGGAGCGGTTCCTGTCCGTCAACCCCGGTGTGGCGTCCCGCTTCTCACGGACCATCACCTTCAGCGACTACGGCCCCGACGAGCTGCTGAGGATCGTCGCGCAGCAGACCGAGGAGCACGAGTACCGGCTCGGCCCCGGTGTCGCCGAGGCCCTGCTGAAGTACTTCGCGGCGATCCCCAAGGGCCCGGCGTTCGGCAACGGCCGTACGGCACGGCAGACCTTCGAGGCCATGGTGGAGCGGCACGCGAGCCGGGTCGCCCAGCTGCCGGAGCCCAGCACGGACGATCTGACGCTGCTGTACGCCGAGGATCTGCCCGACCTGACCTGACATCGCGGGTCGGGCGGATCGCCCGGGTCGACCGGATCAGCTCTCGGCCGCGGCCTGCTGCCTCGGCGCCGGAACCCCCGGCCTCAACCGCGCCAGCAGCCGCTCCCGTTCCTCCGCGAACGCCGGGTCCGCCTGGTAGTCGCCGTGGCCGAGGATCGGGGCGGGCAGCGGGTGTTCGGCGGTGCGGCCGTACGCCAGCGGGTCCTTGAGGGCCTCACGGTCGACCTCGGGGTCGCAGCCGTCGGACAGCCGGACCGGGCCCCCGATGGGGTCGGTGACGCGGTACAGGTTGCGCCAGCAGTCGACCTCGGCGTGCAGGGAGGCCAGCGCCGCCGGGCCGAAGTGGGCCGGGAACCAGCGGCCGTACAGGCGCTCCAGCGGGGAGCCGTAGGTCAGGAGTGCCACCCGCCTGCGGTCCGTCGGCGTCAGCTGCCAGGCCGCGGCGGCGGCGAGCACGCTGCCCTGGGAGTGCCCGGAGATGACGAGGCGTCGGCCCTCCCCTTCGCGGGTCCAGGTCGCCATCCGCCAGGTCAGGTCGGGCACCGCGCGCTCGGCGTAGCAGGGCGGCGCGAACGGATGTGCGGCGCGCGGCCAGAAGGTGCCGACGTCCCACAGGATGCCGATGGTGCGCCGGGCCGAGGCGTCCTTGTAGGCGCGCCTGCCCCAGGTGACGAACAGTATGAAGCCGAGGCCGATCAGCCAGGACCCCAGCGCCTGCGCGGTCTCGGCGGCGCCGTGGACGAAAGCGTACGTCCCGTCGGCGGCCTCGCTCGGTGTCTCGTCGGTCGTCAGGGCACCGACCAGGGCTCCGGCACCCAGGAGCAGGGTGGCGGTGGAGGTGACGGCGACGACGAGGGGGGCGCGGTCGGTGAGCGTGGCCATCGCACGGGTGGTGGCGATACGGCGGGTCCGTGCCGGGTCCTGGGGCTCCCCGGTGTAGTCGAGCTCCACCGTGCCCAGTTCGGTGCGGCGCAGCAGCCAGGCCCGCCACGCCAGCCAGCCGCAGAGCAGCAGCAGGAGGACCAGCAGCGGCGGGATCACGGAAGCCTGCCAGGTCAGCAGGACGGGCGGGCCGACGATCGACGCGCCCGTGCCGTCCAGCCAGTCGGCCACCCGCTGGGCGACCCCGCCGGACATCACCCCGCCCAGGGCGCAGGCCAGCATCACCACGGCCGGTCCGCCGAGGCCGCGCATCGCGGCACGCGCGTGGGGCCGGGTGCGGTGGAGGACGTGGGCGACGACGGCGAGCACGATGACGAGCAGGCCTTGGAAGAAGGCGATGGCGCCGAAGGTGGGGTCGCCCGGGAGACGGCCGGTCGACTGCCAGCCCGGCCGGTCCCACCCGGCGTACACCAGGGCGAGCGCCAGCAGGACGAGGGCGGCGAGCGGCAGGCGTCGTACGAGATGCGAGTCGAGTTCCTGGTCGAGGCGGTTCTCGCTGCGGCCCCGGCGGCAGACCACCCACACCACCACGGCCGCGCAGCCGACGAGGGCCGCGTCCAGGAGCCATCCCAGGGTGTCGAGAAGCGCGGGTCCGCCGGGCCGGCGGTCGAAGCGTGCCGCCGCCGAGCCGACCGCGGCGGCGATGGTCAGCAGGCCGGCGGCGGTGTGCGCAGCGCGCAGCCGGGCCACCAGGCGACGGCCGTACCAGAAGCCGGGGCGGCCCAGGGAGGTGCCGCCGGTCTCCTCGTCCGGCTCGGGCTCACGGGCCATCGGCTGCTGGGACTCGTATGCGCTCCAGGTGCGGCGGGAGAGGTACCACAACAGGCCGGTCAGCGCGGCGGGCACCACGGCCGCGAGGGCGAGCCTGCGGCCGGGGTCGCTCCACCAGCCGCCGTTCGAGGCGGTCGGGGACAGGAAGCCCAGCCAGCTGTGCCGCTCGGCGCACGCGTGTGTGCCCGCGCACTGCCAGGCCGCGAGGTCCAGTGCGACCTCGCACGCGGCCGCGACGAACAGCACCGTCAGCGTCAGCCCCGCGAGCCGCACGAGCAGGCCGTACAGACGCACCGTCCGCGCCCGGTCGTGTGTGGTGGGGCGCATCCAGTGGGCGAGGTTCACCACCATGAACGGCAATAACAGCAGCCACAGGGCGCGAGCGCTGTTGCCCGAGGTGAGGTTGCACCAGACGTAGGCCTCGGGCACCGGCCCGTCCCGGTCGTCGTCCGGCCTGCCCTCGGCGTCGACGTCGTCGGCCCGGCGGAAGACGGCTGCCGTGTCGTCGCCGGTGATCCGCACGGTCCGCGGATCGTCCAGCATCTCCTGCGGTGTGGTGCCGCCTACGCCGTGGACCAGGAGTTCCAGGGCGATTCTCGGGTCCTCGGGCGCCGCAGCCGCCCCGTTCTTCGTGACGCGTTCCTGCGCACGTTCCATCTCTCGTACTTCCCCCGTGACGAGCCATCGGCTTGTGGCCGTGCGGGCACAAGGATCTCCGCCGAGACGCTCTCGTACACCTCTCCTCACGGAATCTCCCCGGTCCGTGTGACGGACCGGGGAACGGGAGATGCCGAAGTGACATGCGCGCGTCGGGACGGCCAGTGGCGCCACCTGTACCGACCCGTGCGAGGATGGGACGCCCCGCGCCCCGGGAGGGGCGAGAATGGCCTTGTCGGATGGGGTGGCAGGGCATGTCGGACGGCAGCGGCGAAAGGACCGGAGCGTACGTGAGCGAGAATCAGAACCTCCTCGCGGAGCAGCGGCGCGCCCTGATTCTGGACGAGGTACGGCGCCGCGGCGGGGTGCGGGTCAATGAGCTGACCCGCAAGCTCGGTGTGTCGGACATGACGGTGCGCCGCGATCTCGACGCGCTCGCCCGGCAGGGCGTACTGGAGAAGGTGCACGGCGGCGCGGTCCCGGTGGTCGAGGCCAGCACGCACGAGCCGGGGTTCGAGGCCAAGTCGGGTCTGGAGCTGACGGCCAAGGAGGACATCGCGCGGGCGGCGGCCGAGCTGGTCGCGCCGGGCAGCGCGATCGCGCTGTCGGGCGGTACGACGACATACGCGCTGGCGCATCAGCTGGTCGAGGTTCCCGACCTCACCGTGGTCACGAACTCGGTGCGGGTCGCCGATGTCTTCCACGTCGCGCAGCGCACAGCGGGCCCCCGGCAGGGCGCGGCCACGGTCGTGCTGACCGGCGGGGTGCGCACTCCGTCCGACTCGCTGGTGGGCCCGGTGGCCGACCAGGCGATCGCGGCGCTCCACTTCGACGTGCTGTTCCTCGGTGTGCACGGCATATCGGTGGAGGCGGGCCTGTCCACGCCGAACCTCGCGGAGGCCGAGACCAACCGGCGGCTGGTGCAGTCGGCGCGGCGGGTCGTGGTGGTCGCCGACCACACCAAGTGGGGTGTGGTGGGGCTGAGTTCGTTCGCGGCGCTGGAGCAGGTCGACACGCTGGTGACGGACGCCGGGCTGGCGGCCGACGCGCGCTCGGAGATCTCCGAGCAGCTGCGCCGGCTTGTGGTGGCCGGTGAGCCCGATGAGGGTGCAGACATCTGACGAGGCGCCAGCTATGGTGACGCTGCCCGGAGCGGTGTCGGCATAGGGGGTTTCGTCCATGGCTCACCTGCTGCGTGAGGTCGGGATCGACTTCGTGGGGAGCGCGCCCGTACGGCATGTCTTCGCGCGGGAGGTATCCGCTTCCCCGGAGACGGTGTACCGGGCGCTCGCCGAGGACGTGCCGGGCTGGACGGAGTGGTTCTCGGCGGTGACGCTGGCCCGCCCGCTCGACGACGGAGCCCGGCGCGAGGTCCGGCTCAGGGGCGGCACCCGCTTCGAGGAGACGATCCTCGTGGCGAAGAGCCCCGAGACGTACGCCTACCGCGTCGACCTCACCAACGCGCCCGGGTCGCGAGCCATGGTCGAGGAGTGGCGGCTCGCTCCGGCGGGGACCGGCACCCGGGTCCAGTGGACCTTCGCCGTGGACGGCACGGCGCCCTTCCGGTTCATGTTCGGCCTCGCGCGGCCTGGCCTCGGCCGGGCGTTCCGGGACGCCGTGACCTCGCTGGACCGGCGGCTGGCCGCGGCGGCACGCTGAGGCCGGCGGGTCACTCGGGCCAGACGCCGGTCTCCAGCAGCTGCTCGATGGCGGTCGAGTACGGCGCGATGTCGAGGGCCTGATGGGTCAGCCAGGTGTCCGAGTAGTACTTGTCGAGGTACCGGTCCCCCGGGTCGCACAGCAGGGTCACCACACTCCCCTGCCGTCCCTCGGCGACCATCTCGGCGATGATCTTCAGCGCGCTCCACAGCCCGGTGCCCGTGGAGCCGCCCGCCTTGCGGCCGATGGCCCGCTCTAGGGCGCGTACGGCGGCCACGCTCGCCGCGTCCGGCACCTTCATCATCCGGTCGACGGCGCCGGGCACGAAGCTCGGCTCCATACGGGGGCGGCCGATGCCCTCGATGCGGGAGCCGCAGTCGCAGGTGACGTCCGGATCGCCGGTGGTCCAGCCCTCGAAGAAGCAGGAGTTCTCCGGATCGGCGACACAGATGCGGGTGTCGTACTGCATGTAGTGGACGTACCGGGCGAGGGTCGCGGAGGTGCCGCCGGTGCCGGCCGTGGCGACGATCCAGGCGGGCTCCGGGAACCGCTCCAGCCGCAGCTGACGGAAGATGGACTCGGCGATGTTGTTGTTGCCGCGCCAGTCCGTGGCCCGTTCGGCGTAGGTGAACTGGTCCATGTAGTGGCCGCCGGTCTCGATCGCGAGGCGGGCGGACTCCTCGTACATTTTCCGCGAGTCGTCCACGAAGTGGCACTGTCCGCCGTGGAACTCGATGAGGCGGCACTTCTCGGCGCTCGTCGTGCGCGGCATGACCGCGATGAAGGGCACACCGATCAGCTTCGCGAAGTACGCCTCGGAGACGGCCGTCGAGCCGCTGGACGCCTCGATCACCGGGCGGCCCGGCCGGATCCAGCCATTGCACAGGCCGTACAGGAAGAGTGAGCGGGCGAGCCGGTGCTTGAGGCTGCCGGTGGGGTGGGTCGACTCGTCCTTGAGGTACAGGTCGATGCCCCACTGCTCCGGCAGCGGAAAGCGCAGCAGGTGTGTGTCGGCCGAGCGGTTGGCGTCGGCCTGGACCTTGCGTACGGCTTCTTTCAGCCAGTCGCGGTAGGCGGCGTCGGTGCGGTCGACGTCGAGGGTCACGCCGGACGGGGTCTGCTGGAGGGTACTCACGGCGCTGCTCCTCGTGCTGTGCGGCAGCGGCGAATCGCGCGGCCGTCACTTCGAGCATAGACATCTTTCCGCACGCTTCTCACCTGCATAAACACACCTTTGAGAGCCTCAAAGGCAGCCCTGGGCCAGTGCTCTCACCGGGCCCCTGGGGGCGCATTCGCGCGAGTGCTCCGAGCGCCCCGTCCAGGGGTGACGTGCGCACTGGTGCTCGCCGCGGTACGCGGGCAGACTGCATCGGACGGGACAGCGATCCCGGGCGGGGGCACACTGGATCACGATCAGAGCCGGCCACGGCCCACGCGGGACGGACCGGCACACCGAGGCGCACCAAGAGGGGCGGGGCATGGCTGAGCCGGAGTTCAGGGCCACGGGCGTGCGGATCGGGAAGCGGCTGCGCTCGCTGACCCGGGCCGGGCAGATACGGATCAGCGACGGGCGGGTGCAGTTGCTCACCAGCTACGGCAGCGAGATCGACAGCGCGCCGGTGCAGGCGGTACGGGCGTCCAAGCCCTGGTTCGCCCCGGACGACAAGGCACTGGCGGACCTCAACGGCAACCGCTATTCACTGACGTTGGGCGATCACGACCCCGCGCCGGGCGAACCGGGTCCGCCCGCCGCGCGCCGGTTCATCGAGGCCGTACGGAAGGCCTCCGGACGCAAGGTCTGAGTCACCGCGAGTTGCGGTACGTCACCCCCTGCGTCACGCTGGTCTCACGTCACTCTGGGTTTACCGGCGATAACGCTGCGAACCAGCCCGCCGGCCATGTCAGCAGGCGGCCGTTTTCTTCAAGCACCCTGCTGGATCCGTACTTCGTGTTCTTCCGGACCACTTCAGTCGGGGAGTCGCAGCCGTGATCAGTTACCCAAGCAGGCACTGCACGGTGGAGCTCCAAGCCCTGCCGTCGCGGATCGGTCAGGTCCGCAGAATCGTATCGGCGCAGTTGCGCTACTGGCATCTGGATCCCTTGATAGACCGCGCCGCGCTCGGTGTGACCGAGTTGTTGACCAACGTCCACCTGCACGCCCGGCCCGACAAGATGTGCACCGTGGAGATCGAGCTGCTGCTCGACCGGCTGATGGTCTCGGTGCGCGACCACGACCCGCGGCTGCCGGTCGTGGCGGACGTCAAGAGCGCCGACTCGCTCGCCACCTGTGGGCGCGGGCTGGCGATGGTGGCCGCGGTCAGCGAGAGCTGGGGCGTACGGCCGGACGGCGAGTCCGGCAAGGTCGTGTGGTTCACCCTTCCGACGGCCGCGGCGGCGACCCGGGCATCGGCCGCGCGTCCGCCGCGGCGGACGGCGGTGGCCGTGGAGCAGCCCGCGCGGCAGTTCGCGGAGGTCGGGCAGCGGGTGGACCTGCGTCGGCCGGGACATGCTCCCGCCCGGTCGGCCGTGGTGGGCTGACCGGGCGGTGAGGGGGGTGAATCCGGCCCTGCCGGGTCACTCCGTGGCAATGGCCCGCAGTACGTCCAGGCGCGCCGCGCGGCGTGCCGGGCGCAGGCCCGCCAGGGCTCCGGCCGTCAGACCGACCAGGGCCACCACCACCAGTTGCAGGGGCGGCATCGCGAAGGCGAACGCGCTGTCGCTCGCGCCGTCGGAGGCCCTGACCAGGACCCAGCCGAGGAAGGCGCCGAGCGCGAGGCCGCCGACGGTGCCGAAGGCGGCCACCAGGACCGACTCCCAGCGGACCATCGCCCGCAGTTGGGAGCGGGTCTGGCCGACGGCTCGCAGCAGACCGAGTTCACGGGTGCGCTCGTGGATCGCCAGCGTCAGGGTGTTGGCGATTCCGAGGAGCGCGATGAGCACCGCGAGGGCGAGCAGCGCGTAGACGAGGGTGAGCATCATGTCGACGCCGCCCGCCGAGGACTGTGCGTACTCGTCGCGGGTCTGCACCTCGGGGTTGCCGTACTGGGCCGCGACCTTCTCGACCGCCGCCTTGCCGGCGTCCGTGCCGACGCCGTCCTTGAAGGAGACGGCGATCAGGGTGTCGGCGTCCTGGGTGCGGTGCGGGGCCCAGGCGTCGCGGGTGACGACGTAGTCGCCGGCGAGTTCGGACTGACCGTAGACCGCGCGGACGGTGAAGGTCGACGTCCGGCCGTCGGTGAAGGTGAGGCGGGCCTTGTCGCCGGTCGTCAGGTTCTGCTTGTCGGCCTCCTTCTCGGTGATGGCGATGCCGTCGGTGCCGAGGGCGCGCAGGGAGCCCTGGACGGTGCCCAGATCGAAGGTGCGCTCCAGGGCGATCGGGTCCGTGACCGTCAGCGCCCGTCCCTTGCCGTCGACTTCCGCGACTCCACGGCCGAGACCGACTGCCGTGTCCACCTCGGGCAGCCGCTGGACCGCGTCGGCGAGGCGCGGGCTCAGGCCGCTGCCGCCCGCGCCGAACGACGGGGTGCTGACGGCCACGTCGCCCGCGAACGACCGGGACACGGTCTGGTCCATGGTCGCCTTCAGCGAGGCTCCGAACACCGTGAACAGCGAGACCACGGCCACACCGATCATCAACGCGCTCGCGGTGGCCGCCGTGCGCTTCGGGCTGCGCAGGGCGTTGCGGCGGGCGAGGCCACCGGTCACACCGCGCAGCCGGTCGAGGGGGCCGCCGAGGATCCGTACGGCCGTCGTGGAGGCGACCGGGCCGAGAACCACGAAGGCGACCAGGGCGAGGACCGCGCCGGTACCCGCCAGCCAGATGGACGGGGACACCAGGACGCCGGTGAGCGTCACGGCCACCGCGAGGGCGATGAGCCCCAGTCCGGTGACGGCGCGGAAGCGGGAGGCACCGGAGGTGTCGACCGCCGTCTCACGCAGGGCGGCCAGCGGTGCGGTACGGCCGGCCCGTACGGCGGGCAGCAGGGCGGAGCCGAGGCAGACCAGGATGCCGACCGCGAGCGGCAGGGCCATCGACAGGCCGCTGATGACCAAGTCGCCCTCGGGGAACGGGAATCCGATCGCCGGGAACAGCGCCTGGAGCCCAGCCGCGATGCCGATGCCGCCCGCGAGCCCGGCCACCGACGCGGTGACGGCCACGGCGGTCGCCTCGACGAGGGTCGAGGAGGTGACCTGGCGGCGGGAGGCGCCCAGGGCCCGCAGGAGGGCATTCTCGCGGGTGCGCTGGGCCACGACGATCGCGAAGGTGTTGTGGATGGAGAAGGTGGCGACCAGGAGGGCCACGCCGGAGAACACCAGGAGGAAGGTGGTGAAGACGGTCAGGAACTGGCTGGAGATCATGTCGGTGTTCTCCTCGGCCGAATCCTGGCCGGTGATGGCCTCGACTCCCTTGGGGAGCGCGGGACTCAGCCGGTCGACCAGCTCCTGCTGGCTGACGCCCGGTCCGGCCCGCACCTGGATGCTCGCCGCCTCGCCCGGCCGCGCCGTGAGGTACTTCTCCGCGTCGGCCCGGGTCATGCCGGTGAAGGTCACCTGTGCCATGCCGTCCTCGCCGCCGAAGGTCGCGAGGCCGACGATCGTCACCTTGACGGGGTCCGGTGTGCGCAGGGTCGTCGTGTCGCCGATCGTCAGGTCGCCGCGCTGGGCGGTGCCGCGGTCGATGACCACCTCGCCGGACTTGTGCGGAGTGCGGCCCTCGGCGAGCTGGTACGCGTTGAGCTCGGGGTCGTCGATCCAGTTGCCGGCGAGGGTGGGCGGGCCCTGGCCGCCGATCGGGTCGCCGTTCCTGCCGACGAGCTGGCCGGCGCCCTGGATGTTGGGCGCGGCGGCCGCGACACCGGGGACCTGCTCGACGGCGCTCACGAGGTCCGCGTCGACGGGTTCGCGTACGCCCTGGCTCTCACCGGGTGTGGTGATCGCGTCGGCGCTGCGGACGACGGCGTCCGTGCCGCTGGTCGCGTTGCCGAACATCGTGTCGAAGCTGGCGCGGAGCGTGTCGCCCATGACGAGCGTCCCGGCGAGGAAGGCCACGCCGAGGAAGACCGCGAGGAACGTACCGGCGAAGCGTCGCTTGTGGGCGCGCAGCGAGGACACGCTCAGGCGGATGGATGCGTTCATGACGGCACCTCGAAGGCTTTCATGCGGTCCAGGACCTTGTCGGCGGTCGGGGATTCCATACGGTCGACCAGGCGCCCGTCGGCGAGGAACACGACCTCGTCGGCGTGGGCGGCGGCCACCGGGTCGTGGGTGACCATGACGACCGTGCGGGCCGTCTGGCGCACCGCGCGGCCGAGCAGGCCGAGGACCTCCCCGCCGGAGCGGGAGTCGAGGTTGCCGGTCGGCTCGTCGGCGAAGACGACGTCGGGCCGGCCGGCGAAGGCACGGGCCACGGCGACGCGCTGCTGCTGCCCGCCGGAGAGCTCGGAGGGGCGGTGGTGGAGCCGGTCGCGCAGGCCGACGACGTCGATCAGCGCGTCGATCCACTCCGGGTCGCCCTTGCCGCCCGCGAGGTCCAGCGGCAGCGTGATGTTCTCCGCGACGGTGAGCGTCGGCACCAGGTTGAACGACTGGAACACGAAGCCGACGCGTTCCCGGCGGAGCAGGGTGAGGCGACGGTCGTCGAGGCTGCTCAGCTCTGTGTCCCCGATGTGGGCGGTGCCCGAGGTGAGCGTGTCGAGGCCGGCCGCGCAGTGCATCAGGGTGGACTTGCCGGAGCCCGAGGGCCCCATGATCGCGGTGAAGCGGCCGACCGGGAAGTCGACGCTCACCCCGTCCAGGGCCCGCACGCTGGTGTCGCCGCTGCCGTACACCTTCACGGCGTCGATGACGCGGGCCGCCGTCGGCGTCGCCGTCGTGACGGTCGTGGTCGTCATGCCGCACCGCCCTTGCCCGTACGGCCGAACTGCTCGTCCAGCACGGACAGCCGGCGCCAGTACTCGTCCTCGTCGATCTCGCCGGAGGCGAAGCGGTGGCCGAGCACGGTGATGGGGGACTTCTCGTCGGGGGCCGAGCGCCAGGGACCGCGGCGTCCGCGCCATACCGTGCGGCGCAGCAGCGTGATGCCGCCGACCACGACGGCCGCCCAGATCAGCGGGAACAGAAGGATCCACGGGCCGGGGCCGCCGTCCGCGAAGTGTGCGAGGGTCTGCATCTCGAGTCATCTCCCGAGTCGGTTCGGTCGGTTTCGTCGGGTCGTTCGGTGATGTCTCGAGGCTCTCGCCGGGAGGGGGTCCGAGTCGTCGTACCGCCAGCGGCAGTGTGTGTACCTCGCGGGGAGTACGACGGGCCGGTTCCGCTGCTCCGGAGGGGGCGGCCAGGTGGCTCCGAAGCACCTGGACTTCTGTAACTACTGGTATGTACAGTGCTCGCATGAGCACCTCGGACCGGCTCATCGAGTCCACCCGTGAGCTGCTGTGGGAGCGCGGCTATGTGGGCACCAGCCCGAAGGCCATCCTGGAGCGCTCGGGCGCCGGGCAGGGCAGCATGTATCACCACTTCAAGGGGAAGCAGGATCTCGCGCTCGCCGCGATCCGGCGGACCGCCGAGGAGATGCGGGCTACCGCGGCGGGAGTACTCGACGGGCCGGGCACCCCGTACGAGCGCATCGAGGGGTATCTGCGGCGCGAGCGCGAGGTGCTGCGTGGCTGTCCGGTCGGGCGGCTGACGATGGATCCGGACGTGATCGCCGACGACGAGCTGCGGGCGCCCGTCGACGAGACGCTCGACTGGCTGCGCGAGCGGCTCGCCGGGATCGTCGAGGAGGGCAAGGAGCAGGGGCGGTTCGCGGCCGGCCTCGACGGCGAGTCGATCGCGGCGACGATCGTCGCGACCCTCCAGGGCGGCTACGTCCTCGCCCGCGCGTCCGGTTCACCCGCCGCCTTCGACGCGAGCGTCCGGGGGCTGCTGTCGCTGCTCGCCCCGCGGGACGACACCCCCACTTCGTCGAGCCCGGCGATCGGCACGAGCACCTGACCGACCATCCGGCCCCGAGAAGGGACTTGGCATGCACGCCATGCAGTACGAGTTCACGCTGCCCGCCGACTACGACGTGGACGCCATCCGCTCCCGTGTGGCCCGCGTCGGGCATCTGCTGGACGGCTGGGACGGCCTCGGCATCAAGACGTATCTGCTGCGCGAGCGCGGTGTGCACGGCTCACCGGTCAACCAGTACGGGCCCTTCTACCTCTGGAACACCATGGAGGGCATGAACGCCTTCCTGTGGGGAGGCGCCTTCCAAGGGCCTGTGAACGACTTCGGGCGGCCGCGGGTACGGCAGTGGACGGGGCTCGCCTATGCCGAGGGCGGCGCTGCGGGCTCCCCCGCCACACTCGCCGTGCGTCGGCGCCAACCGGTGCCGGAGGGTGTGGAGTTGGCCGAGTTCATGGCCGGCGCGGCGGAGGAGGCCGAGCGGCTGGCGGCGGAGGACGGCGCCGTGCTGGCCGCGGCCGCTGTCGACACGCAGGCATGGGAGGTGGTCCACTTCTCGCTCTGGGAGCGCGACCTGCCCAAGGCGGAGGGTGAGGTGTACCAGGTGCTGCATCTGTCGGCGCCTGGGCGCGGTGCGTTGCCGCGGGGGCGGCAGTGGTGATGGCGGTTCGGACGGTTCTCGAGGAAGGCGGAAGACATGGCGCTGGAGATGCGCGACCGATGCGAACGGTGCGAGACCGCGCCGCTGCCTCCCGACGCCCCGGCCCGCATCTGCTCGTACGAGTGCACCTTCTGCGTTCCGTGCACCGAGACGATGAGCGGCGTCTGCCCCAACTGCGGCGGCGAACTCGTGCCGAGGCCACGGCGGTTGTGAAGCGTCGGTCTGCCGGGGCGTGAGGTGGACTAGGACCTGCCCAGGTCCAGTCGGCCGATCCGCGCCACGTTCTCCCGGTCCTCTGCGTCCCCGCTCGCCTCGCCGGCGAACCACGCGTCGAGGATCTCCTTGAGCAGCGGCTCCGACGTCAGCCGGAGGCTCAGGGCGAGGACGTTGGCGTCGTTCCAGCGGCGGGCGCCGTCCGCCGTGTAGGCGTCGGTGCACAGGGCCGCTCGCACGCCCGGCACCTTGTTCGCGGCGATGGAGGCACCGGTGCCGGTCCAGCAGCACACCACCGCCTGGTCCACGGTGCCGTCGGCGACCTCGCGCGCGGCCGCTTCCGAGCAGGCGGCCCACTGCGGGTCGGCGCCGGGGCTCAGCGCACCGTACGTCACCACCTCGTGGCCGCGATCGCGCAGCTCGGTGACGAGGGAGCGCGCCACTGGTTCGTCCATGTCCGAGGAAACGGAGATCCGCATGTCACGAGCCTACTCGGCGAGACTCGCCGCCCGGGTGCGCGGGCGGGCTCGGTCTGCGGCAGGGCCTAGGCCAGCGCCCCCAGCGGATCGTCCAGGACCGGCTGCCAGGCCAACTCGGCGGCGCCGACCAGGCTGTTGTGGTCGAGGGTGCACGCGAGGATCGGGACGCCGCCGCTCTGGCCCCACAGACTGCGGTCGGCGACGACGGCCCGCAGGCGCTCGGGATCGGCGTCGAGGAGGGTGCGGTGGAGCCCGCCGAGGATGATGCGGTCCGGGTTGAGGATGTTCACCAGACCGGCGAGGCCCAGCCCGAGGCGGTCGATGAGGGCCTCGGTGGCCGTACGGATCGTCCGGTCGTCGTAGTGGTTGCTGATCAGGTCCTTGGCCTGCTGGAGCAGCGAGACCTCGGGGCCCGGCTCGCGCCCCGCCGCCGTGAGGAAGGCCAGCGGATCGGCCTCGACGTCGAGACAGCCCCGGCTGCCGCAGTGGCAGGGTCTGCCCTCGGGGTTGACGGTGAGGTGGCCGACCTCCAGGGCCAGGCCGGAACTGCCGGTGTGCAGGCGGCCGTCCAGCACGAGCGCTCCGCCGACGCCCCGGTGCCCGGTGGCCACGCACAGCAGGTCCCGGGAGCCGCGCCCCGCGCCGTGCCGGTGCTCGGCGAGCGCGGCGAGATTGACGTCGTTGCCGGTGAACGCCGGTCCGGTGATCCCGGCCGCGCGCACGCACTCCGTGAAGATACGGCGCACCGGCGCGCCGACGGGCCAGGCGAGGTGCAGGGGGTTGAGCGCGAGGCCGTCGGGTTCGGCGACGGCGGACGGTACGGCGAGCCCGGCGCCCACGCAGCGCCGTCCGGTCGTGCGCAGCAGGTCGGCGCCCGCTTCGACGACCGAGCCGAGGACCTTCGCCGGGTCCGCTTCCACGGTCTCGCAGCCGGGCGCGGTGGCGACGATACGGCCGCCCAGGCCGACCAGCGCCGCCCGGAACCCGTCGGCGTGCACCTGTGCGGCAAGGACGACCGGCCCGTCCTCGGCGACCGCCAGCCGGTGCGAGGGCCGCCCTTGCGAACCGGCCGCCGCGCCGGGCCGGGCGTCGACCCGGATCAGCCCGAGCGCCTCCAGCTCGGCGGCGACCGCGCCGGCCGTCGCCCGGGTCACCCCGAGCTCGGCGGTGAGGACGGCACGCGTGGGCGCGCGTCCGGTGTGCACGAGCTCCAACGCGGGTCCGAGCGCACCGCGCCCCCGGTCCAACCGCGTCCTCGAGGTGGTCCCTTCCCCCGCCGGCCGGGGGTCCGCCTTGCCGCTCATGAGGGCGAGTCTCCCATGATCCGCAGATGCGGCGGTCTACAGCCCGCTCACCCTGAGCGTGACGTTCAACCGCCCGGTCAGTCCCAACTCCGGCGGCGCGGTACCCGGGTGCACCTTCGGCACGCCGTGGTGGGCGAGCCGCGCAGGGCCGCCGAACACGAACAGGTCGCCGCTGCGCAGTTCGATGTCCGTGTACGGCCGGGTCCGGGTCTCGGTGTTGCCGAAGCGGAAGACGCAGGTGTCGCCGAGGCTCAGGGACACGACCGGGGCGTGCGACTTCTCGTCGCTGTCGCGGTGCATGCCCATGCGGGCGTCGGCGTCGTAGAAGTTGATCAGCGCGATGTCGTACGGCGCCGCCTGATCCCCCAGGGTGTCCCGTACCGCGCGCCGGCCCAGCTCGCCGAGCCACTCGGGGAACGGTTTCACCGGGGCGCCGTCGCCGTCGACGACCGTGCGGGCGTAGGCGTACGGGTACCAGTGCCAGCCCAGGCAGACCTGCCGGGCGGTCATCGTGCCGCCGCCGGGCGTACGGACGGCGCGCAGGCCGGCCGGCGGGCGCGCCCACTCCCGGCACGCCTCCAGCAGCTCGCGCTGGGCGTGCGCCGACAGCCAGTCCGGCATGTGCACCGCGCCCGGCGCGACCTGCGTACGCTCCCGGGGGAACAGCTCGGCGTCCATGCCTCCCATCCTCCCCCACCGGCCGTGAGCTGCGGCTCGGCTAGCCTTGACGCACGATGAACGACCGTATGACGACGCCGTGGGGCGAGCTCGCGCTGACCCGTTTCCCCGAGGACCCCCGCGACCGGCTGCGTGCCTGGGACGCCTCCGACGAGTACCTCCTCCGGTACCTGGCGGAGGAGGAGATCGGGCTGTCCGGCACGGTCGTGGTCGTCGGTGACCGCTGGGGCGCCCTGGTCACGGCGCTCGCCGCGCACCGGCCGACGCAGATCACCGACTCCCACCTGACCCAGGAGGCGACCCGGGCCAACCTCGCCCGGCTCGGCGTCGAGCCCGGCTCCGTCCGGCTGCTCACCACGCAGGACGCGCCGCCGGACCGGGTCGACGTCCTGCTGGGGCGGGTGCCGAAGAGCCTGGCGCTGCTGGAGGACCAGCTGCTGAGGCTGGCGCCCGCGGTGCACGAGGGCACCGTGGTCGTCGGCACCGGCATGGTGAAGGAGATCCACACCTCCACGCTCCAGCTGTTCGAGCGGATTCTCGGCCCGACCCGCACCTCGCTCGCCGAGAAGAAGGCCCGGCTGATCTTCTGCACGCCCGAGCCCTCGCCGGCGCGGCCCGCGAATCCGTGGCCGTACACCTACACGCTCCCCGACGGCATCGGCGCCGCCTCGAAGCGCACGGTCGTCAATCACGCCGGTGTCTTCTGCCCGGACCGGCTCGACATCGGTACGCGGTTCTTCCTCGGGCATCTGCCGGACGTCAAGGGCGCCGGGCGGGTGGTCGATCTCGGGTGCGGCAACGGTGTCGTCGGTACGGCGGTGGCGCTGGCGAACCCGGAGGCCGAGGTGCTGTTCGTGGACGAGTCGTTCCAGGCCGTGGCCTCCGCGGAGGCGACGTACCGCGCGAACGGGGTGCCGGGGCACGCCGAGTTCCGGGTCGGGGACGGGATGGCCGGTGTGCCGGCCGGGAGTGTCGACCTCGTGCTCAACAACCCGCCGTTCCACTCCCACCAGGCGACGAGCGACGCGACGTCCTGGCGGATGTTCACGGGGGCGCGGCGCGCGCTCAGGCCGGGGGGTGAGCTGTGGGTGATCGGGAACCGGCATCTCGGCTATCACGTGAAGCTGCGGCGGTTGTTCGGCAACAGTGAACTCGTCGCCAGCGACCCGAAGTTCGTGGTGCTGCGGGCCGTCAGAAAGTGACGGTGAGCCGGGGCTCGGTCAGGCAGTCCTCAGCACGCCGATGATGTCGGCGACCGCCCGCACCATCGCCTCCCGGCCCACGCTCAGATACTTGCGCGAGTCGACCGCCTCGGGGTTCGCGGCGAGGAAGTCGCGGATGGCGCTCGTCATCGCGATGTTGAGGGCCGTGCCGACGTTGACCTTGGCGATGCCGCCCGCGACGGCCGTCGCGAGTTCGTCGTCCGGGACGCCCGAGGAGCCGTGCAGGACGAGGGGGATGTCCAAGGTGGCGGCCAGGCGTTTGAGCAGGTCGTGATCGAGGGTGGCGGTGCGGGTGGTCATGGCGTGCGAGCTGCCGATGGCGACGGCGAGGGCGTCGACGCCGGAGTCGGCGACGAAGGCATGGGCCTCGGCCGGGTCGGTGCGGGCACCCGGGGCGTGGGCGTCCAGGGGCGGCTCGCCGTTCTTGCCGCCCAGACGGCCCAACTCGGCCTCGATCCACAGACCTTGGGCGTGCGCCCAGTCGACGGCGGCCTTCGTCGCGGCGAGATTGTCCAGGTAGGGCAGGCGGGCCGCGTCATACATCACCGAGCTGAACCCGGCGTCCGGCGCCTGGCGCAGCAGGTCGTCGCTCTGGATGTGGTCGAGGTGCAGCGCGACGGGGACGGCGGCGCGTTCGGCGGCGGCCACGGCGGCACGGGCGAGCGGCAGGAGCCGTCCGTAGCGGAACTTGACGGCGTTCTCGCTGACTTGGAGGACGACGGGCGAACTCACCGACTCCGCACCGGCGATGACCGCCTCGACATGCTCCAGGGTGATGACGTTGAACGCGGCGACTGCTGAACGGGCTGCGGCGGCACGGGTGATGAGCTCGCCGGTGGTCACGAGGGGCACGGCCGGTCCTTTCTCGGCGCTTGGCGGGACGCGTCAGGGAGTGAGGATCACCGAGCGGGTGAGGTGGCGCGGCTGGTCCGGGTCGAGGCCCCGGGCCGCGGCCACGGCGACCGCGAGGCGCTGGGCTCGGACCAGTTCGGCGAGGGGGTCGAGCCGGCCCTCGATCCACAACCCGCCGGTGGAGCGCACCTGTTCGGCCAGCCCGTCGGGTGCCTCGCCGAACATCCAGGTCGCGGTGCCGCTCGTGGTGATGCTGATCGGCCCGTGCCGGTACTCCATCGCCGGGTAGGCCTCGGTCCAGGACAGTGACGCCTCGCGCATCTTGAGCGCGGCCTCGTTGGCCAGACCTACGGTCCAGCCACGGCCGAGGAAGGTGAACTGCCCGCACTTCACGAGCCCTTCGGGCAAGTCGGCGGCGAGCGCGGTACGGGCGTCGGCGACGGCCGCGTCGGTGTGCCGGCCCAGATGGGCGCGGAGCAGGGTGAGGGCGGTGGTGGCGAAGCGGGTCTGCACGACGGACCGTTCGTCCGCGTAGTCGAGGACGGCGACGTCATCGGCGGTCGTCATGACGGGCGTGTCGGGGTCGGCGGTGATCGCCGTGGTGCGGGTACGCCCCTTCAGCCGTCCCAGCAGGTCGAGCACCTCGGTGGTCGTACCGGAGCGGGTCAGGGCGAGGACTCGGTCGTACGAGCGCCCGTGCGGGAACTCCGACGCCGCGAAGGCGTCCGTCTCACCCTGCCCTGTTCCCTCGCGCAGTACGGCGAACGCCTGCGCCATGAAGTACGACGTCCCGCAGCCGACGACGGCCACCCGCTCCCCCGGCGCCGGAAGCACCCCACCGAGGCCGGCCGCCTCGGCCGCGGCACGCGTCCAGCACTCGGGCTGGCTTTTGAGCTCGTCCTCGACATGGGTCATGTCGCCGCCCTCCTGGCTTCCATGCAAGACCTTCGTGCCTGTTCTGCTTCGCGGCCGCCATCTTCGTGCTTGTTCTTGCAAGATATCGCGAGCTTTCGAGCAGAATCAAGCAATCGACTCAGGAGGGGTGCGCTAAGGTCGCCGAGAAGATCGAGGAATGGAGGGCCGATGTCGCGCGACGCCCGCTGGAAGGCGCTGCTGGAGCTGCTCGTCGAGCGGGGCCGGCTGGACGTCGAGGAGGCGGCCGCCGAACTGGAGGTGTCGTCCGCCACCATCCGCCGTGACTTCGATCAGCTCGCCGAGCAGCAGATGCTGGTCCGTACCCGGGGCGGCGCGGTCGTGCACGGGGTGTCGTACGAGCTGCCGCTGCGCTACAAGACGGCACGCAACGCTTCCGAGAAGCAGCGCATCGCCAAGGCGGTGGCCGAACTGATCGCGCCCGGCGAGGCGGTCGGGCTGACCGGCGGTACGACCACCACCGAGGTGGCGCGAGCTCTGGCCGTGCGCAGCGACCTGACGTCCGGCTCGCCCGCGCTGACCGTGGTCACGAACGCGCTCAACATCGCCAATGAGCTGGCCGTACGTCCGCAGTTCAAGATCGTGGTCACCGGCGGGGTCGCCCGTCCGCAGTCGTACGAACTCATCGGGCCGCTCGCGGACGCGGTACTGGCCCAGATCACGATCGATGTGGCGGTACTCGGCGTCGTGGGCTTCGACGCCACACACGGCGCCGCCGCGCACGACGAGGCGGAGGCGGCGATCAACCGGCTGCTGTGCGAGCGCGCCGAGCGGGTGGTCGTGGCGGCGGACTCCAGCAAACTGGGCCGGCGCGCGTTCGCCCGGATCTGCGCGGCGGATGCGGTGGACACACTGGTCACGGACGCGGCGGCGGATCCGGAGACGGTGCGGCGCTTCGAGGAGGCGGGACTGCGGGTCCTCGCGGTCTGAGCCCCCGTACCCCGCAGCCCTGGCCACCGCGACCCCCGCTCCGCTCAGCCCGACCCCCGCCCGCCCGATTCCACCTACTCTGGGATCGAGGCGCATGGCGGGCCAGGGAGGCTGCGATGAGCACTACCCCGATCGAGACGGGCACATCCAGGGCGTCGCACTATGTGCCGATCGCCGACCACGGTCTGATCGGCGATCTGCGCAGCGTGGCCCTGGTCGGCACGGACGGCACGATCGACTGGTACTGCTGCCCGTCCTTCGACGCGCCGAGCGTCTTCGCGTCGATCCTGGACGCCGAGCGCGGCGGCTGCTTCGAGCTGGCGGCGTCGGTGCCGGCCCGCACCAAGCAGTTCTACTTCCCCGACACCAACGTCCTGATCACCAGGTTCTTCACCGAGGACGGCGTGGGCGAGGTGCAGGACTTCATGCCGGTCGACGGCGACCCGGCCGAGGTCGAGCGGCACCGGCTGATCCGGCGCGTGGTGTGCGTACGCGGCTCGATCCCGTTCCATGCGCGCATCGCGCCCCGCTTCGACTACGGCTCCCGGACGCACACCGTCCGTATGGAGGGCGAGGTCGCCGTCTTCGAGTCGGATGGGCTGTCGCTCGGGTTGACCTCCACCGTGCCGCTGGAGGCCGACGGGCCCGATGTGCGCGGCGACTTCAAGCTCTCCGAGGGCGAGTCGGCGGTGTTCGCGCTGGATCAGGTCGGCGGCGCGCTGGCCCTGAAGCGGTGCGCACGGACCGAGGCCGAGCAGCAGTTCAACAGCACGGTGGCGTACTGGCGGAAGTGGCTGTCCGCGTCCAAGTACCGGGGCCGCTGGCGGGAGATGGTGCACCGCTCCGCCCTCACCCTGAAGCTGCTCACCTACGCGCCCACCGGAGCGATCGTGGCCGCGCCGACGACGAGTCTGCCCGAGCAGCTCGGCGGCGAACGCAACTGGGACTACCGGTACATGTGGGTGCGCGACGCGGCCTTCTGCGTGTACGCGATGCTGCGCCTCGGCTTCACGAGCGAGGCCGAGGCGTTCATGAAGTTCCTTACCGCGCACGTCAGTCAGGGCGACGGCTCGCCCACCGGCCCGCTGCAGATCATGTACGGCATCGACGGCCGCACCGAGCTGCCCGAGCGCAGTCTCGACCACCTGGAGGGCCACCTCGGCTCCGCCCCGGTGCGGGTCGGCAACGCCGCGTCCGACCAGCTCCAGCTGGACATCTACGGCGCCCTGATCGACTCGATCTACCTCTACGACAAGTGGGCGCAGCCGATCTCCAGCGGCCAGTGGGACAATGTGTGCGCGCTGGTGGATTGGGTGTGCGAGCACTGGGACCAGCCCGACGAGGGCATCTGGGAGACCCGCGGCGGGCGTAAGAAGTTCCTGTATTCGCGGCTGATGTGCTGGGTGGCGATCGAGCGGGGCATCCGCATGGCCAACCGCCGCGGCCTGCCCGCCGATCTGCCGCGCTGGCAGGAGTGCCGGGACAGGATCTACCGGCGGATCATGAGCCGGGGCTGGTCCGAGACGCGCAAGGCCTTCGTCCAGCACGAGGACAGCGACGTACTCGACGCGGCCGTGCTGATGATGCCGATGGCGAAGTTCATCGCGCCGACCGACCCGAAGTGGCTGTCCACCCTCGACGCCCTCACCGAGGACCTGGTGTCCGACTCGCTGGTCTACCGCTACGACCCGGAGGCGAGCCCCGACGGACTGCGCGGCGACGAGGGCACGTTCTCGATCTGCTCGTTCTGGTACGTCGAGGCCATGGTCCGCGCCGGCCGGGTCGACGAGGCGCGGCTGGCCTTCGAGAAGATGCTGACGTACGCCAACCATCTGGGCCTGTACGCCGAGGAGATCAGCAACACCGGCGAGCAACAGGGCAACTTCCCGCAGGCGTTCACCCATCTTGCGCTGATCAGCGCCGCGTTCAACCTGGACCGCGCCCTCGGATGAGGGCGGTTCGCGCCCGTCGGCAGGACATCGAACGTACGTGATCCTCAACCAGCCGAGCCGCGCACCGGGGCCCCGTGCTCACCGCCGCGAGCACGGTGAGTTTGGTCAGACCACGGCGGTGCGGCGGGCCAGCAGGGAGCGGTGCCCGCTTCACCCAGGCCGCGCAGACGATGGTGTGGCTCAACGGCAGCCTCAACGGCCGCAGTTGGGCGGACGTCCGCCCGGCCGCCCTCGGCCTGCTGGTCGTGCTGCTGCGGAGGCAGCGGCGAGCGGGGCGGATCTGAACCGTCAGTGCCCGTGCCCCTCGGCCCCGTCCGCGTGCGTGGGCGACTGCGAGGCGGCCTCCACGGCGCCCGCCCGGACCGTGAACTCCGCGGTGCGCACCTCGCCCTCGTGCTTGAAGTCGAGGAACAGGCGGTATGTGCCGCTGCTCAGCGCGGTGGCCGTGAACGAGACCTCCGGGCCGGGCTTCGTCGTGCCGTCGCCGGGTTCGCCGTTGGGGTGGACGTGGAGGTACGCGAGGTCGCCCGAGCGCAGGGCCACCAGGTGGCCGTAGGCGCCGAGGTAGGGCTGGAGGTTGGTCAGCGGACGGCCGCCTCGTGAGACCGTCAGTTTCAGCTCGCTCGACTTGCCCGGGCTCAGGGCGCCGTCGAGGCGGACCTCGTAGCCGTTGACCTTCGCGGTGCGGTTCGGTGCCGGCAGTTTCCGCGGCTCGTAGGCACCCGCGGCCGCCAGGTCCGCGCCCAGGGGGAGGTTCTCGGCGCCCGTCTTCGCCGGGGTGAAGTCGGCGAAGACGCGGTATCCGCCAGCGCGGGGCAGCTCTACGGGGATGCTCCAGGTGCCGTCGGCCGCGCGGGTGGGGTGCAGATGGCGGTAGGTGACCAGGTCGCGTGAGGCGACTATGAGGTGGAGCTCCTTCTCGTGCTCGCGCTGGAAGGCGGTGACGGCCCGGCCGGCGCTGTCGCGGATCACGAAGCTCAGGTCGGAGCGCTTGCCGGCGGTGACGCTCGATGTCCTCAGGTCGAGGGTGTAGCCGCCCTCGGAGATCTGCAGCCCGCCGGCCGGCATCGTCTCGTGCCCGCCGTGGCCTTCACCTTCCTCCGGTTCCGACGGCGTCTCGCCGTGGCTGTCGTGCCGGGCGGGCGCGGGGTCCTCGACGACGGGGCCGACGCCCTTGCCCACGCCATAGGCGGTCCCGAAGGTCGCGGCCAGCGCGGCGGCGAACGTGGTGATCCTCAGTCCGGCATTCATGGCGGTCTCCTGCGGGTCGGATGCTTCGGTGGGGTTCTTGGATGCACTTCGGGCTTCGATGCACTTCGGGGCTTCGGTGCACTTCGGCCTTCGGTGCATTTCACGATACCCCCAGGGGGTATTAAGTCAACCTCACCCCGCCCTTGCCCTGCCTACCCCCTAGGGGTATACATGGACACCGAGCAGGATACCCCCACCCCGTACCCGGGTCGATCTCGGCCCCGCACCCAGGAGGAAACCCATGTCCACCACCACGTACGCCGTCGCCGGTATGAGCTGCGCCCACTGCAAGGCCACGCTCACCAAGGCCATAGGCGAGCTGGACGGCGTCACGGAGGTCGACGTCGACCTCGCGTCCGGGCAGGTCACCGTCACCAGCGCCACCGCGCCCGACGACGCCCTGATCGCCGGGGTCGTCGACGACGCCGGCTACGAGCTCACCGGCCGCGCGGCCTGACCCGCACCCCCGAACCGCCGGGCCCGGCCGCGCCGGGCTCCGTCCGCACCCCGCACGAGGAGCAGGGATGACCACCACCGCGTCCGACCCCACGACCGAGGTAGAGCTCACCATCGGCGGCATGACCTGCGCCTCGTGCGCGGCGCGCATCGAGAAGAAGCTGAACCGCATGGCGGGCGTGACCGCAACCGTCAACTACGCCACCGAGAAGGCGAAGGTCGGCTACGGCCCTGACGTCTCCGTCCAGGACCTGATCGCCACGGTGGAGGCGACCGGCTACACCGCGCAGGAGCCCGCGCCGCCCACGCGGGAGGACGCCGAGCACGGCGACGGACACGATGAACTGCGGCCGCTCCGGGAGCGGTTGGTCACCGCCGTGACGCTCGCCGTGCCGGTCGTCGCAATGGCCATGATCCCGGCCTTGCAGTTCGAGTACTGGCAGTGGCTGTCGCTCACGCTCGCGGCGCCCGTCGTGACGTACGCCGCATGGCCCTTCCACAAGGCGGCGCTGACCAATCTGCGGCACGGTGCGGCCACCATGGACACGCTGATCTCGGTCGGTACGTCGGCCGCGTTCCTGTGGTCCCTGTGGGCCCTGTTCTTCGGCACCGCGGGCGAGCCCGGCATGACGCACCCCTTCGAGCTCACCATCTCCCGCGGTGACGGCTCCGGGAACATCTACCTGGAGGCCGCCGCCGGTGTCACCGCCTTCATCCTGGCCGGGAGGTACTTCGAGGCCCGCAGCAAGCGCAAGGCCGGCGCGGCACTGAAGGCTCTGCTGGAGCTGGGCGCCAAGGACGTCACCGTCCTGGGCGCGAACGGCAGCGAACGGACCGTAGCTGTCACGGAGTTGAAGGTCGGCGACCGCTTCCTCGTCCGTCCCGGCGAGAAGATCGCCACCGACGGGACCGTCGTCGAGGGCTCGTCCGCGGTGGACGCCTCGATGCTGACCGGCGAGTCCGTGCCGGTCGAGGTGGCGCAGGGCGACCCGGTCACCGGCGCGACGATCAACGCGGGCGGCCGGCTCGTCGTCGAGGCCACTCGGGTGGGCGCCGACACCCAACTCGCCCGGATGGCAAGGCTGGTGGAGGACGCGCAGAACGGCAAGGCCGCCGCTCAGCGGCTCGCGGACCGCGTCTCCGCCGTGTTCGTACCGATCGTGATCGCCCTGGCACTCGGCACCCTGGGCTTCTGGCTCGGCAATGGCGCGGGAGCGGCCGCCGCCTTCACCGCCGGGGTCGCGGTGCTGATCATCGCCTGCCCGTGCGCCCTGGGCCTGGCCACTCCGACCGCTCTGATGGTGGGCACCGGGCGGGGTGCGCAGCTCGGGATCCTGATCAAGGGCCCGGAGGTGCTGGAGTCCACGCGCAAGGTCGACACGATCGTCCTGGACAAGACGGGCACCGTGACCACCGGCCGGATGACCCTGCTGGCCGTGCACACCGCCGACAACACGGACGAGGCCGAAGTCCTGCGCCTCGCGGGCGCGTTGGAGCACGCCTCCGAGCACCCGATCGCCCGTGCCGTGGCCGACGGGGCACTGGAGAAGCTGGGCGGGCTGCCCACGCCCGAGGACTTCGCGAAGGTACCCGGCCTCGGGGTGCAGGGCATCGTCGAGGGCCATGCGGTGCTCGTGGGCCGGGAGCGGCTGCTCGCCGACTGGGCGATGGAGCTGCCGGAGGACCTGCGGCGGGCCAGGTCCGACGCCGAGGCAGCCGGTCGTACCGCCATCGCGGTCGCCTGGGACGGCGAGGCACGGGCCGTCCTCGAGGTCGCCGACGCGGTGAAGGAGACCAGCCCGGAGGCGATCCGGCGGCTGCGCGCCCTCGGCCTCACCCCGATCCTGCTGACCGGCGACAACCGGGCCGTCGCCCAGGCCGTCGCCGGCGAGGTCGGTATCGCGCCCGAGCATGTGATCGCCGAGGTGCTGCCGCAGGACAAGGCCGACGTCGTCAAGCGGCTTCAGGGTGAGGGACGTTCGGTCGCGATGGTCGGCGACGGCGTCAACGACGCGGCCGCGCTGGCCCAGGCCGACCTGGGTCTGGCGATGGGCACCGGCACGGACGCCGCGATCGAGGCCGGCGATCTCACCCTGGTGCGCGGGGATCTGCGGGTCGCGGCCGACGCGATCCGGCTCTCCCGCAGGACGCTGGGCACCATCCGCTCGAACCTGTTCTGGGCCTTCGCCTACAACGTCGCCGCGCTGCCGCTCGCCGCGGCCGGACTGCTGAACCCGATGATCGCCGGGGCGGCCATGGCCTTCTCCTCGGTGTTCGTGGTCGGCAACTCCCTGCGGCTGCGGTCGTTCCGGGCCGCGAACTGAATCACCGAAAGGAAGGGGGGCGCCGGACGAACGGCGCCCCCCTTCGCTCGACCGGCCGGCGGAGGCTGATCAGCCGAAGGCCTTCACGGCCTGGTAGTACGTCCACGCCGTGCTGTCGCAGGCGCTCTTCGTAGCACCGCCGTAGTTGGCGCACACACGCTTGAGGTCCTCGTAGAAGGCGCTGTCCAGACGCGACTTGTTGGCGTCGAAGGCGCCCATCGCCTTGTAGTTGCGGTAGCCGAAGTCGTGCCGGGCGCAGGACGTGGAGAACGGGAAGCCGAAGGGGTTGTCGGGCGAGGAGGAGCAGTAGTCCGTGGACCAGTCGAAGCCGTACGCGGACCAGGCGGACTGGTTGGCGCGGGCGGCCACCCAGGCGTTGTAGCTGGACACGCTGGTCTGGGTCCAACTGGACAGAACCTGGGGCTTGTCCGCGGGAGCGGCGTCGGCGGCCGAAGCGGTGGCGAAGACGGCCGCGAGGGAGAGGGCTGAGGCGGCAAGACCGGTGGCGAGTCTGCGGTGCATTCCACACCTCCATGAGGCTGCGACCCGCCCATCGGGTCGCAGGTTCATGACAAGATGATTGACACCCGAACGGCCCTTTCACACCGCATGCCGCCTAATGGCCCGTTAACTCATGGACATGCAAGGAGATCAGGGGATGAACTCGTCGTCATCCTCCCCTGCGAACGTCCACGGCGGTCACCGCCAGTGCCAGTGGTCCCGGCACCAGGAACGCGAGCGGCACCAGCATCCAGGCGCACAGCGCGGCGGTCGCCACCGCGAGCAGCACGAGACCGCTGCCGCCCAGATCCCGTACGGCATCGCGGGCCGCCTCCCGCAGGGCGCTACGCCAGTCGGTCAGCGACTCGGGGCGGGCGCAGGCCCGCAGGCCGACGACCAGAGCGCCCGCCCCGAGGACGGCTGCCGTCACGGCGAAGGCCGCCCCACCGGGCAGCCCCGCCCCGGCCAGCGCCAGATCGGCGGCCACCAGCAGCGCGCCGGCCGGCGCGAGCGCGCCCGCCGCCAGATCGCCGGTCCGCAGCCGTCGCCGTAGCAGCGCGAAGTACCGCCCGGCGGTGGCCGGTTGGTCCTCCCGCGCGCCCCGCAGCACCGCGCAGGCCGTCGACAGCGCGGCCGGGGCGGTCAGCAGGGGCAGACTCGCCACGGCGGTGGCGAGGCCGACGCTGAGCACATCGGCGAAAAGGGTCATCCGCGGGCCGAACACCTCGCCCGCCTCGCGTGCCGGCATCTCGCTCACCCCTTGAGTCCGGAGCTGGCCATGCCCTCCACCAGGAAGCGCTGGAAGGCGAGGAAGAACAGCACGATCGGCAGCAGCGCGATCACGGACAGCGCGAACATCGGGCCGAACGCGGAGGTGCTGGAGGCGTCCACGAACGACCGCAGGGCGAGCGTGAGCGTGAACTTGTCGGGGTCGAAGAGGTAGATGAGCTGGGTGAAGAAGTCGTTCCAGGTCCAGATGAAGGTGAAGATCGCCGTGGTGATCAGCGCGGGACGGGTGAGCGGCAGCACGACCAGGAAGAAGCTGCGGAACGGGCCGCAGCCGTCGATACGGGCCGCCTCCTCCAGCTCGCGGGGCAGAGAGCGCATGAACTGCACGATGAGGAAGACGAAGAAGGCCTCCGTCGCCAGGAACTTCGGCAGGATCAGCGGCCAGTAGGTGTTCACCAGACCCAGCTGGTTGAAGATGATGTACTGCGGGATCAGCACCGCGTGGTGCGGCAGCATGATCGTCGCGATCATGAACGCGAACAACGGACCACGGAAACGGAAGCGCAGCCGGGCGAAGGCGTAGGCGGCAAGGGAGCAGCTGATCACGTTGCCGAGGACCGCGCCGCCCGCGATCAGCAGCGAGTTGCTCAGCAGCCGCCAGATGGACACGTCGTTGACGCCGTCCAGGGCCGTGGAGTAGTTCGACCATTCCAGGTGGCCGGGCAGCAGGTCGAGGCTGGCGATGACCTCGTCGGCCGGCTTGAGCGAGGTGGCCAGCAGCCAGGCCAGCGGGTACAGCATCACCAGCAGCGCGGCCAGACAGCCGAGGTGCAGGACGATCCGGCCCCAGCGAACGGGCTTGCGGGCGACGGCGGTTGCGGTCATCGGTCCCCCTCGGAGGCGTAGAAGACCCAGGAGCGCGAGGTGCGGAAGAGCACCGCCGTGACGGCGCCGATCACGATCAGCAGTACCCAGGCCATGGCGGAGGCGTAGCCCATGTGGGAGGCGACGAAGCCGCGGTCGTAGAGGTAGAGGGTGTACACGAGGGTCGAGTCGGCGGGGCCGCCCTTGCCCGCGCTGAGCGCGAAGGCGGGGGTGAAGACCTGGAAGGCCTGGATGGTCTGGAGCACCAGGTTGAAGAACAGGACCGGGGACAGCATGGGCACGGTGACGGACCGGAACTGCCGCGACTTCCCGGCCCCGTCGACCGCCGCCGCCTCGTACAGCTCGCCCGGGATCTGCTGGAGCCCGGCGAGGAAGATGACCATCGGCGCCCCGAACTGCCACACCGTCAGCAGCGCCACGGCGAGCAGGGCCCAGCCGGGCCGGTTCACCCAGCCGCCGGTGCCGAACAGGTTGTCCACCGTGCCGCCGTCGTTGAAGATCGCCCGCCACACGAGGGCGATGGACATCGACGCGCCGAGCAGCGAGGGAGCGTAGAACGCCGACCGGTAGAAGCTCTTGCCGCGCTTCATGGACTTCAGGGCGAGCGCGACGGCCAAGGCGAGGGCCAGTTGCAGGGGCACGGCGACGACGACGTACGTCAGGGTCGTCACCACCGACCGCCAGTACCGCGGGTCCTCGGTGAACATCTGGACGTAGTTGCGCAGGCCCACCCAGCGCGGCGGGCTGAACAGGTCGTAGTCGGTGAAGGACAGATACAGCGACACTGCCATCGGCAGCAGGGTGAGGACGGCCGCGCCGAGCACCCACGGGGAGAGGAACACCCAGGCGGGGCCCTGGCGTTCGCGCTTGGGCCGTCGCTTTCGGGCTGTGGTCGCGCCCGGCTTCCTGGCGGCGGGTGCGGGTATGTCGGTGGTGGTCATGACCGCAGCTCCGCCTTCGCCTCGGTGACGTAGTTCTCGGCCGCCTCGCGGGGCGACATGCGCTCGTACGACACCTGGTCGTAGTCGCGCTGGAAGGTGGTCTGGAGGGCGTTGTCACCCGAGGGCGGGGCCTGCGGCGGGTCCGCCAGGGTGCCTTCCAGGGAGGTCTGGTAGGCGGCGATGGTCTTGTCGAAGTCCTTGAGCTGCGGCTCGATCTCCTCGCGGACGGTGTCGTTGACGGGGATGCCGCGGGTGGCGCCGAGGACCTTCGCCGCAGTCGCGTCGTTGATGAGGAAGTCGACGAGCCGGGCCGCCTCCTCGGGGTGACCGGTGTTGGCCCCGACGCCGAGGAACATCGACGGTTTGTAGTACTGGCCGGGCGTGCCGTCCTCGCCGGACGGCATCGGCGCGAGCGCGACGCCGCCGGGTAGGAGGGCGAGGTAACCGCTGGCGGGGGCGTCCCAGTTGGAGTCGGACAGGGCCTCGCCGCGCCCCAGCGGGGTGTTCTCGACGGAGCCGTCCAGCTGGGTGGTCTGCTCCGCGGGCGAGACGACGCCCTCGCGGCGGAGTTCGTCGGTGAAGGTCCACCAGCGGGTGAGGTCGTCGGCGGTGAAACCGAGCCCGCCGTCCTTGGTGTAGAGGGACTTGCCCTGGCCGCGCAGCCAGACCTCGAAGCAGTCCTCGCTCTGGCCGGGGTCGGTGGCGCCGGGCTTGCCGGTCTTCCTCGCCAGGGCGCGCATGGTGTCGGCCCATTCGCTCCAGGTCCAGCTCCTTCCCGGCAGCGGCACCCCGGACGCCTTCCACGCCTTGACGTCGTAGGCGACCGTCTCGGTGCCTCGCCCCTGGGGGATCGCGTACTGCGTGCCGTCCAGCCGGCCGGTGGCGAGCAGCCCCGCGTCTATCTCACCGGTGCGCAGTACGGCCTTCTGCCTGCCGAGGTCGAGCAGGACGCCGCCGGAGGCGTACTGGTCGATCTGCCGGTAGTCGAGCTGCATCACGTCGGGGGCGTCGCCGCCCGAGGCCTGGACGGCGAGCTTCTGCTTGTAGGCGTCGTAGGCCGAGAAGGACGTCTGCACCTGGATGTCCGGGTGCTCCTTCTCGAACAGGGCGAGCGCCCGCTCGGTGCGCTCCGCGCGGTCGGGGTTGCCCCACCACGTGTAGCGCAGCACGACCTTGCCGCCGCCGACCGACTCCCCGGATCCTCCGCAGCCCGCCAGCACCGCGCAGAGCGCCAGTGCCGCGGCCGAAGCGCAGAACCCCTTTGTCCTGTGTCCGGGCATGCCGAGGTCACCTCTCCTCTCCTCGGGCTTTCTGTTGGCCCCCCCTCTTGGCCGCCCCCTGCGAAACGCTGTTACTCGCCGTCGTACGGCAGCGTCGTCCCCGGCAGGTTGTACTCGTCCCGGCGACCGCACATCCCGAACCCGCCGAGCCTGGTGGCTCCGGCCTCGTAGGTGGTCGCGTCGGCGAGGTACGCCGGCTCCCCCGCCTCCAGCGCGTCGAGCTGGGCGCCCGTGCGTTCGGCCGTGGCGAGCGCGCCGGCCCGCCACAGCTCCCGCCAGTTCGGCACCTTGGCACGCACCAGCCGGGCCGCGGCGCGCTGGAACTCCAGGTACGGGCCCTTGTCCCCGGCGATGAGCGCCTCGCGCAGGGCGAGGTAGCCCTCGACGGCGAGGTCCCTGCGGCGCCGCGCGGCGGCCGCCGTGTCCGGGCCGGTGCCGGGCGGCAGCGTGGCCGCGGCCGCGTACCGTTCCGGATCCGCGAGCACCTCGGACGGGAACGTGAACACCGCGTCGCCGGCCTCGGGCAGACCGCTGTTCTGCATCAGCACGGTGACGCGCAGATCGCCGTCCTGGACCATGCGGTGTACGGTGCCCGGCGTGAACCAGGCGACGGAGCCCGGCTCCAGAGGGATGTCCCGGTACCCCTCGGGGCTCAGCGTCTGCACGGCGCCCCGGCCACCGGTGACGACGTACGCCTCGGTGCACACGAGGTGCAGATGCGGGCTGCCGCCGCATACGCCGTCGGCGGCCTCCCAGTCGTAGGCGCTGAGGTGGGACAGGCCCACGGCGCCGGGCAGCGGGTGCGGAAGAGTCGGCTTCACCACGGCATTCCCTCCAGGTAGGAGCCCACCTGTTCGCGCTCCCAGGCCCCGTCGGCGAACACGACCCGGTAGCGGTAGGCGAAGGACTCGCCCGGCGGCAGCTCGAACTCCTCGAAGAACGCCCAGGAGAACGCCACCGTCGGGATCGGCTCGGAGCGTACGAACCAGTGGGACTCGTGCAGTGCTTCCAGGTTCTCGGGCGCGTGCGCGAAGACCAGCGTGGAGTGTGCGTCGATGTCGTCGTGCTCGGTGGTGTAGGCGAGCCACGGCCCCTGACTGCCCATCAGTTTGTCGGCGTCCGCGTCGGAATCCGGTGCGAAGACCGTCCCGCCGGTGAAGTCGCGCGGGCCGCGCCACTGGAGTCCGGTGTACCCGGCCAGCTCCCTGCCCTCGGTGGTCGGGGACCCGAACCGCAGTGGCTCGTCACGGACGTTGGTCAGCCGGATCGACCAGTCCAGCGCCCAGGCGCCGGCCGCCTCGTCCACCGAGTGCACGGTGAGTTCACGCAGTTCGCGTGCCCACTCCTCGCCGCCGTTCGCCACCCAGGTGAGCTCCTCGGCGAAGGTCAGCCGGTCGTCCTCGACGGCGAACACCGGGAAGCCGTCGTGCCGCATGGAGCCGACGCGTTCGGGCAGGGCGAGATAACCCTGGCCGTGCACATAGCAGTTGCCGCCCCAGAAGTTCTGCCCGGACAGATGACTCGCCGTCATCTGCAGGCCCTTGTGCCAGCGGTGGTCGCTGGGCCGATAGCCGGTCACGGTGTGCCCGGCGAGGGTGCGCACCGGGTGGGCGTAGGGCTTGCGGGACTCGAAGGCGTCCGGGTCGGGGCGGTAGACGTAGCGGAGGATCTCGGTGCCGTTCGCTGCCGTCACCGCGATGTGGTCGCCGTGCGCGTGGGTGACGCGGATGCTCATGCGCGCTCCTTGGGGGCCCAGTGGGGGTGGTCGCCGTGCATGGCCTGGTAGTAGGGGTCGCCGGGCCCGATCTCGCCCGCGTGCACCGGATGCCCCGTGAACGCGGACTTGTAGAGGGCGGCGGCGAAGTCGAGGGTGGCCCGCGCGTCCGGGCCGCTGCCGGGTGGCCGGACACCGCTGTCGTGGGCGTCGAGGAGGGCGCCGAGCTGTGCCGTGTGCGAGCTGGGCACGTCCGCGGCCGGGGTGCGCCAGGCGGTGGCGCGCTCGGAGGGGACGTGCGGGGCGGGGGTGTAGACCCAGTCGTCGTTGCGGTGGCCGTAGAGGTGGGTGAGCTCGATGGTCGCGTCGGCGCAGTCGACGCGGATGCGGCTCACCTCGTGCGGGGACAGCACACTGTTGACGACGGTGGCAAGAGCCCCGTTCTCGAACCGTACGAGGGCCGTCGAGACGTCCTCGCTCTCGGTGTCGTGGACCAGGCGCGCGGCCATGGCGCGGATCTCCGTCCACGGGCCGAGCAGGTTCAGCAGCAGGTCGAACTGGTGGATGCCGTGCCCCATGGTCGGCCCGCCGCCCTCGGTGGCCCAGCGCCCGCGCCACGGCACCGCGTAGTACGCGGCGTCGCGATGCCAGGTCGTCTGGCAGTGCGCGACCAGCGGGGCACCCAGCTCACCGCTCGCGATCAGCTCACGGGCATGCACGGCGCCGGAGCCGTACCGGTGCTGGAAGACCACCGACGCATACGCCCCCGACGCCTCCTCGGCCGCCGCGATGTCGTCGTACTCGGCGAGCGACAGACACAGCGGCTTCTCGCACAGCACCCAGGCGCCCGCCTTGAGCGCGGCGATCGTCTGCTCCCGGTGCAGGGACGGCGGCGTACCGATCAGGACCAGGTCGGGGCGTACGGCGTCCAGCATGTCGCCCGGCGTGGTGTACCCGGCGACCTCCTCGCCCGCGAGCTCCCGGAAGGCGTCCAGCCGGGCCCGCTCCACGTCGACGGCGGCGACCAGCTCCACCCGGTCGGCATGGGATCTCAGGGCGGGGAGATGACTGCCGCTGACGATGGCACCGGTGCCGATCACGGCGGCGCGGCGGCGGGCGGGGCGTGGGGACATGCGGTTCTCCTCGGACAGCCGGCGGACGGCCCGCTCTCAGAAAGCGCTTGCACTTCGAGGGCGACCCTAGGCAGGGACGGAATGTAAGGACAACCCCTCTGCGGTGAGATCCACAAAGCCCGACCCGTTCGGCTCGACCCACCTCCGGCACGCTCCCCTTCTCGTCCCCGACTCAAACGGACGAAGATCGTAAGGGTTTTCCCAGTCCGTTCGGTGCATCAACTCCGGCTCGGCGAGGGGGCGTTGACAGCGTGCGGGAGCCAGGTCACGGTGATGACCCGTCGTGCCGGGGAGGTCAACCGATGGCAGCAGCCGGCACCGATGCCGAGTTGGTCGACCGCGTACGGTCCCTGCGACCGCTGATACGCGAGCACGCCCCGCGCACCGAACAGCGACGGCGGGTGGTGCCCAAGGTCGCGGCGGCGCTGACGGACGCCGGCATCCACCGGATGAACGTCCCGCGGCGGTACGGCGGCTACCAGAGCCGGCTGCGCACCCAGGCCGACGCGGTGGCCGAGATCGCCGCGGCGTGCGACTCGACCGCGTTCAAGACCGTGATCCAGGCCGGCTGCTCCTACATCGCGGCGCTTCTCCCCGGCGAGGCGCAGGACGAGATCTTCACCGGCCCCGACGTCAAGGTCGGCGGCACCCTGGTGCCGGACGCTACGGCGGTCCGGGCGGACGGCGGCTACGTCGTCAACGGCACCTCGGGCTTCGCCACGGGCTGCCACGACGCCGACTGGCGTCTGCTGACCGTCCGGGTCGAGTCCGATTCCGGCGACGGTCCGCCCGAGGTGCTGTGGACAGCCGTGCCGATGGCCGAGCGGGAGATCCTCGACGACTGGTACGTCTCGGGGCCGGCGGGCAGCGGCAGCAACAGCGTCCGCGCGAGGGACGTGTTCGTGCCCGCCCACCGCGCACTCCCTGTCGCCCCGTTGCCCTGACCTCCGACTTCATCTCCGTGATCGAGTCGCGTGCTGAGTCCGGCGAGCCCTATTCGCCCGAGGAACGGGCCAGGATCCGCGCGCGGAACGGCTATGTGACCCGGCTGTGCAAGGAGGCCCGATCTGCTCGGCTCGGCTTCCGGGGCGTCGTCCCTGCGGCTGGACGTGCCGATGCAGCGGGCCGTGCGCGACCTGCACGCGCTGAGTCTGCACTCGTTCGTGAACCCCGCCACGAACCTGGAGATCTACGGCCGGGTCCGGTCCGGCGTCGACCCCGGCACGCCGTTCCTGTGACGCCGTCCTGGCCGGTCACCCCTTCTTCAGGAAGCGCCGCAGCCGGGCCGGCGGCCAGGTGTTGATCACGTCGTCCCTGGTGAGCCAGCCGCGCTGCGCCGTGCCCACGCCGTAGCGCAGGTTGGCCAGGTGGATCACGGCGTGGGCGTCGCTGTCGACGGCGAATTTCACGCCGTGCCGCCTGGCCCGCAGGATGTCCTCGTCGCGCAGGTCGAGCCGGTCCGGATGGGAGTTGATCTCCAGGGCGGTGCCGGTGCGGGCGCAGGCGGCGAAGACCGCGTCGAGGTCGACGTCGATGCCGGGGCGCTTGCCGATGATGCGGGTGGTGGGGTGGCCGATGATGTGGACGTGCGGGTTCTCGCAGGCCCGCACGATCCGCCGGGTCAGCGCCTCGCGCCCCTGGTTGAAGTGCGAGTGCACCGAGGCGACGCACAGGTCGAAACCGGCGAGGAACTCCGGTGGCCAGTCCACGTCGCCCTCGGGGCCGATGTTGAGCTCCGCACCGTGCAGCACCCGCATGCCGCCGCGGCTGCCCCGTTTGCCGTACTCCCCGTCGAGCTCGCGGACGCGTTCGCGCTGGGCCAGGATCCGTTCGTCGGTCATGCGCTGCATGGCCATGTCCGGGCCGTGGTCGGTGACCGCGTAGTAGGCGTAGCCGCGCCCGGCGGCAGCGGCGACCATCTCCTCCAGCGGGGCGAGTCCGTCAGTGAGGTCGGTGTGGGTGTGCAGATCTCCCCGGATGTCCTTCTCCCGGATCAGGTCGGGCAACTCACCGCGCAGCCCGGCCTCGATCTCGCCCCGGTCCTCCCGCAGGGTGGGCGCGATCCAGGGCAGGCCGAGGCGGGCGTACACCTCCTCCTCGGTCTCGGAGACGATCTTCTTGCCGGTCTCCGTGTCGAACAGGCCGTACTCGGAGAGCTTGAGCTTCTTGTGGACCGCCATCTCCCGGGTGCGGATGTTGTGCGCCTTCGACCCGGTGAAGTACTGCATCGCCGCGCCCCAGGAGTCCGGCGGTACGACTCGCAGGTCGACCTGGAGGCCCTTGCTGGTGCGGACCGACGTCTTCTTCTCGCCGTGCGCGATGACCTCCGAGACGTACGGCAGCTCGGTGAAGGCCCGCATGACCGGCTCCGGCTTCTTCGCCGCGACGAGGATGTCGATGTCGCCGATCGTCTCGCGCACACGGCGCAGCGATCCGGCGTAGGAGCACCGCTTGCAGCCGGTGACCTGCGACATCTCGGCGACGATGTCCTCGGCGAGGCTCATGGCGACGTCGATGAGGACCCGGTCGCCGGAGGACTGCAGCAGGCCGATGCCGTGCAGGATGTTCTCCTCCGTCTTCGGCCCGAAGCCCTTGAGGTCGCGCAGCCGCTCCTCGTGGATGGCGTCGGCGAGTTCCTCGGTGGTGGAGATGCCCAGCTCCTGGTAGAGGACCATCGCCTTCTTCGGGCCGAGTGTCGGAATCGCCGTCAGTTGCCGGACACCGGCGGGGATCTTGGCGCGCAGTTCCTCGACGGCGGAGATGCTGCCTTCCGCGAAGTACTCGACGACCTTCTCGGCGATCGACTTGCCGACGTTCGGGATCTCCTTCAGGCCCTTGACGTCGAGCGTGGACACGTCGGCATGGTGGCCGCCGATCGCCCGGGCGGCCTTCTCGTAGACACGTGTCTTGAACGCGTCCCCTCCGGTGATCGAGATCAGATCCGCGTACTCCTGGAGCAGCGCGGCGACCTCGTCGTTGGACCGAGCCACGCCTCCAGGGTGGCACGGGAAGGCCGACCGGACGAACCAAGGGCCTCCGCCGTCGTTCAGGCAAGCCCGGCCCGCGCCCGCCAGAAGGCGAGGTTGCGGCGGGTGAACCGGGTGAGCAGGTGTTCAGACCCCAACGCCTCCACGCAACCGTCCAGGATCTGCTCCAGCTCCGTCACCGCACCCGCCGCGTTGCCGCCCAGCCCGCGCCAGCAGGCCGCGATGCGGCGGATCGACAGCGTGCCTTCCGCGTCCCTCGGCGCCGCGTGCTCGCTCAACAGGAATTCCCACGAGCCCGCCATCGTGCCGGCCTCCTTGTGGAAATAGCGAGAGCTGATGGTGGCCTTCATGTGCGACAGAAGGGCCTCATCGGATCCCCATTCCCGCTCGTACTCGTCCATCACCTGCCAGTAGGCGCCGTGCCGATAGCGGTCGAGCAGATCACGGGTGCTCTTGAAGTCCTTGTCGTCAGGTAAGAACACGCGGTTCACGTAGTCCATCGTGAGTTCCAGCTCGGCCAGCGCACCCACTTCGTCGCCGAGTTCGCGGTACGTGGTGGCGAGGTTTCGCCGCACCGCCAACGTCTCGCGATGGTCCGCGCCGTACACCCTCGTGAAATCCGCGAGCACTTCCTCCAGCTCTGTCGCGGCCGCGGCCATGTCGCCGCGTCTCATGCGGACGACCGCGAGGTTGTGCCGGGTGAGCAGAGTCTGCTCGCTGTTACGGCCGAGCACCCGCTTCTGGTCCTCGATCAACTCGTGCAGGACCTTGTCAAGACCCGATGTGTCGTCCCGTGAAATACGCAGCTCGGCGAGCAACTGTCGCGTGTACAGCGTGTGGACGTGGTCGAACCCCAACGCCCGCCGCTGGTCCTTCAGCACCTTCTTGAGTTCGCTCATCGCGCCGTCGACGTTGCCCGACATCACCCGCAGGCAACCGAGGAGGTAGCGGGTGAACAGCGTGTCCTGGTCGTTGCGGCCCAGCACTCGCCGCTGGTCGGCGAGCACGTTCCGGAGTTCGTTCGCGCTGCCGCGATCGCCCGGTGTGGCGTAGGCGTGGGCGAACGCCACCTTGCTGCGGGTGGCCAGGGTTTCCCGGTTGTGGGGACCCAGCGTCCGGGTCTGTTCCGCCAGCAGTTCCTCGAGCTCGGTGACTTCACCGCGCACGATCAGGCTGCGCACGGTCACGAGGTGGCCGTGGATGCTCCGGGTTTCGTGGTGGTCTTCGCCCAGCCGGCTTTGCGCCACGCCGTGCAGGTCGTGGAAGTAGACAGCGGCGGGGTCGAGCAGGCCGGCGTCCTTGAGCGCCGTTCCGGCTCGGATCAGCACCGGGTGCCCGCCATTGAGCCAGAATTGTCCGTCGGCCCAGCCACGCAGGGCCATCGCGGCCGCGAAGAACACCTGGTTGCCCACGGGGTCGCTGCGCGCGCCCGGCCACGCTTCCACCAGGGCGTCGCCTGCCGCGCGCTCACCCATGTCGGGCCGGTCGGGCCTCGGCGAGATCCAGTCGTTCGGCGTCGTCCTGGCCCGCTCGTCGAGGACGGCGATCTGTTGGTACTCCAGGAGGACGCGTCGCATCCAGGGGTCCAGCCGGAGCATCCGATGCGCGTCGATCGTGGCGATGCCCAAGCCGTGCGCCTGGGCCAGCGCGCTTCGGACGTCGTTCGCGTCGACGGTTCTGCCCTGGCCGGCAGTAAGGTGCCGCGCGACGGCCGAGGTCCCGAAGAACGCCAGGGGAATGGCGCCGCCGTCCACCAGCGAGGCCAGGTCCAGCACCGGACGGGTCAGCCCACTCGCGAGGTCGAGCAACAACGAACACGTGGCCACCACGGGGGCGTGGAGTGCGAAGCCCGGCCGCAGCGGCATGTAGGTACGCGCGAGCCACTCGTGCCGAGGGGCGACCTCCTCGTAGCGAGCCGACCACAGGCGATGGTATTCGGCGTATGTCGTGTTTCGGCTCGCCACGTAGTTCGCGGCGTGCGCCAGCAAGAGGGGGAATCGCTGCAGCTCACTGGCTAGTTCCGCCGCACCTTCGGTCCGATGGGGACTTCCGGCCTGCCGTTCGTGCAGGTACTCCACGGCTTCCTGGTCGTCGAACCCGTTCACGAACGCCAAGTGCACGTCCTCGCCGAACGCGTCGACATCCTTGAGGCCGGTGGTCACCACGGTCCGCCCCGACGCGTGCCGTGGCGGCCACAGGTCACGCAGGTCGTCCACCGTGGACAGATCGTCGAACACGATCAGCCACCGCCGGGGTGTCTCGGTCAACCAGGCCAGGAAGCGTTTGATCGCTTCCTCTCCGGCAGCTTCTTCGTTCAGCGCCTTAGCGGCGGCGAGGTAGCCGAGCTGGATCGCGTCCCGCGAGCCGGCGGTGATCCACACCAGCAGGTCGAGCTCACCGTCGGCCCACAGCCGCTCGGCGTGCCCAACGGCCAGCTGGGTCTTCCCCACACCGCTGTACCCGACCAGCACCACGGCCCCACCGGCGTCCAGGTCCGCCGCGACGGCCCGCTCCCGGAAGCATTCAGCCGCCGGCGGCACCGCTCCGACCCGCTTGGGCCAGCTCTCCTCCGGCCGCGACGGCGGCGCCGTGAACTGCTGGTGGACGGTGACGATGATGTCGCGGCCGGCCTCGATGTCACGAAACCCCAGTGAGGGTGCGGCGAACGGGGCCGGACCGGCCGCTGTCAAGGGTGGGCGGGAGAGTCACCTCCGTCGACCTGGATGCCCTCGATGACGATGCCGCCCCGCGTCCTCACGCGATCGAGGTCGACGCCGGTCGCGTCGCCGCGAACCTTCACGTTGACGATCCTGACGAGCTCGGCATCGACGTCGTTCAGATCGACACCGACCGCCCTCGCAGCGGCCGCATCGTGCTCACGCACGGCCTTGACCACCTCGTGCGCCGCCCCGAGTACCTCGGTGTCCTCGCCGACGCCGGCGTCGGCGAGATCCTCCCGCAACGACTCCCGCTTGGCCTCCGAGTCGGGCCGCCGCTCCACCGCGCCGACCTCGACCCCGTGCCGCCGCACGATCAGGTTCTTCAACCCCAGGTACGCGTCGCGCACGGCCGACTGCGCCTGCTCCTTCAGCCCGGCCGTCGCACCGGCCACCACCGCCGCGACGACAAGCGACACAGGATCCATTACTCGGAACGCCCCCTCCGTTACTCCGACACGCGAAAACCTATACCCGTTGTCACCACGCTTCCCAACACCTTCGACGAGCAACGATCTGTGACACCCCGTCAGGGCCAGACAGGCCCTATGGGCCCAGAGGCGTGGGTGGTGTGGCCGTGGGGTCGGGCCGGGGTACCGGGGCACGCAGGGGTGGGTGGGCCGGGGTCGCCCGTTCCTTCGTCAGGGCGGCCACGATCCTGCGGGCCGCGAGGGGATCGGCCGGCAGGGTGTGGGAGGCGAACCAGCGGGCGGCGGCGGGGGCGGGGGACGGTTCGACGAACTCGGCGCCGGCGTAGTCGTCGAGCGGCGGGTCGTAGATGTAGCCGGCGACCACGCCGTGGCTGACGAGGCGTTCCACCAGGGCGTCGCGGTCGTGGACCAGAAGCGGTACGCGGAAGAGGGAGGGCGGGCCGTCGTGTGCCGCCCGTTCGCGCAGTGCCGGGGTGGCCCAGGTGGTGCCCGACAGCAGCGAGACACCGGCCCGGCGCCGAGCGAGGTCACCGTCGAGCAGCGCCATCCGCAGCTCCAGTTGCCCGCGCACCAACGACCCGTGGCGGGAGCGGAAGCCGTGCAGGTCGACCCGTACCCAGGGCTCGTACGCGGTCAGGCTCGGCGCGTGACGGGCGCTGCCCGCGAGGCGCGGCGCGTGCAGGGCCATGCGGAAGTCGTCGCGTTCGAGGAGCCCGAGGCGCTGCATCGTGCGCCACACGGGGCGCACCAGATGGAATGTGCGAACGGCGGACCGTGCCAGCGGGCGCAGGGTGGTGGCGACGTCGGCGCGCAGGCGCCGCGGGGTGAGCAGGTCGTCGCGCAGCAGTTCCAGCTCGCGCCGGGTGCGTACGTCGTCGACGGCGAGGAAGCCGCCGGCCATCCCCGCGACATGCTTGGACAGGCTGAACGTCGCGGCCGTCCCGAAGGTGCCGATCGGCTGCCCGTCGACATGGGTGCCGATGGCGTGCGCCGCGTCCTCGATCAGCGGGATCCCCAACTGCTCGCAGCGGCGGCGCAGTTCGACGACCCGGTCCGGCATGCCGTACAGGTTGGTGGTCAGGACGGCGTCCACGTTGCGCCAGGTGGACTCCGGCACGGCGGCCGGGTCGATGTTGCCGTCCCACTGGGACACGGGGGCCTGTACCGGGCGCAGTCCGGCGGCGAGGACGACGAACAGGATCACGTCGTCGTTCACCGGGGACATCAGGACCCGTGCACCCGGCCGGCACCAGCGCCGCAGCGCCAGATAGAGGGCCAGTCGGGCCGACGGCGTATAGACGCATTCGCGTCCGATGCGCCGTGTCATCATCGCGGCGAGCCGCGATCCGTACGGCATGGTCACCTCTTCCGTGGAAGGGTCCGACGAAGGGTTGCCCGAGGCGGGCGGGGTATGAGGCCGCGACGGGCCAGGGACACGACGCCGACGCGTGCGCATGACGAGCGGGTCCCCGCTCAGCGGGCGCGGGCTCCCGCGCCCGGGGACTGGGCCGGGCCGGAGGTGCGCAGGGTGCCGACGGTCTTCAGCAGCCGGTCGGCGGGATCGCGCAGCCGGGGATGGGCCAGGACCGTGTTCCTCAGGCCGCGCACCGGTCTGCGCCACATCCGGTGGGCCGCGGCCACCGGATGCGGGCGCACCGCGAACCCCTCGGCCACCCGCAGTTCACGGGTCTTGAGCCAGTCCTTGTACTCCTTCTCGCCGCGCCCCATGTCCATGAGCGTCACGCCGTCCCGGCCCGCGGCCTCCGCCAGCCGCAGATGCATCATCAGTCCGGGCGAGTAGTAGCCGAACTCCGGGTCGTAGGCGGTGAACCAGGCCGCGAACACCGTGCGTGAGCGCGGCCCGAAGTGCGCGGCGACCGGCCGGTCACCGGCGTACACCACGGACAGGATGCCGGTGAAGTGCTCTTCGCGGACGTGGAAGAGATGGTCGACGAGGTCGACGATCCAGGGTCTGGAGAAGCGGTCCATCCGCCCGGTTCTGCGGTACTGGGCGGACTTCCACCGCATCAGGGTGCGCAGCATGCGCGGGTCGCGCTCGTCGTACACGAACCGCACCTCGCCCGCGTCACGGCCCAGTCGGCGCTCCTTCTTCAGCGTCGTCTTGGCCAGCCCCGGGTAGGTGGCCCGCAGCCACTCCGGGTAGCCGCCCTCGCCGGGCTTCAGGTCCAGCACGGGAGAGGCGAACGTGCCCGTGACGTACGGGCCGAACGGCTGCTGTTCCTCGACGAGGTGATCGAACTCGAAGACGGACAGCCCGCAGGCCCTCAGCAGTTCACGGGCGTCCCAGCTGACTCCCGGCCGGTGCACCAGGGCCTGGCAGTCGGACAGGCCGAGGCCGATGGCCCGGCCGACCCCGTACGCGTTGCGCTCGTAGGGAAAGAAGCCGACCGGCTGCCCACCCTCGTGCAGGACCGCCACCTGCGCCCCTTTGCGGTACCTGCCGACCCCGAGCGTGAACTCCGGTGCCAGAAAAGGGTTGGCGTAGTCGAGCGACTCGTCCATCGCCCGGTGCCACGCCCGGCGCAGTGACTCGCTCAGCTCCTCGGGTCTGTGAATCGTGATGGCGCTCGTGGATCGCATGGCGACCGCTCCCCCCAAAATTCCCCCCAAGAGGCGCTTTTCGGCGCCTCGCCACCGTGTCCCCCATGTCGAACTTTGTGGCGAGGCTCAAACGTCGCGAAACAGTACGCACACTGTCAAGGCGCAGGAAGGATCCTTTAGCTTCGCTTGGTTCAGCGGATCGCGACCACGACGTGGCTGTCGCCGTACTGCCAGACGACACCGACATGCCCGAACCCCGCCCGGCGCAGCAGTCGTTCGTGTGCCGAGACGGACAGACGGGCCGCGCTGTCGGTCCCGGTGGCCGAGCGTCGGTGCCGGCGTCGGCGCTCGGTGAGCAGGTCGGTCAGCTCGGGGTCCTGGGCCACGGCCGTCCACCAGGAGTCCCAGTCCTCGTGCGCGAAGGCGCGCCCGCGTTCGGCGTGGCGGCGGCCGACGCTTCCGGCGAGGTCGGCGAGCGCGCGGTCCTCGGGTGGGAAGTGGTCGCCGTTGACGAGGACGCCGCCGGGCCGCAGCAGGTCAGCGAGCTGCCGGTAGGTGCTGTACAGGGTGTCCGGGGCCAGGTAGTGCAGTGCCGTCGTCGACACGGCCGCGTCCAGAGGGCGGCCGAGGCACAGGGCATCGGTCCAGCCCTCCTCGCCGATCACCGCGTCCACATAGCGGGCCGCGTAGGCGTGGTGCGTGCGGGCCAGCTCCAGCAGCACCGGGTCCATGTCCACGCCCACGATGTCGGCGTACGGCAATCGCCGGGCCAGCCGGGCCGCGAGCGAGCCGGGACCGCAGCCGAGGTCGACGACGAGCGGTCTGGCCGGCCGGCCCGGCACGGTCTGCTCCACGACATCGACGATCACTGTGAAACGCTCCTCGCGGTCCACGGCGTACCGCTGCTGCTGGCGCTCCCAGCGCTCCACCCATCGCTCCGCCGTCGCCAGGCTCAGCCCCATCCGGTCGTGCCACCTCGCCGTCCCGCACCTGTCTCACGCTTCCGGCATCGACCCTACAGGTGGAAACGGTTCCCATTAGCTCCAATGGCGGTACGTCACCCGAGCGTGGCGAGCACGGCCATGAGCCGGTCCACCTCCTCGACGGTGTTGTGGACGTGCAGGCTCACCCGCACCGATCCGGAGCGCTCTCCCGCGCCGCCCTGGCAGTGCTGGTCGGAGCGGACCATGAAGCCGTGGCTGAAGAGGATGAAGCCGAGGTCCCCGGAGTCGATGGCGTCGTGGCGGAAGGTGACGATGCCCTGGCGCCGCTGGACGGGCGAGTCCGCGGCCAGGCTGGCCTGGCAGCCGAGGATCTCGTAGGCGTCGAGGTGGCGCAGGCCCTCGGTGAGCCGGGCCGCCAGCGCGACCGTCCACCGCTCGATCCGGTCGGTGCCGGCGGCCTCCAGCCAGTCCAGGGCGGTGGTGAGGGAGGCGATGCCGACGGTGTTGGGAGTGCCCGTCCAGCCGCCCGGCGTGAACTGCGGCCCGCGTGTCTGGCGGGCCCAGACGGCCCCCGTGCCGGGCAGGGCCATGGCCTTGTGCCCGGAGAAGACGACGAAGTCGACGTCCAGGTCGGCCACGGACACCGGGAGATGGCCGACGCTCTGGGCGGCGTCCAGGCAGATGACCGCGTCCGGGCCGACCGCCCGGCGGATGCGGTGGACGTTCATGTCGCCGCCGTACACGTGGTGGACATGGCTGGCGGCGACGAAGCGGGTGCGCGGACCGGCCAGTTCGGCGAGCGCGGTGTGGTCGTAGTCGCCGGACGCCCGCTGGTACGGCATCGGCCGCACGCGGATGTGGACGCCCTGCCCGGCCAGTTGGCCCTGGGCCTCCAGCCAGGGCGCGATGTTCGCCTCGTGGTCGGCGACCGGGACGACGATCTCGTCCCCGTCGGCGAGGAACCGGGGCAGCCAGTCGCGGGCGAGGGTGCGCAGGCCCTCGGTGGTCCCGCTCGTGAAGTGCACGGCCGACCCCTCCGGCGCGGGGTCGCCGAGGAACCGCTTCACCCGGTCGCGAGCCTCCTCGACCAGGGCCGTGGTCCGGTTGGCCCAGGGGTAGGTGCCGCGTCCGGCGTTGGCGTTGGTCGTGGTGAGGTAGGCGTACGCGGCGTCGAGCACGGCCTGCGGTTTCTGGGCGGTGGCCGCGCTGTCGAGGTAGGCCAGGTCCGGGTGGGCGGTGATGATCGGGAACTGGGCGCGCAGGGCCCGCTGCCACTCCCCCAACTCCTCGGCCAGGGCGTGTCCTTGGGTGTCCGTCCTGGGTACGGTCATGGTCAGTCCCGTACCAGGGGTGCGCCGGCGTCGCGCCAGGCGATGATGCCGCCGGTCAGGCTGCGCACGTCCGGGTGGCCCATCCGGGTCAGCAGGGCGGCGTAGCGGGCGGACTTCTCGCCGACCGGGCAGGCGAGCAGGACCGGGCGGTTGTGGCTGAACGGCAGCCCGCCGTGCAGGAGTTCCTCGAAGAGCTCGTCGACGATGTTGACCGAGCCGTCGATGTGCAGGGCCGCATAGGCGTGGGGGCCGCGCAGGTCGACGACGAGCGGCTCCCCGGTGGCGATCCAGGCCCGGGCGTCGGCCACGCCGATGGCGGGTGCCGTGCGCACCTCGGCGTCCGACAGGTCGGCCGGGGAGTTGCCGCGACGTGGGCGGCCGAAGAGGTCGGGCCTGCGCTGACGGACGTAGCTGAGATAGCTCTCGACGCGGTCGCAGACGATGAAGACAGCCGACTGGCGCTCCGTCAGTTCCTTGTCGACGGTGCGCAGTTGGCGGGTCGCTCCGAAGTAGGCGGCGCCTCCGGTGGGTCCGGCCAGGATGCCGCAGCGGCGGTTGAGGGTCAGCATCCCCTCGATCGCCTCGTCGGCGCTCACCGACTCGATGATGTCGTAGGTCCTAGGATCGAACAGGCCCACCTCGTGCGCCTCGTCGATGGTGCGGATTCCGGGCACGAAGTCGGACTTGGCTGCGACGAGGCCGACGACCCTTACGGCGGGGTCGTGTTCGCGCAGGGCGCGGGCCACGCCCGTGGAGGAGCCGGCGGTGCCCACACAGGCGATGAACCAGTCCGGGGCCCGGCCGTCGAGGTCCTTGACGATCTCAGGGCCGGTACCGGTGAAGTGGGCCTCGGTGTTGCGCGGGTTGAAGTACTGGTCGGTGTGCAGGAAGGCGCTGCCGGGCTCGGCGAGGGTGCGGTGGAAGAGGGTGAGCGGGTCGTCGGTGGCCGACGGGTCCAGGCACTCGCTCTGGCCGGGAAGTTCCTCGATCTCCGCGCCGAGCAGCAGGAGGAGGTCCTTGATCTCCGGGATGCGCATCCGGTTGGTGACGCTCTTGAAGGTCAGGCCGTGCATGCCCGCGAGGACGGCCAGGGCCTTGGCGGTGTTGCCGCTCGACAACTCGACGACCTGACCGGGCCCCTCGCCCGGGGCGGCGGCCGCGGACTCCAGATGCGGTCGGGCCATGTTCCAGGCGGCGCGGTCCTTCACCGAACCGAAAGGGTTGAGCAGCTCCAGCTTGGCGTACAGGTCGATGTGCCTGAGGCCGTGCACGGCCGGGTCGATGCGCACCAGCGGTGTGTTGCCGATGGCCTCGGTGATGCTGTCGTACCTCACTGCGCTCCCCCCACGGGTGTGGTCGGCCAGTACTGGTCGTCCAGGCACCAGCGCCATCGGTCGCCCTCCTGCCAGGCGGCGACCTTGCGGGCGGCGGGCTGGTGCTGGGCACGGGTGGTGTGGAAGTCCATGCAGTAGCCGGCCGTGTTGGCGAAGGCCAGCAGGTCGCCGGGGGCGGGGCGGTGGGGCAGAAAGACCGTGCGGCGCGTGATCAGGTCGGACTCCAGGCACAGGCTGCCGAAGAGGTGCACGGCGACCGGTTCGGTGCGGGTGTCCTCACCGCCGACCGGCAGACCCGGTGGGACGCCGCCCCTCGCCAGGTCCGGGGGCACGACGACGGGGTCCATGAGCACCCCGTGGTCCTCCAGCGCCACGTCGTCGGCCTTCGCCGCCAGCCGTATGTGCAGGGGGCCGCCGCCCTCCGGGTCGCGCACCTCCAGCACCTTCGTCAGGGTCAGCCCGCACTGGTCGAGCAGCGCCCGGCCGGGTTCGGTGTGCAGGTCGTAGAGGTGCTCCAGGAGCAGCGCGGCCAGGGGGCGGCCGCCGAGGGACGCCGCCGGGTGCGCCAGCAGTTCGTCGAGGTAGCGGGCGCCGGCCACCGGACGGTGGGCGGGGTACAGGCCGAGGGTGCCGCGCAGGGTGCCGGCCTCGTTGCGCAGCCCGTAGCCGTGGCCGCCGTACGTCAGGGACGGGCGGATGCCCAGGACTGCTTCGGTGAGTTCGCTGGTGTACCGCTCCCATTGGCCGCCGTCGGCCAGGTAGTTGACGCCGAAGCCGCCGCCGATGTCCACGGCCCGGGGCCTGAGCCCGCGGCTCCGGCACTCCTCCAGCACCCGCAGACAGCCCTCCAGTGCCACGGCCTTCTCGGTCAGGCTCGTCGTGTCCAGGTGGTACGCCACACCGACCAGGTCGAGCACATCGGTGTGCCGCTCCACGGCCTCCAGCAGCGGGGCCGACTCCCCCACCGCGGTGCCGAATCGGCTCCGCCGGGTCAGTACGCGTACGCCGGACGCCTCGAACCCCGCCAAACGGAGCAGGACTCGGGCCCGGGGCAGGTCGTGTTTGCGTATCAGCGTGGCGAGTTGCTCCAGTTCGCCTCGCGTGTCAAGGCTGACGGTGACCGACGTGCGCGCCGCCAGCCACAGGAATTCCGGGTTCTTCGGCCCGGTCGCCGTGATCCGGTCGGGGGTGAGCCCCGCGCCCAGGGCGTGCTGCAGCTCCCCCAGCGAGGCGACGTCCACGCCCGCGTCCGTGGCGGCGAGCCTGCGCAGCAGGGCACTGGACCGGTTGGCCTTGTGGGCGAGGAACACCTGGCCGGCGAGATGATGGGTTCCGTACACCGCGCGGAACTGCTGGAGATTGTCGGCGAGTTGGTCGGGGACGACCACGTTCAGCGGTGAACCGAGGGCGTCGGTGAGGGTGTGCAGCAGGTCCGGGGAGTGCAGCAAGGAGCGCAGCCGTGACTCCAGCCGCGGTGCGAGAAACAAGGGCTGCCCGCCCATGCCCGGCCCTCCCCAGCGCTTCGGGCCCGACACTCCGGGCGCTGTCGACCACTCCCCGCGGTTTGCCGTATAGCTCCTTTCCCTGCTCGCGGTGGTTTACGCCCCGTACCTGCCCTGCTGGGCGGTACGTGAACAGGTGGGCCGAAAATCACCGGTGCCCGCTGCCCGATCGCCCGCTGGACCCGGAACGGCCCATTCCGTGGTAGGCACACTCCAGTTGACGGGGTCCGTGGATGGGAGCGCTGTGTTCGGTAGGTGGATGACGGTCGCGGCCATGGCCGGGCTGCTGGGGCTGGCCGGCTGCACTTCCGACGGGGGCGCGGGCGGGGCGGAGCCGTCGGACGTCGCGGTCGGCACCGCGACCGTCACGTCCCCCTCGGTGTCCCTCCCGGCCACCCCGTCGTCATCCCCCTCGCCTGCGCCTACGGCGGCCCGCACGCCGACACCGGTCCCCGTCACCGGACCGGATCAGCAGTTGGTGACCATGGTGGTCACCGGCGGCTTCGCCGGCGTGCACCAGGAGGTGGCCCTACGGGGCGACGGCTCCGTGCACACCAGCGACAAGGGCGAACGCGCCGTCCGCCGCGCCGGCGCGGCCGAGTTCACCGAACTGCGCACGCTGCTCGGCGATCCGGCCCTGGATCAGGTCCCCGACTCCACGAGGAACACGGAGGCGGCGGACCTGTTCCAGTACACGCTCCGCTTCGACGGACGTACGGTCATGACGGACCGCTCCGCCGAGGAGCCGGCCCTCGACCGGCTCATCGACGCCCTGAGCGAATGGCTGCCGCAGCGCTGAGCCGGCCAGTCCGCGCTCAGCCGGCCTGCGCGACGATGTTGACCATCCAGGTGATGCCGAAGCGGTCCGTACACATGCCGAAGACATCGCCCCACATCTGCTTCTCCAGCGGCACGGTCACCTGGGCGTCGGCGGTCAGCTTCTCCCAGTAGCCACGCAGGTCGGCGTCGTCGTCGCCGCTCAGGCTCACCGCGATGTTGTTGCCCGGCCTGTGGTCGTCCGACGGGGTGTCGGCGGCCATCAGGGTGAAGCCGTTGGGGGCCTCCAGCATGCCGTGCATGATCTTGTCGGCCAGGGGGGAGTCCTTCTGGCCGAACTCGGCGTAGGTGTTGAGGTTCAGGGTGCCCCCGAAGACCTCCTTGTAGAACTCCAGCGCCTGGCGGGCGTCGCCGGCGAAGGTGATGTAGGGGTTGAGACGCGAGGCCATGAGTCCTCCATGAACAGGGCCGGAAGCCGACAGCAAGGAAGGTAGCGCGGGCCACTGACAATGGCCCGCGCACACGGCCACATGGCGCACCGAGCCCGCTAGAGAGTGCGCTCCAGGCGGTCCGCCACCAGCTTCACGAACCGCGCCGGATCCTTGGGCTGGCCGCCCTCGGCGAGCACCGCCAGCGTGTGGAGCAGCTCGGCGGACTCGACGAGTCCCGAGCGGTCCTCGCGCTCCTTGTACGCCTCGTTCAGGCCCTTCACCAACAGATGGTCGGGGTTGAGCTCCAGGATCCGCTTGGTACGCGGAACCTCCTGGCCCATCGCCCGGTACATGTTCTCCAGGGCCGGCGTCAGATCGTGCGCGTCCGAGACGACACAGGCCGGGGAGACGGTCAGCCGCGCCGACAGGCGCACCTCCTTGATGTCCTCGTCCAGCTGCTCCCCCATCCAGCCGAGCAGGCCGGCGTACTCCTCGGCCTGCTTGGCCCGCTCCCCCTCGCCCTTGTCGTCCCCGTCGGCGTCGAGGTCGATCTCGCCCTTGGCGACGGACCGCAGCTTCTTGCCCTGGTACTCGCCGACGGTGTCGACCCACACCTCGTCGACGGGGTCGGTGAGCAGCAGGACTTCGATGCCCTTGTCGCGGAACGCCTCCATGTGCGGGGAGTTCTCGATGCCCTGCCGGGACTCTCCGGCGATGAAGTAGATGTCGTCCTGGCCGTCCTTCATCCGCTCGACGTAGCGCGCGAGCGTGGTCGGCTCGTCGTCGCTGTGCGTGGTGGCGAAGGAGGCCACGGCGAGGATGGCCTCGCTGTTCTCGGAGTCGGTGACCAGGCCCTCCTTGAGGACGGTGCCGAACTCCCGCCAGAACGTGGCGTAGCGCTCGGCGTCCTTGGTCATCATCTCCTTGACCGTGGACAGCACCTTCTTCGTGAGCCGGCGCTGCATCATCCGGATGTGCCGGTCCTGCTGGAGGATCTCGCGGGAGACGTTGAGCGAGAGGTCGGCCGCGTCGACGACGCCCTTGACGAAGCGGAGGTACGGCGGCAGCAGCGCCTCGCAGTCGTCCATGATGAAGACGCGCTTCACATAGAGCTGGACGCCGCGCTTGAACTCCCGTGTGAACAGGTCGTGCGGGGCGTGCGAGGGGATGAACAGCAGGGACTGGTACTCGAAGGTGCCCTCCGCCTGGAGCCGGATCGTCTCCAGCGGCTCGCGCCAGTCGTGGCTGATGTGCTTGTACAGCTCGTGGTACTCGTCGTCGGACACCTCGTCACGCGAACGCGCCCACAGGGCCTTCATGGAGTTCAGCGTCTCGGGCTCGGGCGCGCTGTCCCCGTCGTTCGAGGAGGCGGCCTCCGGGACCATCCGGATCGGCCAGGTGATGAAGTCCGAGTACCGCTTGATGATCTCCCTGATCTTCCAGGGCGAGGTGTAGTCGTGGAGCTGGTTCTCGGGGTCGGCGGGCTTGAGGTGCAGCGTGACCGAGGTGCCTTGCGGCACGTCGTCGACGGTCTCCAGCGTGTACGTGGCCTCGCCGCGCGAAGTCCAGCGGGTGCCCTGGGGCTCGCCGGCCCGCCTGGTCACCAGCGTCATCTCGTCCGCCGCCATGAAGCCGGAGTAGAAGCCGACGCCGAACTGCCCGATGAGCCCCTCGGCCCCGGCCTCGTCCTTCGCCTCCCGCAACTCCTTCAGGAAGGTCGCCGTACCCGAGTTGGCGATGGTGCCGATCAGCTTTCCGACCTCGTCGTACGACATCCCGATGCCGTTGTCCCGGACCGTGAGGGTACGGGCCTCCTCGTCGACGTCGATCTCGATGTGCAGGTCGGACACATCGGCGTCGAGGGCATCGTCCCGCAGCTTCTCCAGACGCAGTTTGTCGAGCGCGTCGGAGGCGTTGGAGACGAGCTCGCGCAGGAAGACATCCTTGTTCGAGTAGACCGAGTGGATCATCAGCTGGAGCAACTGACGGGCCTCTACCTGAAACTCAAACGTCTCGGTCGGCATGGTTCGCAACTACCTCACAGGTCCAGTCACCGGAATGGGTCGAAGTCACTGTAAGACACGAGGTCAGCGCGGAGTGCCGCGATCCGGCACCCTGAGACATCAGAGGCTGTCTCCCTCCCCGTTCGATGCCATGGTCGGTGGGCATCGAGGCTCGACACGATCGAACGGAGGGGCCGATGCCCACCTCACGACCACTCACCTCCCGGCGCAGGTCGGCGGCCGTCACGGGGGCGGCCGCCGCCCTGCTCGCCGGGGCCGGGCTGTTCACCGCCGCGCCCGCCGAGGCCGCCCCGCGTCCGTGCCCCGGCGCGGGACCGGGCGACCCGGCGCGCTGCGCCCAGGTCATCGGCATCGACCCGGGCTCGTCCCTGGTGATGCGCACCGAGCCGCGCTACGGCGCGACGGAGGTGGCCCGCTACGGCAACGGCCAGTGGCTGGAGCTCTCCTGCTGGACCACGGGCGACCCGGACGCGGACGGCCACGGCTACCGCTACTGGATGCAGGTCTCCACGCCGAGGTCCTGGGGATACGTCAACGACTGGTATCTCGACACCGGGGGTCCCAACACCTGGAAGTCCCAGCTCCCGCAGTGCCGCTGATCACGACGAACAGGCAGAAGGAACCCTCATGACACAGACCGACCGGACGACACGGACCCGGCCCCGGCACCTGCGCTCTCTCACCCTGACGGGTGCCGTGCTCACCGTCGCGGCGTCCGCCGTCCTGACCGGAGCGGGCCCCGCGGGCGCCGCGATCCACACGTGCAGCATCTCGGGCGATCGGACCCAGTGCGCCTACGTCACCGGCATCGATCCCGGGTCCCATCTGGCGGTACGCACCGCCCCGCGGTACAGCGCCCCGAAGTCGCCCGTCTTCGGCCAGTACCACAACGGCGACGAATTCGGCCTGATCTGCTGGACCACGGGCGACCCGGACGCCGACGGGCACGGGTACCGCTACTGGATGCGGGTCGACAACGGCATCGGGGACGGTTACGTCAACGACTGGTACCTGGACACCGGCGGCCCGAACACCTGGAAGTCCCGGCTCCCGCAGTGCTGAGCGGCCGCCGGCGGCTCAGGCGAGGTGGGCGAAGACCACCAGGTTCGCGGTGTAGTCCCTGACCTGGCGGTCGTAGTCGCCCGCGCAGGTGATGAGCCGGACCTGGGCGCGGGGCGTGTCGCCGTACACACGGTCGCTGGGGAAGTGGTCCTTGTCGAAGGTCTCCACGCTGTCGATCACGAACGACGCCCTGCGCCCGTCGGCCCGCGCCACCTCGAAGCTGTCCCCCTTCGCCAGTTCGCTGAGGTTCGCGAACACCGCGGCGGACGTGGCCGTGTCCACGTGCCCGGCGATGATCGACGTGCCCGGCTCTCCGGGGGACACTCCATCGGCGTACCAGCCGACGAGGTTGGTGTTGCCGGCGGGCGGCGGTTCGAGTCGGCCCGCACGGCCGATGGCGAGATCGACGAAGGGCGCGTCGACCGAGATCTTGGGGATGTGCAGGCGGATCGGCCTCGACCGTGGCAGATGCTTGCCCACGGGCCGCCCGTCGGGCGAGGTCGACCTGGCCGCCGACGGGGCGTGCCGTTCGACCACGGGTGGCAGATACGGCGCGCGGCCCGCTTCGGACGCCCGGTCCTCACCGCCCAGGGTGACCGCCAGCACCATGACGGTCACCGCGCTCCAGAACAACGCCACGGCCACGCGCCTTATCCGCCGTGAGGTGTCGGAACGGGTGTCGGAAGGGGCCGGGTCGGTTTTGGGGGACGGGGGACAGCCGGCGGCCATCGGGCACCACCTCACTGGGGCACGGCAGGGGACACAAGGGGCGGGAGGACGGGCGGGGCCGCCGCGACGCGTGGCGCACGCGCGGCGGCCACCGCGGCTGTGTCGTCGGGCATGGTCAGGCCACGGATCCGGAAGCCTTCTTGCGACGCAGCGCGTAGATGCCGGTGCCGGCGACCGCCAGCGCGGCCAGTCCGCCGGCGGTCACACCGGAGGAGGCGAGGCCGCCGCCGCCCGTGTGCATGCCGCCGTGCGGCTTGTCGTGCCCGGAGCGCCCGGACTCCTCGTCGTGGCCACCGCCCCACTCCTCGTTGTCGCCGCCCCACGAGTCCTGGCCGTGGTCCTCCTTCCAGGGCTCCTCGTCGCCGCCCCAGTCACCCTTGTCGGGCCCGCCTTCCTTGCTGCGGTAGCTGTCCGGGTCGTGCTTCGGGTCCTTGGCACCGCCCCAGTCGTCGCCGTTGGTCACGGCGGCCAGCGCTCCGCCGCCCGTGTGGATCCCGCCACGAGGCCCGTCGTGCTTGCCTTCCTCTTCGTGCTCCCTGCTGTAGGACTGGTCGTGGTCCTCGGACTTTCCGTGATCTTCGGACTTTCCGTGGTCCTCGGACTTTCCGTGGTCCTCGGACTTTCCGTGGCCGTCGGGCTCCTCGTGGTCCTTGCTGTGGGAGCTGTCTCCCTGGTCCCAGTCACCCGTGGTGACGGCGTAGGCTGCGGGCGCGATCGCCAGCGCGGCCGTGGCCGTCGCGGTGGCGAGCAGCATGCGGACAGAGCGCATAGGTAAATCCTTCCGTCACGGCCTGGGCGGCTGACGCTTCATCACCACTGGAGCCAGGCCTTGACGTGATCCACCGTCAGTCATGTCTTTCGGACGCACCATTCGAAGCGATCACACGGGTTACGCCCACACCCTGACGGCCGTATGTCGACGCGCCGCGCCGTTCGGGTGGACGGATTCACCCGGAGAGGTTTGCGTCGCGTTCCAGCGGTGAGACGCGTGGGATGTCCCAGCACGCCGTCGCCGCCCCCGCCCGCGAGTCCGCCGCACCGCCGTCACCTGCGCCTTCGCAGCAGCGGGACGCGTACTTCGACAACGTCAAGTACGCGGCGATCGTGCTGGTGGCCGTGGGCCATGCGTGGGAACCGCTGCGGGACGGCAGCCGGACCGTGAGCGCTGTGTACATGCTCGTGTACGCATTCCACATGCCGGCGTTCATCGTCGTCTCCGGCTACTTCTCCCGCGGCTTCGACGGCCGCCCGGACCGGCTCAAGCGGCTGGTCGGCGGCCTCGTGGTGCCGTATGTCGTCTTCGAGACCGCGTACACCCTGTTCACCCGGTGGACGGATCAGGAGCCGGACCGCCCGATCAGCCTGCTGGATCCGCTGTATCTGACCTGGTTCCTGGTGGCGCTGTTCCTGTGGCGGCTGACCACCCCGCTGTGGCAGCGGGTGCGCCTGCCGGTGCCGCTCGCGCTCGGCGTGGCGATGCTGGCCACCCTGTCGCCGTCCATCGGCAACGACCTCGACCTCCAGCGCGCCCTCCAGTTCCTGCCGTACTTCGTGCTGGGTCTGTCGCTGCGGCCCGAGCACTTCCGGCTGGTCCGCCGGCGCGCGGTGCGGATCGCGGCGGTGCCCGTGTTCGTGGGTGCGTTCGCGGTGGCGTACTGGGCGGTGCCGCGGATGACCGGCGCCTGGTTCTACCACCGGGACAGCGCGGCGGAGCTGGGGGCGCCCGAGTGGTACGGGGTGCTGATGACGCCGGTCCTGTTCGTCTGCTCGCTGCTGCTGGTGGCCTGTTTCCTCTCCTGGGTGCCGGGGCGGCGGATGTGGTGCACCGTGCTGGGCGCGGGCACGCTGTACGGCTATCTGCTGCACGGCTTCCTCGCGCAGGGCGCCAAGTACGGGGGCTGGTACGACCCCGCCTGGATCCACCGGCCGCTCGGCGCGGTCGTCGTCACCCTCGTGGCCGCCACGGCCGTGACCCTGCTGTGCACACCGCCCGTCCGGCGCCTCCTGCGCTTCGTGGTGGAGCCCGATCTGCGGTGGCTGTTTCGGCGGGAGGCGCCGGAACCGGCCCGGGACCGGGTCACCGCACGGGGGTGACCGCCCGGTCAGGGCTCGCCGACCAGCCCGGCGATGTGTGCGGTGACGGTGTCGAGGATGTCGTTCCAGACCGCTTCGTCACCGAGCACGAGGTAGTTGAGGGTGAGGCCGTCGGTCATCGCGGCCAGGTAGCGGGCCAGGACGGGAGCGGGTACGCGCAAGCGCAGGCCCATGGTCTGGCGGAGCTGGTCGATGAGGTCGGCGTACGTCTCGGCGTACAGCTGGTACTGCCGTCGCGCCAGGTGCTCGAAACCGGGCTGGCGCAGGGCGTACTGCGCCAGCTCATAGGTCAGCATGTGCTCGTCCGGGTGGGCTCGGACATGGTCCCAGTACGCCTGGAAGCCGGCCCGGACGGTTTCCTCCAGGGTGGCTCGGGGCCGTAGGGCCTCCTTCACCAGCGTCACGTAGTGCCCGGTGATGGTGGTGATGACGGACTCGATCAGCTCCTGCTTGGAGTCGAAGCAGTAGTGGAAGACGCTCAGCGAGACGCCCGCCTCGGCGGCGATGGACCGGGTCGTCGTCCTGGGGACGCCGTCCCGGGCCATCGCCCTGATCGCCGCTTCGGTGAGCTGTCGCCGCCGCTCGGCGGACGGCAACCGTGCCATGGAGCCCCTCTCCTGGGTGTCAGCTGCTGTGGACACCGAGCTCGTAGAGGGAGTAGCCCCAGTCGGTGCCGCGCTCCAGCCCCTGGACGCGTACGTACCTGGCCGGTGTGCCGGTGAACCTGGCCGTGTCCAGGCCGCCGTCGCCGGCGGTCGTGGACCAGGCGGTCTGCCAGTTCACGCCGTCGGTGGAGAGATCGATGCGGTACGACTTACCGTACGCGCGCTCCCAGTCGAGGGTGACCCGCTTGACCAGGTGCGTGGAGCCGAGGTCGACCTTGTACCACTGGTCGGCACTCCAGCCGCTCGCCCAGCGGGTACGGCCGTCGCCGTCGGTGGCCCGGTTCGGGTGGTAGCTGGTGAACAGGCTCCACTCCGAGGAACTGGCGGACGTGGCCGCGCCGCGCGCGAGGTTCACCCCGGCCTCGTGGTTCTCGGAGGCCGCCCAGGTGTCGAGGTAGGACTCGGCGCCCCGGAAGAGGTCGTCGACCACGTCCTGGCCGCCGACGCTGCGGACGTCCTCGATCCAGTCGGGAACGAGGCCGTAGTGGGCGGCGCCGTCGGTGTTCAGGTCCCAGGTGCGCTCGCCGGTGGTCTGCCGGTCGATGACGGAGCCGCCGTCGACGCTCTTGAAGGGGTAGGTCACCTTGTTCGGGGCGTCCGCTCCGCGCGGTCCCGGCCAGCCGCCGACGCCGTTCATGTCGGTGCCGTAGCCGTAGCCCACGCCGTACTTGTCACGCAGGGCCTCTGTGCGCTTCGCCTCCGCGATGAAGCCCTCGGAGCCGTGCATGTACTGGGCGATGAAGCCGCCGAGTCCGTAGACCCGCTCGGTCCAGTCCATGTCCATCCAGCTGTGCGAGGAGAGCACTCCGGGGTAGGACGCGGACTCGAAGATGTCCAGCGCGCGGCCGGTGGCCTTGACGCTCATATGGTCGATCTCGAGCATCATCTTGCGTTTCATCATGCCGCGCACCGCGTACTCACCGAGTTCGGTGAGCCCTCGGACGTTGCACTGCGCGTCCGCGTTGTACGAGGGGACCTCCACGCCCGCCGGAAGTTCGTGCTCGGCCTGGGCCGCCGAGGCGTTGCCGATCGGGTTGTCGTGCTGCGGGCCCTTGCAGGTCTCGGTCTTCCAGAAGGTGCCGGTCGACAGGAACTGGCCGACGTTGATGGCCGTTCCGAGCCCGCCCGAGTCGAAGCGGACCCCGCACAGGGCGTTGTCGAACTTGTGGCACAGGAACATGCTGCGCACACCCAGCGCGTACAGCTCGTCCAGGCCCTTGTCGATGTCCTCCCTGTCGCACTGCGCGATGTCGAGGATCTGCTTGCAGCCGAAGGGCTCGGAGGTCTCGACGCCGAGGATGACCGCGAGCTTGCCCTGCTCGATGACCTCGCGCGCCTGTGCGCTGTCGGTGACGATCCGGAACCAGCCCTTTCCGGTGCCGCCGTACATCTTGTCGATGAAGGCCTGCATGTCGTACGTCAGCTTGGCCTGGAGCCGGATCGACGTCATCTCGTCGCAGCTGCGGTCCTTGAAGAAGTACACCGAGCAGATCACGCCGTTGGTGACGAGGTCGTTGACCAGCACCCGCTGGCCGCCGCGCCAGGCCCGCTCGACCCAGGCGTAGTAGTTCTGCTGGTGGGTCAGCGAGTCGTGCGCGGGCCAGTCCTTGAAGGTGGGCCAGCCGACCGGGTCGTGCTTGCCGTCACCGCCGTTGGTGATGAAGTCGAAGATGGCGAGCGAGCCGTCGGGGTAGTGCTCGGGGCAGTCCTTGAGGGCGTCGGCGACGCCCTGCTCGGAGAACGGCTTCCCGCAGATCAGCCGGCCGCCGAAGGCCTCGTTGGAGAAGATGTGGTCGTGCGCGTCGACGAAGCCGCGGACCTCGCCCTTGGTGTTGGTGCCTTTGAAGGGCTCTCCCGTGACGTTGATCCGGGAGTCGGGCGCGGGCCGCGCACTCGGGTCCCACCAGTTCGGTCCGGCCGCCGAGCTCGGTGTGGGCCCGAGCGCGATCGACAGCACCAGCAGGAGCAGCGAGACAACGGTGATGTTCTTGCGTCGGCGGTACGGGCGTCCGGCACTGGTCACAGCCCATGTCCCTCGGTCGGCGGGATGGCGGGGTCGACTTGTCATGACCTCGCAAGATGTGCGAAAGAGGATCGCCGCTACCGCTTTACGAGTCAAGAGTCCGGGACGGATGACCTGATGACGGGCTGTCGGCTCAACTCCCGTGGGTGACGCGGATCTTGGACTGGCCGTGCGGGAGTTCCTCCCAGTCGGCCATGAAGCGGGCCCGCAGTCCGTGCCGCTCGGCCAGCGCGACGAGGGTCTCGGTGCGGTAGTAGAAGTCCTCCCGCAGGACCTGGTGCTCCTCGCCCTCGGTGCGGTCGAAGGTGAAGTCGAACCAGCCGCCGGGCGCCATGACCCGGCCGACGTGGGCCAGGCACTCCTCGATGACCTCCGGCGGCGAGTGCGAGAAGACACTGTGGGCGTGCACCACGTCGAAGTACGCGTCGGGCAGGAAGCGCAGCTTCAGGTCACGGACCGGGGTCAGGGTGGGCAGCCGCCGCTGCAGGCCCAACGCCGTGACGGTGTCCTGCGCGGCGAACAGGATGTCGGGCGAGATGTCGATGCCGTAGTAGTGGCCGGGCTCCAGGTGACGGATGAACCGCCAGCCGCCTCGCAGGTTGCCGCAGCCGATCTCCAGCATCCGGTGCTCGGGACGCAGGCCGTGGCCGACGAGGTAGTCGAACTGCATCGCGCCGAGCGCCAGCCAGCGCTCCCGGTTGTGGCTGCCGACCGCCGCGTCCGGGTCGGCCCGGGTGTCGGAGCGCATCACGGCGCGGTAGTAGGCGATGTGGTCCGGGTGCCGGCGGCGCAGCCACAGGTCACGGGCGGACCGGGCGAGGTGACGGGGCACGCGGTCGGGGTGGCGCAGGGCGTAGGCGAGGCGGTGGCCGAGGGCTGTGCGGTTCACGGTGAGGTTCTTGGCCGGCATGAGGATCGTGCCTCCCTAGGGACGCGACGCGATACCACCGAGCATGCTCAGTGCGGTGCCGGGACGCCACAGGAGCGGGCGCCGGTGTCGCCATGACGGCGGGACACGGCCGGCGGTGAGAGACGTCCGCGTCTCGCCCGAACACCCCGGTGCCTGCGCGACGTTGGTGCACTACGGTGTACGAGCCCACATTGCATGACGCTGCCATGACAAAACAGCTGCCTCAGGGATGGTGACCGTGCGCGGATCCTTGGTGAGAGCGGCCCTCGCCGCCGTGTTCCTCCTGGTTCCTCTGGCACCCCTCCCCCGGTCCGTGGCCGAGCCGCAGCCCGTCGCCGAGACGGTCGCACCGTCCGTCGCCGCGGACTGGACGCCTCCGCTCAGCACCCGGGGCCGTTGGATCGTCGACGCCGACGGCGACCGCTTCAAGCTGCGCTCCGGCAACTGGCACGGGGCCAGCGGCACTTGGAACGGCTCGGGCGACCCCGAGCAGGACTCCAGCCATCATGCGGGCGAGAACTCGGGCCGGATGCCGCTCGGCCTGGACCGCGCCCCGATGGCCGAGATCATCGCCGGATTCCGGGAGATCGGGATCAACAGCGTCCGGCTGCCCTTCTCCAACGAGATGATCCACGACACCCGTCCCGTCACGGACGACTCCGTCGCCGCCAATGCCTCTCTGCGCGGAAGGACACCGCTTCAGGTGTACGACGCGGTGGTGCGCGAGCTCACCGCGGCCGGTCTCGCGGTGATCCTCAACAACCATACGAACACCACGCGTTGGTGCTGCGGAGTCGACGGCAACGAACGCTGGAACGCGAGCCGGTCCACCGCCGCCTGGGAGGACGACTGGCTGTTCATGGCCCGCCGCTACCGGGACAACCCGCGCGTCGTCGGGGCCGACCTGTACAACGAGGTACGCCGAAGCGTCTGGGACGACCCCAACTGGGGCATGGGCGACGACCACGACTGGTTCGCCGCCTCGCAGCGCGTCGGGGACCGCATCCTGACGGAGGCCAACCCGAATCTGCTGATCGTCGTCGAGGGCATCAACTGGACGGGCATCCCCGTCGACGGCCTGCCGCACGAGCGCCCCACCCTGGAGCCCGCCCGCCGCCTGTCGCACACACTCGTCGACTCCGGCAAGCTCGTGTACTCCGCCCACTTCTACGACTACACGGGCCCGAACCACAGCGGCGCCACCGGAACGGGCGAGACCAGCGACCCCCGCTACCGCGACCTGAGCCCCGCCGAACTGATCGCCGTCCTGAACCGCCAGGCCTTCTTCGTCACCGCCGAACAGGACCAGCACTTCACCGCCCCCGTGTGGATCAGCGAGTTCGGCGTCGGGGGCCGCGACGAGACCGGACAGAAACAGCGGGCCTGGTTCGAGAACTTCGTGGACCAACTGATCCGCACCGACGCCGACTTCGCGTACTGGCCGCTCGTCGGCTGGCACGAGGACCGCAAGGGCAACGGCTGGGCGCTGCTGCACTGGGACGCGCGGGGGCATCGTATGGGTCTCTACGACGGTGACGACTGGCGGGCCGCCGCCTGGACGCGGCTCATCGAGGCCGACGGCCGCACGGGGCCGGTGGCGCCGGTCGCCGACTGGTCCATGCTCAGCCCGGACCACGGCGACTTCGTCCAGTCACGGCGGATGCGCGCCCTGCCCGACTGGGACTCCGGCGCTCGCAAGGCCGTCTGCCCCGACGGACAGCGGCTGCTCGGTCTCGGCCACACCGGCAACCGGGGGCTCTGCTCGGACGTGACCGCGGGCGCCCTGTGGGACCTGGCCGGCGGACACGAGGTGGTCGTCGACGAGCGGCATGTCCGGCCGGGCGGCGACTGGGCGTCCGGGTACACCAAACTCCAGTGTGCCGACGGGCAGTTCCTCATCGGGTACAGCGTCCGCGGCCCGGCCGTCTCCGCCGCCCTGTGCGCGGCCGCACCCGCCGGGAGGCTCGGTACGAGCGGCCGTACGGTCTGGTTCGACCGGGGCGACAACCGGGGGACGGCCGCGAAGGGCGGCGACTTCGCGTACGGCCGCTACAAGGGCCAGTGCGCGGACGACGAGTACGCGGCCGGAATCGCCTACACCGGGCGGGTGGGGTCGGCCCGGACGCCCGACGCGCTGTACTGCCGCGCATTGGGCTGATCGCCGCAGCCGGGGGATGCTGGAACCCGGATGCGGATCACATGTGCTGTCGCCGTTCTCGCCGTCGCGAACCTGCTGAACAACTGGCTCGCGCGCGGCACCGCCATGTACCTGGTCATCTGCGTGATCGCGACGGCCGTTCTGCTGCTGATCGCCCGCTGGGACGGACTCACCCCGGCCGAACTGGGCCTCGACGCGGCGGCGGTGCGCCGGGGACTGCGGTGGGCGCCCGTCCTGGCCGGGATCGTCCTGCTTGTGCTGCTGGCCCTCCTGGCCGTGCCCGCCGGGCGGGAGGCGTTCCGGGACGCCAGGGCGGCGGACCTCTCCCTGGGGCGGATGCTGTCGGGAGCGCTGGTGCGGGTGCCCTTCGGGACCGTACTGCTGGAGGAGATCGCCTTCCGCGGGGTGCTGTGGGCCATGATCCGGCGGCGGCGCGGCACGGCGTGGGCCACCGGAGTGTCGTCGCTGCTGTTCGGGCTGTGGCATCTGATGCCCTCGCGCGGCATCAACAGCTCCAACGCCGCGCTCGGCTCCGTCTTCGGCGACGGCCCGGCCGGTGTGGCACCGACCGTGGCCGCGGCGATCGTCGTCACGGCCCTGGCCGGGGTCGTCCTGTGCGAGCTGCGCCGCCGCTCCGGCAGCCTGCTGGCGCCGATGGCCCTGCACTGGTCGGTCAACGGCCTCAGCTACGCGCTGGCCTGGGCGGCGGCCCGCTGGTGGCTCGACGGCTGAGCCCTGGACTCCGCCGTCAGAAGTTGATCATGTGACCGGCGAGACCGTGCACCGCTTCCTTGACCGCCTCTCCGAGCGTCGGGTGTGCGTGGACGTTACGGGCGACCTCGTGGACGGTCAGGTCCCACTGCTGGGCCAGGGTCAGCTCGGGCAGCAGCTCGGTGACGTCCGGGCCGATCAGGTGGCCGCCGAGGAGTTCGCCGTACTTGGCGTCGCTGATCAGCTTCACGAAGCCGGTCGCGTCGCCGAGGCCGTGGGACTTGCCGTTCGCGGTGAAGGGGAACTTCGCCACCTGCACATCGAAGCCCCGCTCGCGTGCCTGGGCCTCGGTCCAGCCGAAGCTGGCGATCTGCGGCTGGCAGTAGGTGGCCCGCGGGATCATCACATAGTCCAGCTCCATCGTCTCGGCGTCCGCGATGGTCTCGGCGGCGACGATGCCCATCGCCTCGGCGGCGTGCGCGAGCATCAGCTTCGCCGTCACGTCGCCGATGGCGAAGATGTGCGGGACGGAGGTGCGGCAGCGGCCGTCGATGTCGATCGCGCCGCGTTCGGTGACCCTCACGCCGGTCTTGTCCAGGCCGTAGCCCTCGATGTTCGGCTGGAAGCCGATGGCCTGGAGCACCTTGTCGGACTCCAGGACCTTCTGGGAGCCGTCCTTCCCGGTGACCGTGACGCGCACCTGCTCGCCGGACTCGTCGACGGCGTCGACCCGCGTGGAGGTCAGCACCTCGATCCCGAGCCGGCGGTACTGCTTGGCGAGTTCGGCGGAGACCTCGGCGTCCTCCAGCGGGGCCATCCGGTCCAGGAACTCGACGATGGTGACCTTCACGCCGTAGTTGTGCAGCACATAGGCGAACTCGACGCCGATCGCACCGGCGCCCGCGATGATGATCGAGCGTGGCAGTTCCTCGGCCAGGATCTGCTCCTCGAAGGTCACCACGCGCGCGCTGCGCCGGGTGCCGGGGAGCAGCTTGGGGGTGGCGCCGGTGGCGATGATGCAGTGGTCGAAGCCGATGGTGCGGGTGTCGCCGTCGTAGCCGGCCACCTGGAGGGTGTGCGGGTCCAGGAAGGTGCCGCGGCCGTCGATCTCGGTGATCTTGTTCTTCTTCATCAAGTAGTGGACGCCCTTGACCCGGCCGTCCGCGACCTTGCGGCTGCGGCGGAACGCCTCGCCGAAGTCGAAGGTGACCTGCCCGTCCACCTTGATGCCGAAGGTCTTCGCCTCACGGGTGAAGATGTGCGCCAGTTCGGCGTTGCGCAGCAGTGCCTTGCTGGGGATGCAGCCCACGTTCAGACAGACGCCGCCCCAGTACTTCTCCTCCACGACCGCCACGCGCTTGCCCAGCTGGGCGGCGCGGATGGCGGCGACATAGCCGCCGGGGCCCGCGCCGAGGACCACGACGTCGAAGCGCTCGTCCTGCTCGACCATGGAGAGTTCCTTCCTGAGTACGACGTCCTGCTCTGCCGGTGCCGAACCTCGTCGTGGGACGTGATCCGGCTTCTTCCAGCATGACCGCATCCACCAGGTTGTGTGGCGATGCGGGAGGGTGACGACGATCTCAAGTGGCTCTTGCCGTGGCGCTCAGGCCGGTTCCCGGCGTTGTCAGCCGACGCACACCAGGTTGAGCACGCACAGCTGCGCCGGCGTGGTCTCCTGCGGGGCCGGGCTCGTCGGCGCCGGGGACGCACCGGAGTCCGCTCCGTCGGTCGGCGCCGGGGCCGGCGTCTGCTGCTCGGCCTGCTCACCGCCGGTGCCGCCGCCGGAGTTCTGGCCGCCGGGCGCCGGGGAGACGGTCTGCGTCTGCGGGACCGTGGTCGCCGCCGGAGGCGGGGTGGCGGCGGCGTCCGGTCGGGTGAACTGCCGCGTGGTGCGGGGCGTACTGACGGACTCCCGGGCGGCGTTCGTCGGGGTCGGATGCGATGTGGGCGTGTCGGTGCGCCCGCTCCCGCGGGTGTCCGCCGGAGTGGACGCCGGGCGGGTGAGCTCCGTCTGCTGCTGCTCCGGGAGGCCCACGTTCGGCCGTTCCGGGGCGGTGGCCGCCTGGGCCTTGTCGCCGGACTGCTGGTTGAACGCCGAGACGGTCAGGCCGCCGCCGACCAGGGCGACGGCCGTGGCGACCACGGCCCGGCGCTGGTTCTTCTTCCAGCGGGCGCGCTGCCGGCGCCGCGCCGCCCGGCCCTCCGGGGCGGCGGGCACGCCCTCCACGTCCTCGGACGCAGCGAGGGGCGCGGTCTCGTCCGGGTCGGCCGGCGGCACGGGCTCGTCACGGAAGTAGCCGTCGTACCACGTGTCGACGGCCGGAGTCCGCGGCGCCGGATCGGACGCGGCCGACACGGAGGGGCCCCCTACCGCGGAGTGACCCCCTACCGCGGAGGGAGCGATGTCCGGGGCGTAGGCGCCGCACCCGGGGCACACAAGGGCCCCGTTGAGGTGCCGACGGCACGAGGAGCAGTAGTCCATCTGCGGTCTTTCTGGGTTGACTGCGCCATCGGCCCTGTTCGGCCGCGACCTGGTCACGTTCGTACTCGGGAGCGAACGGCCAGAACGCTAACGAGCCTTTCGACGGGCTGTGTGCAGCCCGAGTGATACTCCTGCGCAGATGTCTCACAAGGTATGTGTGAACCGTGCCCCGCTCAGAGTCCCGGATCGCAGCAACCCTCGCGTCGCATGTGGCGGCTCACCTCCAGCCACTCCTCGGCCGACGCCGTCGGCGGTGTCCCGTCCCGCCGCGCGTCGGGAGTCGTGACGGCGTCGACCAGGTCCGCCCCGTCGAAGAGCACACCGCCCCGCAGGACCGCCACCGTGCGGATCAGCGTGGCGAAGTCGGTGAACGGATCGCCGTCCACGACGGTCAGATCGCCGAGTTTGCCCTCCTCCACCGTGCCCAGATCGGCGTCCGCGCCGAAGACCCGCGCGGGCAGCAGGGTCGCGGTGCGCAGCACCTCGGCCGGTGACAGGCCGGCGCGATGGAGGGCACGCAGGGCCAGGTGCAGATGCAGGCCGACCGGGACGATCGGCTGGTCGGTGCCCAGCGCGACGAGCCCGCCGCCGGCGAGGATCCGCCGGTAGACGTCCATCTCCCGGCCCAGCGTGGCCAGTTGGGCGTCGGTGGGCGGCTGTCCGGCCCCTTCGCGGACGAGTGCGGTGTCCCACGGCGGCATGAGCGCGGTGACTCGTGGGTCGTCCGCGAGCGCGGGATCGGCGCCGAGGAGGGCGATGGCCGTGAACGGGGTCGCCACGAGGTGGAAGTCGCCGGCGGTGTAGATCTCCTCGACGTCCCTGTAGGAGCGCCCGGTCGCGGAGGTCGCGTGCCCGAACTCCAGCCGCTGCGTGGCCTGCAAATGGGTGGTCAGGTCCTGGCCGAGCTGCACCCCCGGGCTGCACAGATGGCTGCCGCTGCGCACACCGAGCCGCCGGTGCCCGAAGTCCGCGGCTTCTTTCATCACCCACCCCGGGGCGCGTACGTACGTCTTCACGAAGTCCCAGTCCAGCGCCTCCCCGCGGGCCAGCGAGCGGCGCAGTCCCTCGCGGGTGCGGTGGGCGCGGCCCATGCTGTAGGCGACCCGCGCGCCGTCGAGCAGTTCACCGGTGGCCAGCAGCCGGGGCCCGGCGAGGACGCCGGCGGCGACCGCCTCCCGGATGCGGGCCTGCTCGTAGGCGAAGCCGCCCAGCGAGACCGCCGTCGTGATGCCGTACGCGAGCTGGAGCGCGGTCTGCCGGCCGCCGTACGTGCTCTGCCAGGGGTGGGTGTGCGCGTCCCACAGGCCCGGGATCACGGTGCGGTCGCTCGCGTCGACACGGTGTGCGGCGGGGCGGCCGGCGCGGTGCGGGGCCACCTCGGCGATCCGGCCGTCGCGGATGACGACGTCGATGTCCTCGCGGACCGCCGAACCGGTGCCGTCCCAGAGGCGGCCCGCGTGCACGACCGTGTCGGCGGGGCGCGGTCTGCGGTAGCCCAGCGGGACGCGGACGGTACGGCTTCTGCCGCTGCCGATGTCGATCAGACGCAGGGCGCCCGCGCTCAGGTAGAGCAGGGTGCGGGCGTCGGCGGACCAGGACGGGTGGTCGGCGGGTTCCGTGGTGAGCCGGCGGGGCTCGCCGTCCGGGGTGCCCTCGGTGCGGACCGGCAGCAGCCACAGCACCGACTCGGCGACGACGGCCATCCAGCGGCCGTCCGGGGACCAGACGGGGCCGGAGTCATAGCGGTCGGAGAGCGAGGTGTGCGGGGCGAGGGCGTGGAGAGCGGCGGTCCCGGTCGTGGTGTCGACGACGCGGATGAGGTTGTAGCCCTCCCGGAAGCGCTGGTTGAGGCGGTTGCGGTCGCACAGGGCCACATACCGGCCGTCGGGCGACCAGCTGGGGCGGCCGGGCAGCCCGCCCGAGCCGAGGGGCGCGACGAGGATCCGTTCGGTGCCGTCGGGCAGGTCGCGCACCACGAGGTTGCCGGACATGTCCAGACAGGCCAGCCGTGTCCCGTCGGGCGAAAGGGCGGGGAAGACACGGCCGCCCTCGGCGAGCACGGTCTCCTCTCCGGAGCCGAGGTCGCGGCGCCGTACGGCGAACAGTCCGTCGCGGTCGTCGGCGTACACCAGAGCCGTGCCGTCGGGCGTCCAGGTGGGGGCCAGCACATAGCGGGTGGCGGGGACTTGCAGCACATTGCGGGGCGCGCGGCCGCCCGTCGTTCGCGCGGTCCACAGGGCGTTGAGCGCGGCGAAGGCGACGCTGCGGCCGTCCGGTGACAGGGCGGGCAGGTGCAGCGCGCGGACGGGACGGGCGCCGGAGCCCTCGAAGTCGTACGCCTTGCCTCGGTAGTGAGGCCGGTCCACGGGCAGCGTGGCGGTGAACGGGATCTCCTCGCCCTCGCCCGGAGCGTCCGGGTCGACCAGGCGGAAGTGCCCGTCGACCGTGAGGAGCAGGTGCTCGGCGTCCGTCCACCGGGGCGGCGCGGGGAGCAGGTCGCCCCGCACGGCGACCTGCTCGCCGTCCACGACGAGGGTGCAGGAGGCCGCGGGCGAGGCGGTGGTGCGCAGGTAGGCCAGGCGTCCGGCGGGCGAGACGGCCGGGGTCATGAGCTGGGCGCCGGAGTCGTCGGTGTGCTCGGTGGTGACCGGGCCCGAGCCGTCGGCGGCCACGGACGCGACGGTGGTCGCGCGCAGGGTGCCCGTGGCGGTGACGCCGGCGCGCACGAAGAGCACCCGCTCGCCGTCGGGCAACCACGCCGGGTCGAAGTCCTCCCAGCGGGCGTCCTGCCCGGGACCCTGCCGGCCGGGGCCCCCGGTGAGCCGGGTCAGCGCGCCGGTGCGCACGTCCACGACCCAGATGCGGTACGGGGCACCGGTCACGGTGTCGCCCCCGCGCTCGGAGGCGAACGCGATCCGGGTGCCGTCCGGCGACCAGGCCGGGCCCCGGTCGTCCCACGGGCCGTCGGTGAGCTGCCGCAGCTCGGAGCCGTCGGGCCGCAGCGTCCAGAGGTGGAAGCCGCCGTCGCGGTAGGCGCAGACGACGAGCCGGCTGCCGTCGGGCGAGAACTGCGGACGGCTGGGTTCGAGGCCGGGCGGGGTGAGCGGGACGGCGGTGCCGCCCTTGCGCGGGATGGACCAGAGCACGTTCTGGACCTCGGCGACCAGCCGGTCACCGGTGGGGGCGAGGGTCGCGGAGCCGCCCGTGGCGGCGGTGAAGGAGAGGGTGGTGGCCGTGTCGGACGCGGCGGACGCGGCGGACGCGACGGACGTGCCGACGGTGGCGAGTGCGGTGGCCGTCGCGGTGGCCTGGAGGAATCTGCGGCGGGAGAGCGGGCCGAAAGGGAGGGCGCCGGAGGTGTCTTCGGTGTCCAAGGGAGCTCCCAGTGCGCGGAGTTGACGGATCGGACGGCAGAGACCACTGGTGGCAACGTACGGGGCGGGACCCGGTTACGGGCCCCGCCCGGGCGCTTCTCGGCCGTTCTTCGCGCCGGCTAGGGTCTGTCGTTTGGATCAGGTCGGCTGAGAGGGACTGCGCATTTCAGCCGACCCGAGCGGGGGCGATGGGGGTGCCCCCGCGCGAGCCGAGCGAAGCCGGTTCGAGCGTGGGGGAGCGTGCAGCTGCAAGGCGGAGGAGGGAGTCGACGCGGAGCGTCGGCGACTGACGACAACGCGGCAGATGCGCGTGCCAGGCCCCGCGACGCCGGCATGATCCAAACGACAGGCCCTAGGCCAGAAACAGCAGTTGTGCGGCGACGAGTACGTCGATGACGCCGCACCACTCGGCGAACGTGCGGGAGACGACCTGGTCGCGCCGCAGGTGGACGAAGTCCCAGACACCGTGGAAGAACCAGCCAGCGGCCACCAGACAGCGGCCCAGATCGGGATCCACGGCCAGCCCGGCCACTGCGAGCCCGCAGAACAGGACCGCGCCGGCGACCTGGAGCCCGAAGACGGCCTGCCCGTGCGGAGTTCCACGGACGGCACCCCAGACCAGGAGGAGCAGGGCCAGGGCGACGAGGACGGCCGACGGGGCGAGGGCGTCCTGCGCGGCGAGGGCGAACACCAGCACCACCCCCGCCCCGAGGACCGGCCAGGTGAACCGGGGCTGCCCCAGCTGATTGACCATCAGATAGATCAGGGGCAGCAGCGGCAGGGTCTCCCCGTAGCCGCCGACGGCGTCGGCCTGGTCCTGTGAGCCGGAGGCGAGCACATTGACGGTGACGACCGCGGCGGCCAGCGCGGTGGGCCAGCGCCGCTTGAGCATGGCAGCCGGGCGCGGGCCGTCCGCCGTCGCGTGAGGTGCGGGCGTGGACATGAGGATCTCCTGGTCAGGTACGTATCCGTGGGCAGATCCAGCCTGCGGCGCGGCGCAGCCCGCCAGTAGTGCCGAACCCCCATGCCCGCCCGTGGAGTTGTCACGTCCTCGCGTGACATCTGTCATGCGGCCTGGGCCACAATGACCGGGTGGGGGACGGGGCGATCGATCGTGACACGGCGGGGCTGACGGGCCTTCGCCGCTACACCTGGTGGACCGTGCCGGGTATGACCGCGTGTGTGCTGGCCGTCTTCGTGGGCGCGTGGGTCCTCGACGGCGATGTCCCGCTGTGGGCCCGCGGCCCGGCCGCCGTCGCGCTGGTGGTCGAGGTGGGGGCGAGCGTCGTACTGCTGGGCAGTCGGCCGGCCCTTCTGCCGGTGGCCGGCTCCCGGCCCGGCGGACCGCCCCTGGGGTGGCTGATCGCCGCCGTCGGGGCCGGAGTCGTGCTCGCCGCCGCTCCGCTGGCCCGGCGCGACTACGGGCTGTGGCCGGTCGCGCCCGCCATCGTGGCGGCGATCGTGGCGACGTACCTCCCGCCGCGCCGCGCACGGCTGCTGATCGCGGGCGCCGTGCTCCTCGCGCCGCTGCCCGGAGGTGTCGTGAGCCTGGTCGAGGGCGACGGCGAGTTGGCTTACGCCGCGCTGTTTCCCCCGGGGCTGGTCGCCTTCACGGTCTGGGTGACACTCGGTCCCCTGTGGGCCTGGGACACCGCTCGGCGGCTGGACGAGGCGCGGCGGCTGGAGGCGGAGCTGGCGGTCAGGGAGGAACGGCTGCGGTTCGCCGCCGACCTGCACGACATCCAGGGTCACCATCTCCAAGTGATCGCCCTGAAGGGCGAGTTGGCGGAGCGGCTGGTCGAGCGGGACCCGGAGCGTGCGGCCGGGGAGATGAAGGAGGTACGGCGGCTCGCGGCGGACGCCCTCGCCGACACCCGTGCCGTGGTGCGGGGTTACCGGCGAACGACCCTGGACGACGAGATCGCCAACGCGACCCGGGTGCTGGCCGCCGCGGGGATCGACGCGAGGATGACGCTCGACCCCGACGCCGTGGCCGGGGCTCTCCCGGAGCCGGCCCGTCACCTGCTCGGTCTGGTGATGCGGGAGGCCACGACCAACGTCCTGAGGCACAGCCGGGCCGGGAATGCCGAGGTGGAGTACCGGGTCGCCGACGGTGTCGCCCGGCTGCGCGTGAGCAACGACGGCGTGGCGGACGGCCCGGACGCCTCGGAGGGCACGGGACTGCGTGGGCTCGCCGAGCGGTTGGAAGTGGCCGGGGGCGAGTTGGCGTGGCACCGGGACGGGGATCTGTTCGTGGTGGTGGCCGCGCTGCCGGTGTCCTCTCCGGCCACCCGGAGGGCGGGCGCGATGATCGACTTGTCCCACCCCGCGGACGGAGCCGCCCGATGATCCGCCTGTTGATCGCCGACGACGAGGACCTGCTCAGAAGCGCCCTGGCCGCCCTGCTCGCGCTGGAGAGCGACCTCACCGTGGTCGCCGAGGCCGCCACCTCCACCGAGGCGGTACGGCTGGCCCGGGAGCATCGCCCCGACATCGCCGTCCTCGATCTGGAGATGCCGCCCACCGACGGGCTGCGCGCGGCCGAGGAGATCCGGGCCGAACTGCCCACGCGGATCGTCCTGGTCACCCGGCACGCCCGGCCCGCCGTACTGCGCCGGGCCCTGGCCGCCGGTGTGCGCGGCTTCGTGCCCAAGACGACGCCGGCGGCACGGCTGGCCGAGATCATCCGCGACATCGCCGCCGGCCGTCGCTATGTGGACCCGGACATCGCCGCCTCCGCGCTGACCGAGGACGACTGCCCGCTCACCGACCGCGAACTACAGGTCCTGCGTGCCGCACGCACCGGCGCGTCGGTGGCCGAGATCGCCACCGAGGTCCATCTGGCCCCGGGCACGGTCCGCAACTATCTCTCCGCGGCCATGGCCAAGCTGGGCGTGCCGACCCGGCACGCGGCCGCGCACCGGGCCTGGGAGCAGGGCTGGATCTGATCGTCGCCTGGGCGGCGGGCGGCGGTGGTCAGACGCGGCCGGCCGCCGCGGCCTTGCGGAGGTCCTCGGCGTCGTAGATCACCTCGGCGCGGACGAGGGTGCCGTCACGGACCTCGAGCAGTTCGGCGGCCGTCATCGTGCCGGGAACGGCGGCGAGGTTCCAGGAAACGAAGGCGCAGGCCTTGTCACCGTCGATGAACCGGTGACGGACGGTGAAATCTGTGGCGGCCGGGCCGAATTGCCCGGCCATCGCGCGGAAGCCGTCGGCCGAATCGAAGGTGCCCACCGGACCGACGAAGACGAAGTCGTCCGAGAGCGGAACATCGCTCATGTCTCCGTCCCGGTTGATCCAGGCGTCGTAGTAGCGCTCGACGATATCTGCCGTGGTCATGCGACCAACTCCCGTGGAGAAGTGTGCAGGTGGCGATAGGCGCGCCTGTACCGGCGGCCCATTCACTTCGCTTGGAAATACTAGTGCTGGAGTGACATGGGCGCAGAAGGACCGAAGGTGGGATGCACAGAATTGGCCACATCCGCACGGCGGAGTGCGAAGGGCAATTTCGGCCCGTCGATTTTCGAACGGCAGGTTAACTGCCGATGCGCTTCACCAATTCCCGCAGGTCGGGATCGGCGTTTGCCCGGTCGAAGGCTGCGGCGAGGGTCTGGAGATAGACCGGAACGGCGGCCTCCAGAGTCTCGCGTCCCGACGCGGTGATGGCCGTGAATACGCCGCGTCTGTCCTTCTCGTAGTGAATGCGCTCGACGAGATCCTGTCGCTCCAGTCGGGTGACCAGGCGGCTCACGGAGCTCTGGTTCATGCCGACCGCCTCGGCCAGCGCCTGCATTCGCAGTCCCGGCCGGCCGTCCACGGAGGCGCCGGCGAGCGCCTCCAGCGCGGTGTATTCGCTCAGCGACAGCCCGAACCTGTCCTGAAGCGCCTTTTCGACCAGCTCGGACACCTGGGTGTGGAAGGAGACGAGCCGGTTCCACGCACCCCGCTCCGTCTGGGTGGCCTGGCGCTCCGATGCACTCTGACTCATCGCTACTACCCTCCTGACGCCGGAGGAGCAGCTCGCGGCAACCAACAACGGTACAACTACCTAATGTACTCGTAAAGGTACGCGCAATCATTGCACAGGACCACAACAGCCGCCACTCGATCACCCGCCGCGGAACGACTCGACGCCGGCATGATCCAAACGACAGGTCCTAGTACTGCAACGGTGCTTGTTCTGATTGCTGGGCAGTTTCAGGGACTGTGTCCGCGTCGTTTGT